>JAGFJK010000300.1 GCA_024102795.1 Pirellulaceae bacterium
GGAGTCGCGGCCGGCTGCTCGGGTGCGGGCTGAACCGCATCGGGTTCGGCGGGAGCGACCGTGGTGCCGGCATCGGGTGCGGGCGCCGGTTTGGGCGGCGCGGCCGGGGGCGGACAGCCCACGGCAAGCAGTGCGGCCAGGGCCACGCAGATCAGCGGTAAACTCGATTTGTGAATAGTCATTTACTCGTCCTTCGTCACCATGACGTTGTCGAAATAACAATCTGCCAGCGAATACTGAAACAGCCCGGGGCTGCCTGCCAGGTTGGGATGCGGGTCAATCGCCTCCACGGTCCAGGCGTCCGGTTCCGGTTCGCCCCGTTTCCAGATCTTGCCGCGGACGATCGCCTGGTCGTTTTCGATATCGACGCGCATTTTCAGCGTGTACCAGACGTCGGGATCCGTCCGATACTTGACTTCCTTGGCCATCCGCAGGTGCGGCTGCCAGCTCTGCACGGCTACCTTGGCGTAGTTGCCCTTGATGATGAAGTTGTATCGCTGCGCGGTGATCCCGGCGCTGGGCAACTGCCGCCGCAGTTCCTTCATCATCACGTCGGACTGAATGGTGTAGCCGCGCATGTTGGACGGCCCGATCCAGACCCAGTTGCTGGGCCGGCTGGGCGGCACGGTGCGCAGCAGGACCTTCGAACCATCCAGGTCGGTGGGCTTGAGCATCGGGAATTCGCCGTTCAGCCAGCCGGGAATGGTTTTGTTCGGCGGCAGACCCTCGAAGTCGAACTGCCAGGGCAGCGGCGGAAAGACGCGGACCCGGGCGGTGGCCGTCAGGTCGCCGTGTTTGGCCACCACGTGGCCGGCCTGCAGCGGCGCGTCGGCCGCGAACACCAGTTTGGTACCTTGCACCTGGGCCGCGGAGAGGTCTTCCTGCGGTTCCAGTTGGGGTTCGAGCGTCTTGATGAACCGGCCATTCTTGTCGAAGGCCCGCAGCTCGTACGAGATCTCGCCGCCTTCCGCCACGAGGGCTTCGTAGGGGATCAGTTGCAGATGCGCGATCTCCTCGCCGGCCGGAGATTCCTCGGGCAGCGGCGGCACCGGGTCGCTGCTCGGCTCGACGCTCGTGTCGCCCAGGCAGAGCGTGCGGTCGCGCGTGACCAGGTAGATCTTGCCGTTGGCGATGGCCGGCGAGGCGTAGATCTCGTCATACCCGGTGCCGTCGGTGGCCAGCAGTTCGACTACCGACAGCGACTCGCAGCCCTCGCGGCTGGGCCGCAGAATGTGAATCTTGCCGTTCACCTCCATCACGTACAGCTTGCCGTCGGCCCAGACGGGCGAGCCCTTGCCGACGGTGCCCAGGCTGTGCGTCCAGAGCTGCTGGCCCGTCTTGCTGTCGTAGGCGTACAGCCGGCCCGTGTCGGCCACCACGTACAGGATTCCATCCTTGACCAGCAGGCCGGTGTAGCCCGCCTTCACGTCATCGACCCGCCACACGCCGTGGGTTTCGGTCACGTCGCCCGTGCCCGTCCCGTCGATGCACTGCACGCGGCCGAACTTCAGGGTGTCGATATTGTCCTCGCCGTGCGACATGTAGACCAGGTTGCCGTCCACGACGGGCGTGGCATTCAGGCCGCGCTTCGACATGCGGAAGCCCCAGATCTTTTCGCCCGTGCGGGCGTTAATGCCGTAGACGGCTCCGTCCGCCACCCCGCAGATCAGCATCCGCACGCCGTTGATCACGGCCACGACGGGGCACGAGTAGTTCGTGTCCTCGGGCGACTCGCCGGGCGTGGACACCCACAGCAGCTTGCCGTCGTGCTTATCGAACGCGAAAAAGGCGTGCTTGGGGCCCGGTCCCCGGTACTCGCCCCAGTTGCGGACCAGGAAGCTGACGATGATCCGATCCTCGTCGATGATCGGCGTCTGGGTCCGGCCGCCGTAGCCGGAGATCTTGCCGTAGTCCTCGAACAGCGAGTACTCCCACTGCACCTTGCCGTCGGGATCGTAGCAGCGGAAGATGCCGCTGACCGAGTGCACGAACACGTTACCCGTTTCGGGATCGCCGACCATCGAGGCCCAGCCGACGCGGGGCGCGGGGATGTCGGTCTGGAAGACATTGAACACGTCGGTCCAGATCACCTCGCCCGTGTTCGCGTCGCGGCAGATCACCTGCTCGCGGGCGTGAATCTTCTGCACCGGATCGTTGACGTCGTCCGACGTGCGGCAGTTCAGATAGATCCGGCCGTTCATCACCACCGGCGCCGCTCGACCGCCGATCGGCGATTCCCAGATGACGTTCTTGCGGGGTTCCAGGGACCAGTCCTCGATCAGTCCCTTCTCCCGCGACACGCCGTTCTGTTCCGGGCCGCGCCAGTGAGCCCAGTCGCCGCCGGAGGCCGATTGCCCGCCGGACACAAGCGCCGCCCACAGCAGCGCCGCGGACCACAGCAGGATTGTGCTTCTCATGGATGCTCCCTTTGTTCTTCTCGGCTGGTTCGCAGTCATCGATACGCGGCGGCCCCGGCCGCCCAGGCTACGTTGCCTTGGAGTCTCGTTCACTTCTCTTCTTCGTTCATACTTCGCGTCCTTGCCGCAACAGGCCGGCCGCTTCCACGGCAAAGTAGGTCAAGATGCCGTCCGCCCCGGCCCGCTTGAACGCCAGCAGGCTTTCCAGCATCGCCCGCTGGCGGTTCAGCCAGCCCCGTTCGGCGGCAGCGCACAACATCGCGTACTCGCCGCTCACCTGGTAAACAAACGTCGGAGCGGCAAAGGCCCGTTTGACTCGCGCCAAAATATCCAGATAGGGCATGCCCGGCTTGACCATCACCATGTCCGCGCCTTCGTCCCAATCCAACGCCACCTCGCGCAAGGCTTCGTCGCCATTGGCCGGATCCATCTGATAGGTGTCCTTGCTGCCCTGGCCCAGGTTGGCCGCCGACCCGACCGCGTCGCGGAACGGACCGTAGAACGCCGAAGCGTACTTGGCCGCGTACGACATGATCTGCACCCGTTCCAGACCCACCGCGTCCAGGGCCTGCCGCACGGCACCAATCCGGCCATCCATCATGTCGGACGGAGCCACCACGTCGCAACCGGCCTCGGCCTGAACCACGGCCTGGCGGCAAAGCACCTCCAGCGTCTCGTCGTTCGCCACGTCCCCGTCCCGCACCAGGCCATCGTGACCGTGGCTCGAATACGGGTCCAGGGCCACGTCGCAGATCACTCCCACCGAGTTCCCATGAGCCGCCTTGACGGCCCGCACGGCCTGGCAGACCAGGTTATTCGGGTTCACCGCCTCGCGAGCGTCCTCGGTCTTCTTGCCCGCCTCGGTCACCGGGAACAACGCCACCGCCGGGATTCCCAATTCGATGGCCCCGCCCACCGCCTCGACCAGCAGATCGATCGACAGCCGATCGACTCCCGGCATCGAATCAATCGCCTCCCGCCGCTGCTGCCCCGCATGCACAAACACGGGCCAGATCAGGTCGTCGGCCGTCAGGCGATGCTCGCGGACCAGCCGCCGCGACCAGCCGTGACGCCGGTTGCGCCGCAGACGAGTCGCCGGGAATCGGCCGGTCGCCGCCGACTGCCAGTCCATAGGGTGAGTACCTCAAGCGGAGCCGCAACGCGGGTGGGAAATCAGGTGGGAGGGCCCGGCACGCGGCCCGACAGTCCCAACTTACCAGAAACCCGCGCGAAAATCTCGCGCCAACCGCTGGCTGGCCAGGAGCGGCCGAGGTGAGTGGCCTCCTCAATCCCTGGGCTGGTAGACGTCGTGCAGCTTATAGGTCCTTTGCCAGCAGGATTCAGGACATGTTGGTCGATAGTGTCGATCCGACTCCCAGCACGCCTCGCCAACCCGACAAATCACTTCTGGCTCCCTCCCCGGCTTCCGGGGAGGGAGCCAGAGAGATATCAAGGGGGAGCGCACGCCGCAGCGGAGGCCGTCCCAACTTTTTCTCGTTCTGTCGCGCCAAATTCACTCGGCAAAAGAACTTATAAGCTGCACGATCTCTTCGAGGAGCGGAGCCAGCAGTGAATTGAGGGATTTGCCAAAACTGATCGAAAACCGGCCGCCCTTTCGGGAAGATCGCGCTATCTTTTGCCGAAGATTCGCCTTCGCCCGCCCAAGGCCGTTGAAGCCGGCTGGACTGCCGGATTCAATGCGGTTGGCCGCAGGACGTCCAGGCCTGATCGTGCTGTGGCGGACCTTTGCCAGAGACCTGTTTTCGCGGGGAGAACGCGTGAACGCCAAATCGACCCGAATCCGGACCGCGATGCTGCTGGCAGCGCCGCTGGTGCTGGTCGCCGTCGCGGGCTGGTGGGGGACCGGTCGGCCGGCGACTGCCGACGCCGCGCGGACTCCAGCAGATCTGGCGGCTGCGACGAGCGGCGGACGAGAAAGCACTGCGGCGGAGACTGCGGAAGCGGCCGACACCGCGGCGGACAGCACGGGCTGGCCCAACCTGTTCGGCCCGCGGCACAACAGCGTGTCGGCCGAAACGGGCATCCGCACGCTGTGGCCGGCCGAGGGTCCGCCAGTGCTGTGGGAGCGCCCGGTCGGGACCGGCTACAACTCGCCGATCGCCCAAGACGACCAGTTGATTCTGCTGCACCGGCAAGGCGACGAAGAGCACCTGGAATGCTTTCACGTGGAAACCGGGCAGACGCTGTGGCGAACCAGCTACCCGACCAGTTACCAGAACAAGTACCACTACAGCCACGGACCCTACAGCACGCCGGCCCTGGACGACGAGCGGATTTATGCGGTCAGTGCCGAGGGATGCCTGCACTGTGTGCGGCGGGACGACGGGCGGATTGAGTGGCGGCGGCCGCTGTACGAGGAATATGGCGTCAAGCTGGGTGCGTTCGCCGTGGCCGCCAGCCCGCTGGTGGACGGCCCGCGGCTGATCTTCAACCTGGGCGCCGGCGATCGCGGCGCCGGCATCATCGCGCTGGACAAGCTTACCGGCCAGACGCTGTGGACCGCCACGGATCACGCCGCGAGCTGCGCCACGCCGTGTGCCGCCACGCTGCACGGCCGGCGGCTGGTGTTCGTGGTGACTTACGAGGGCCTGGTCGCTCTGGAGTCGGAAACGGGGCGAGTGCTCTGGCAAATTGAACACCGCCCGAAGGCCCCCGATTCGATCAATGCCACTTCGCCGCTGGTGGTGGGCGACCGAGTGGTGATGGTTTCCGGGCCGGGACCTGGAGCGCTGGTGGTCCGGGTGCTCGCCGATGGCCAGTACGAAGAACTGTGGCGCGACCGGCGAGTGCTCGACAGCCAGTTCAACAACCTGGTGTGTGTCGGCGACCACCTGTACGGTTTCTCGTCGAAGCGGCAGGACGGAGCGACCTTTCGCTGCGTCGAGCTGGACACGGGCCGGCTGCGCTGGCACTGGGTTTCCGATCTGGCTCGCGGTTGCGTGCTGGCCGTCGACGGCCACTTTCTGCTGTGGGGCGAACACGGGCACCTGGCGGCGCTGGAGATCGACACCACGCGCCCGCTGGTCCGCTCGCTGACCACCAGCCCGCTGCTGGAGACGCCTTGCTATTCCGCTCCCGCCCTGCACCGCGGCCTGCTGTTTGTCCGCAACGAACAGAAACTGGTCTGCCTGAACCTGCGCCGCGAGACGGCCGAACTGACAAGCTACGGCGCCGAGCCGCGAGAGTAGCTTCGAATCCCGCCGGCTTGCCCGGCGGATCGTTCGGCTTCCAACTACATTGCACGCCACGCTCCCCCGCTTCAAATCCCGCCGGCTTGCCCGGCGGGATTCGACGCGTGTTGGCTGCACTTGCGGTACTGAAACAACGAGCGCGCCGTTTCAAACAGCGTCGGCTAGCGAAGCACCAGGTTGCTTTCAGCCATCCGGATCGTCCAGCAAAGTCTCTAAGCGCGCTCGCAGTCGTTCCGGAAAGCGTGGCAGCCAGCTCCTGTCGATCATTCCCAGCGACATCATGTCCCGCAGATGAACGCGGTCTTTGTCGTGGAAGGCGTTGAGCTTCATGCGCACCAGGGTTTCCAGAGGCACAGTCCGAAAGTCGCTGGCGCGTGTGACCGGTTCGATGTCCGGGTTGGGTTCGCCGTCTCTTTCGATTCGGCCACACAACAAGACGTGGACCGCGTCGCGAGCCGATGCGTCGGGGTGCTCCACAAACATATCCAAACCGGCTGTCTGGCGATAGTGAAACCCAGCGGCCGTCATCGCGTCCTTCAACGCTGGCAGATCCTGGGGGCGGACCAGGATATCCACGTCGCAAGTCGTGCGCAAAGCGGCCTCGTCGACTTGAGCGACCCACGCTCGTACCGCATGTCCGCCGATGACCGCGTAGGGCACCTTGGCGTCCTCCAGAATCCGCACGGTCCTGCGAAGTCGTTCGTTGACCTTCTCCACGGCACGCTCCATCCTGGCCCAGAGTTCTTCGCCAGTAATCGTGAATTCCATCGGCCGATCCTCCCGCTCTCATTCTAACAAACCAGCGGCAACCAGCCACGACTGTCCCCACTGACCCACGCCAGTCTCCACAACTGATAACTGATAACTGACAATTGACGACTTCTCCCGCCCGGCTGGGAAAAAAAATCTTCAGCACTGCCACGCTGTTGTCACTCCAACATTTGGAGAATCCGTTGCCAAGGATTACGGTGAACTGGTCGCGAGAGGAAATGGTTTCCTGTCCGGCCAGGTGTGTGTCACATGGAGGAGACGAAGCGAGATGGACGAGCTGCGAATCAACCTGATGGATCACGATCGGACGTTGCATACGGTAGCCGACACGGCGCTGGGCCTGGCGATGGTGGCGGCGCTGTCGGCCGAGCCGGAGACGGTCGGCGAGATGCCGTTGGCGCTGGCCCGCTATGTGCAGCCGGTGCCGGCCGACCTGCTGGACGACTGGCAGCCGGGACTGTGCGAGGAGCCGTGGGACGAGGGCCTGTTGATCATTGACCTGGCCGCTCGGATGCTGGTCTACGAGCCGGAGGAGCTGGAGATTCTGAGCAGGGGACAAATCGCCTTGCAACTGCACGGCGGCCTGACCGACACCTGGCTACCGTTCTCGTTACCGTTCGACTGGCTGGTCCGCACGCGGGACGCCCAGTGGCGGGAGGTGGCCGAGCGGCGCCGGGCGGAACGGGGGAGCCGGCCGCGGCTGGACGCCCGCGAGGTGCTGTATGGGAAGGTGTGTTCGCACGTCGCCGAGGCGTGCCTGGCAGCGGACGACACGTCGGACGAAACGGTGCGGGCGATTCACGCCGAGTGGCTGCTGACGCCGCGCGAGGACCTGGCTGGCCGCTCGCCGCGCGAACTGCTGTTGGAGCACCGCGAGGAGATCGACAGCGACCTGCAGCGGCAGGCCGATATGTGGACCCGATTGGGCGAGGCGCCGCCGGGTCTGGAGCGGCAGGCGACCGCGTACCGCTTCGCCGGCTTCGGCACGCACGAAAACGTGCTCTACTACCAGCTCGTGCGGCACTTGCTCAGCGAAGGCCTGTTCGAAGCTCGCCGCCGGCGGCAGCGCACCCTGCCTGAGCTCACCCGGCGGCTCGAGCGCCGCAAGCGCGAGTGGCTGCAGACGCCGCAGGAGGAGCTCTCGTTTCTCTCGCCGGCGGACGTGATTGACCGCGAACGGCGTCGGCTGCCGATGCTCGCCAATCACGACCACATCCTGGACGACGATTGCCCGATCTGCCAGATGATGGCCGAGGACCCCACGCCGTCGTTCTGGTTCCTGGACGGCTGCAACATGGACGACGAGTACGCCTTTTCGTTCTGCGCGAGCAAGGACGAATGGGAGGCGGAGCAGGCCCGCTGGCGGGAGTGGTCCGACGCGCGATCAGCCTCCAGTCGCGGCGACTCGTCTCCCGATCATCCGCTTGACGCTCAGGACGACGACCCGCTGGCGCCCAGCGGCCGCGTCTGGCGTTCCAGCTACTTCAATCCGGATTTTCTCGACACGGTGTCGCCCAAGATCGGAGCGCAGGTGCTGTTGTTCGATCTGGGAGCCAAGCTGGGTGAGCTGGGCGAGGATTTGCAATCGGACGACCACGAACGGCAACTGGCCCGTTCGCTGATGACTCACTTCGCCAATTTGCGATCGGCGCTGGCCGACGGCTCCCGCTGGCAGCTCGACGTCGTCCGGCGGCAATTCGAGAACGCGCTGGCGCAGATCGGCGCCGGCCGCTCGGACCTGCACGCCAAGACCCGCGACTTCCTCCGCCAGCTCGACGTGCTGCTGGAAACGTCCAGCCGGTTTCTGCCGGATGCGGCGGCCACGCGGGACGGGTGAGCGGACGGGCAGGCGGGAAGGTGGGAAGGTCTTCGGCGGCAAGAACAAGTTGTAGATGGATGTTGCCGTATGGGACTGCCAACAGCGCAGGAGGCGCGACCGTTTTATCGCGCGGGTAAGCAGCGATTCGAGGATGCACGTCTACTACTTCACCAGGCCGAACGAACGACAGGCGCAATCTATCTGGCGGGATATGGAGTCGAGTGCCTCTTGAAGGCGCTGATTCTATCGGTCGTTCCAGCAGCACAGCGACAGGCAATGGAGGCGAACTTCCGGGGTGCGCGGGCTCACAACTACGATTGGCTCAAAGCGCGGTATTTCGAGAATCGCGGTGCCCAGTTTCCAACTGAAGTATCCAAGGCGTTTGCACTCGTCAACACCTGGGACACGGAGTGGCGGTATCGCGCTGGTACGGCTCCGCGACGTGACGCAGAGGCCTTTCTGGAATCCGCCGAACAGATTATCATTTGGGCTGATGGGAGGTTGTGAATCTTGGTCACCATACGCGACAAGTATGTGGACGATTGCCTGCGGGCAATTGCTGACGCACTCGCGATGTACGAGCGTCGGCACGCAAGCGCCAAGACCGAAGTCTATCGCCAGAATTCGGCTTCGGTGCGGGCAAGGATCGTTGACATTGACTTCGCGGGCATCAGCAAGGCGGACCGTCACGATACCGTCTGGGAATTCCTCAAGGATCTTCCGGAGGAGCAACAGGCCGAAATCAGCGTGCTGCTCTTGTTGACGCCCGACGAATTGGCGATGTCGTTCGCCAATTACGAATTTGAGCATCCAGTTCCGTCGCGACTCTAAGTCGTCCGGCACCGCTTCCGATCGACATGTAACCCGCAGCCGAACGATCCGCCGAGCAAGCCGGCGGGACTTGAAGCGCAAGACAACTTTCCGCCTCACGCCTCACGCCGCGCGTCTCACGCCTCACGCCGCGCGGGCCACGAAACGTTCCGCCTGGCCCGGCAGGCCGATGATCCGCCGAGTTTGCTCGGCCGTGGCCACGTCGCGGCCTGCCGCGCGAGCCAGCCGGACCACGCGATCGATCAACCCGGCGTTGGTCGCCAACTGCCGAGTGTCCCAGTCGAAGTACAAGGCGTCTTCCAGTCCCACGCGCACGTGGCCGCCCATCGTCACCGCCAGCGAGTTGATGAAGAACTGGTAGCGCCCGATGCCGGTCGCCGCCCAGGTGGTGCCGGCCGGCAGCGCCCGCACCACCGCGCACAAGTTCTCGACTGTGGCACTCATCGTCCCCAGCGAGCCTAACAGAATGTTGGCATAAAACGGCGGCACCAGCAGTTGCTTCTTGACCAGGAAATGAGCGTAGTCGGCCATGCCCAGGTCAAAGATCTCCAGCTCCGGGACGATCCCCCGCTGCTTCATCGCCAGAGCCAACTGCTGCACCATGCTCGGCGAGTTGATCGAGGCCTGGTTGGGGAAGTTCAGCGAACCGAGGGTCAGCGAACCGAATTCGGGGTACAAGTCCAGGACCTGGCTACGCTGCCAGAACTCGCCGTACACCCGCCCGCTGCAGGAACCGGAGATCAGGATCTCCGGGCACTCCTCGCGCACGCCTTGAAAAATCTCGGCGTAGATCTCTTTCCTATAGGTCGGCTCCCCGTCCGGCTCCCGAGCGTGCAGGTGCAGGATCGTCGCCCCCGCGTCGCGGCAGCGGCGCACGTCCGCGATGATCTCCTCGGGCGTGATCGGCACGTGCGGGCTGTCGGACCGCATGGGAACCATGCCCGTGATTGCCGCGTTAATGATCAATGGTTCCATCGGCTGGCTTTCCGGCTGAGCCAAGGCTTCACAATGTCGATAGTGACGCGTTCGTGAAATGTATCGGCTGTAGCGCTTGCAAGCTTCAGGCAAAGTAGCCCTTACGCTCCGCGCGGCCTGTCAATAGTGGCTGGGAAGGCTCATCTACGCGGAGCGTGGGCTGCTAAAAACAGGATGGTTTTGGTCGAGTATTGAGGGTTGTTGATCAGGCCACTTTTGTTCCGTACTCATGTTGCAGCCAAATGGCCGCGCTAGCCTCACAAATCACTTCTGGCCCCCTCCCCGGCTTCCGGGGAGGGCTGGGGAGGGGCCTCCGGGACGATGGATCTAATCAATTCGCTCAATTCGCACATGGCCACTCGCGGGACGCGGATTTCGGACGAGTCGAACATCAATTGAGGATCTGGATTCTTGCGTGCGACAGGTGTTAGGTGATTCCATCGGGTGCCAGGTGCGACAAAACAGGGTGCACAAGAGCCCCTCCCCAGCCCTCGAGATTGTGCAGCTTTTAAGGCGTTGGAACGACGGTGTTTAGAACCTCCATAGCGCGCGACTCCAAGACAGATGGTTGGCCCTTCGGTTCGACTCCCGCGCTGTCTTTACGCCGCAGGCGTTGAACAACTCAGTGGACAACCGCCTCGAGTCCCTTCTACGCCGAAGGCGTTGCACAATGCGCCTTGTGGAACGCCTTCGGCACGCGGGGCGCGATGGCTACCGTGGGCTCATCTCGCGGAGCAGATTGGGCTACTTCGGCGCCCGTTGCCGGCGAGCTTCCTCGCCCTCGCGGATCCGCTGTGCCTCGTAGCGGGGCCATTCCCAGGCGGGCCACACCGGACTCTCGTCGCGCACCTCGTGATACATGCGCGTGAGCTGCGTGGCCAGTTCCCGCAATCGTTGCGGCTGTTCTTCGGCCAGATTTCGCATTTCGCCCGGATCGTCGGCCAGGTTGTAGAGTTCCAACGTTCCCAATTCGGCGGACTTCAAATGCCGCATGTCCTCGGCCCGCAGGTCTCCCGTGGGGGGCAGATCGGGGCCGGTCAGCGCGGCCAGGATCTTCCAGTTTCCGACGCGCATCGCCACCTTCGGCGCGCTGGCCGCCCGATTGAATTGCCAGTAGAGTGGCGTCCGGCGCCGGACCGGTTGCCCCTGGAACAAGGGCCGGATGCTGGCTCCGTCCAGTGCCAGGTCGGCGGGCACCGCCACGCCAGCCAGTTCACACAAGGTGGGCAGCAAGTCGACGCCGCAAACCGGTTCGTCGCTCGTACCGCCGGCCGGAATGCGCCCGGGCCAGCGAACGATTCCCGGCACGCGGATCCCGCCCTCATACAGATGTCCCTTCTTGGCCCGCAGCGGCCCGGCCGAACCGTGGGGATGGCGAGCGGTGATCGCGGGGCCGTTGTCGCTGGTAAACAGCACGAACGTGTCGTCCCGCAGCTCCAACCGCTCAAGGCATTGCATCAGCCGGCCGAAGGCGTGATCCATCTGCGTCACATTACCGTGATGGTCGGGCAGCGTGGAATCGTCGTCTGCCTGGTAGAGTTGCCGATACTCCGGGGCCGTGGCAATCGGCTCGTGGGGCTCATGGAAGCAAACGAACAGAAAAAGCGGTTTCTCCTGGTCGCGCTGCTCCGTGAGCCAGCGAATGGCTTCCGTGGCCACCAACTCGGCCGAGTAGCCTCGGAGTGGTCCCACCGGCTGGCCGTCGCGCACGAAGTTGTCCGGATCCTCGTGGCTCGGCAGAGCATTGTTCTGCGTCGAATACCAGTGATCGAAGCCGTGGTCCGAAGGTTGAGGTTGCCCGGGCAGATTGAACTGCCCGTTCAAGTGCCACTTGCCGACGTGGCAGGTGGTGTAGCCGTGGCGGCGCAGCAGGCTGGCGACGGTCACCTCCTCGCGGCGCAAGTGCATCGGCGAGAACATCGGGATCCAGTTGTGAATTCCCGCCCGGTACGGAGTGCGGCCGGTCATCAGGCCGGCCCGCGACGGCGAGCAGTTGGCGGCCGCCGCATAGCAGTTGGTCAGCCGCAGACCCTCGGCGGCAAACCGGTCCAGGTGCGGCGTCTGAATGCGGGGATGGCCGTAGCAGCCCAGATCGCCGTAGCCCAGATCGTCGGCCAGCACCACGACGATGTGAGGCGCGCGGCTCGAGGAAGTGTCGGCATGCGTTGCTGCGACGGGCCCAACGACGGCGGCCAGCACCATGGCGGCCAGCATGAGCGCGGCGCGGCGGCACTCGACCAGCGAGCCGCAGGCAGTCCATCGGACGATGCGGTCCACTGGCCGAGTGTTGATGAATAAACCTGAAAATCGCATGGCAAGGCCTCGATGAGGGCCGGGGGGCGGTGGGGAAGGCGGGCACAAGCCTTGGGCTGGCTGACCAAGGGCATTGTACTTGCTCCACGCGCCGCGACAAACTCCGGCTCCATCCGCGGAATCCGTGGGTGGACTTTCGCCTTTCCGGCCGCGCGAAGAAGCCGCGAAATGAGCATACCCTGGGCGCGGGGCCACCTTCCCGCAGCGGAACAGGCGGCAACCGAGTCTCGCATGCAATTATTCGCGTGCGCCCGCCACGTCGCCTGAGCTTCCGCCACTGAAGGCGGTCGGAGACTGCTCAACTGCTTCCTCATATCCGTACCGCTGCCGGTACGCCAGGCAGCGAGCGAGGATTTTCGCCTTGAGCTGGTCGGGCACGCGATGCACGTTCCGCTTGTAGCCGGTGATGCTGGCCAGGTACTGCTGCATGGCCGGGCGAGCCGGCGCGAAATCGCCCAGGTCGAGCCGGCGGTAGATGTCTTCGACGGCCGTCAGCGGATCGGTGACCAGGTCCTCGTAACGCACTTCGCAGAAATGCCCGTCGGGAATCAGCGACCGATCGCGTTCGAACTGCTCGTACATCCGCTCGAACACGTCCAGGATCCGATCCTCCGAGATCGGCTCGCGGCGGACCTGCAACGACATGGCGTCGGTCATGCGGGTCCAGGTGCGGATGGTCGAGGGGATCGTGTCCAGCGGGTTGCGGACCACGTGCACGAAGCGGGCGTCCGGATACAGTTCCAGCAGCGTGGCCACGCGCGCCGTGTGCACCGGCGTCTTGAGTACCAGCCGCCGCGAGTCGCGCACGGCCAACCGGCGAACGAACCAGTCGAACTGCCGCTTCCAGTGTTCGCGGTCGGCCGGTTCGAGCTGCCGCAAGGTCAGGTAGTCGTCGTATGGCCAGCCACGATTCGGGAAAGCCCATTCCAGGTAGGGTGTGGGCAAGCCCAGGTTCATCAGCGCGAACTCGTCTTCCTGCGGCCGCGACATGCCCACCGGCATCTCGTCCATCGGCCGCTTGCGGGGCATCAGCAAATTGACGAACCAACTGAGCGTGCTGTCGGTCAGCAGAAAGTGATGCGGCGCCATGCACTGGTACGTGGTGGGAAAGCTCATCCGCTCGTCCTTCACGATCAGCTCGTGCAGCCAGGTGGTGCCTGTCCGCCAGTGCCCGATGATGAACAACGGCGGTTGCTCCAGCACCACCCGCTCGGCCCGGCCGCGATACATGGCCTCGCTGGCCATTCGCAGCACGCTGTTGATGCCGCTAACGCCCGAGATGATCACGGCCATCGGCATGCGGGTCGGCGAGACGGCGAAACGGTTCCGCCACAGCAGTTTGAACCAGACGCTGGCGGTCATGCCGTGCCAGGTGCGCGGCGATTGGGCGGGCAGACTGGCTCGTTTCTCTTCCTTCATGGTGTTCTTATTATCGGCGATTGCTGGAGCCCGCGGCAGTCAAGGTCTCAAGAACAACCGGCCCAACTGAGCCAGTTTTCTCAGCCGGTGGACCGGCGTGAGCAGGCCCTGGCCTGGCACGACAAACTCCAGGTGCCGCCAGAACTCCCGCTGGGTCGGCGGCACGTCCCCGGCCAGAAACAAGCGTTTCAGGTCCGTCTCGGTCGCGCGAACCGTCAAGTCGGGTGGACCCAGCAGGCCCGGGGCCAGTTCCCCCACGCCCAGACGAATGAGAAAAGTATACTGCGCACCCGTATCGGTCAGGTCAAAACCGAGCGACATCCGCACTTGGGCCGCGCTGCGCGGATTCAGCCGGCTGGGCAACAGCCGCAGCAACTGGTCGAGCGGCATGTGCTGGATCGTGGCCCCGTTCAGCCGGGGCTTGGCGGGCAGTTGAGCGGTCCCGCGCAGCAAGGCCGCCTCGGAGAACTGCCAGTTCCGCACCAGCGGGTTGTCGCACCTCGCGGCCAAACGTTCCAGGGCTTCCGCCTTGGCCTCCCGCCCGTCGCGCCGAGCGGGATTGTCGGCGTGCAGCATGCGGCTGAGCCACAGCGCCTTGTGCGCTTGGCCCAGCTCCAGCGCGCGGCGGGCACGGGCCAGCAGTTCGTCGCGTCCGCCGAGCTCCTCGACCAGCCAGCCGGCCAGTTCGCCGTCGGTTGGCGGGTCGGCGTTCGAGGCGTCGCCATCGAACCAGCCCATATAACCGGTATAGATCCCGCGAATGGAACCGCTGAGCGTTCCGTAGTGTTCCCGCAAAAAGGGGTGCTGCGACAAATGTGCGGGCAGGCGGATCTCGCGGGCCAGGTCGTGAGGCGACTTGCCGGCGTTGATCCCCCGTACGACGCTGTCGTGAACAAAGGCGATCGCGTCGCGATAATCCGTCAGCAAGGCGTGGATCGTCTCGGCCCCCTGGACCGGCGCCGTGTGCCCCAGGATCAGCAGTTCCGGGCGCGGCTGCAGGCGGCGCATTTCGTCCAGCGTTTCGATCCACCGCCGCACGGGGCGCGGCGTCATCCCCCGCAACGTGTACAGATTCGGGAACGCCTTGTACAGGTTGTCGCCCACGAACAACGCCCGCTGCTCTGGCAGCCAGACCGACAAGTGATCGTTCGTTTCGCCCGGCGACCAGCGGAGGATCAGCGTCCGGCCGCCGATCTGCAATTCCTGGGTATCGTCAAACCAGTGGGTCGGCACATGCACCGGAGGCAGTGAATGCTGCTCGGTTCGCAGTGGTGGTCCGATCCCGTTGGAAAGGACCAGTTCTTCCGGCAGGATCGATCCGGACTGCCTCGCTCCACGCGCGTAAAAGGCGTTCGGCAGCAGTTGCATGTCGGCGAAATCGTCGACAAACTTGCGGTGGCCCCAAACCGGCACGCCCGCCGGATCGTAGCCGGCGGCGCCTCCCACGTGATCCGCGTGGCAGTGGGTCAGCACGAGCGCTTGCAAGGGCCCGCCGGCCAGCCGCGCGAACTCCGCGGCCACCCGCCGCGTCGTCGCCGGGTAGGTGCCGGCGTCAATCGCCACATAGCCACCCTCGACCTGCACCATCGAAAGATTGGCCAGGTCGAAGTCAATCGCGCAGTGGACGCCGCCAAACGATTCGATCCGCGGACGGAACTCCGTTGGAAACGTATAGCTGGCCGCGCAGGGGGCCTGACGAACGGGACCCTTGCGCCAGAATTTCAACAAGGCGTGTGCTCCCGTGATTCTGGTGGACGAGGCGGATCCTAATGAGCATAGTCTAACCCTTGACCGGAGTCGGCAAAAAAACGCCGAATTCGCCGGAACCGTGGCCCGCAACGGAATTCAGCTCGCCTTGGCCGCTCGCCCTGGCGAGCGGGGGACGTCAGTCCCCTGTTTCTCCGGAGATCGCGACGATGATGCTCTTGGCGAGCGGGGGACGTCAGTCCCCTGTTTCTCCGGAGATCGCGACGATGATGCTCCTGGCGAGCGGGGGACGTCAGTCCCCTGTTTCTCCGGATATCGCGACGATGATGGGCCCTGGCGAGCGGGGGACGTCAGTCCCCTGTTTCTCCGGAGATTGCTACGATGATGCTCCTGGCGAGCGGGGGACGTCAGTCCCCTGTTTCTCCGGATATCGCGACGATGATGGGCCCTGGCGAGCGGGGGACGTCAGTCCCCTGTTTCTCCGGAGATTGCTACGGCGCAGGAGAAACAGCGGGCTCACGCCCGCCGCTCGCCGTGACCGCTCGCCGTGACCGCTCGCCGTGACCGCTCGCCGTGACCGCTCGACCGGAGCGCCCGAGGGTGTGGTTTCCGCTAAACTTGACCGCGGACGTTGATTCGTCGTGCCAAATTGAAAACATTGCGAGCTCTCCGATGACAAGCTGGTTTGTGCCTGCCGCACTGTTTGCCGCGCACGTTGTCGTTGCCACTGCCGCTTCCGCTGCCGCTGCCGCGGAGGCGCCGCTGGCCGAACCCTGGCGAGCCGTCTATGCGGGGCCGGATTCCAGCGGTCGGCACGTGCTGGGCCACTGGCGGTTTGAACCGGGTGCGGAAACAAAGGACTCCGGTCCCGCGGGGCTCGCGGGCAAACTGGTCGGCGCGGTGCCGGCTGCCGAGGGCAAGTTTGGCGGGGCGCTGGAATCGTTTCCCGGCTGGCCGATCGAGGACAAGCAGCACGCGCTGGTAGTGCCTCATCATCCGTCGCTTTCGCCGTCCGGGGCGTTCACGGTCGAAATGTGGGTCCGCGCGAAGCCAGACCTGGCTCGGACCGGCGCCGTCTACTTGCTCGACAAGAAGTATGCTTCGCTGCACGATTACCAGTGGATGCTGGGCAGCCCGCTGGCGTCCGGGCTCCGGCCGTTGCAAGTGAATCTCGGCTTCGGAGAAGATGTCGAAAGTTACCTGTCCGATCCGATCCCGCTGGCGACGGATGCCTGGCAGCACCTGGCGTTCAGCTACGACGGAGCGGGCACGGTGCGATTTTTTCGCGACGGCTCGTCGGTCGGCAAGATCACACGGCCGGCCCGGCGCGGCATCGCCGCCGGGACGCACGGTGTGAGCATCGGCGATCGGCTGGGCAGCAACTACGGTGGCTTTCCGGGATTCGTCGACGAAGTGCGGATTTGCCGGGGGGCGCTGGAGTTTAACCCGGCGTCAGTTCAGATCCTGGCCCAGCGCTCGGCCTGGGTCCGTGGCGAGTCGGCACCGGCGCTGGCGGTGACTGTCAGGAACCTGCAGTCCGAGACGCTGCGGGACGCCAAACTGACCGTGAGCGGCGCCGGCCAGCCCGCGCAAAGCATCGACATACCCAGCCTGGAATCCGGGGCGACGCACGAGGTCAGCCTCTCGCTGGACACGTCGCTGCGGCCGGACAGCTACGACTTGCAGGCCAGGCTGCACGTGCCGAGCGATCCGCCGGCGACGTGCGAGGATACGTTGGCCCTGACCCTGGTCCCGCGCCCGTTGCCACACCGCATGCCAGTGTTGATGTGGGGCATTGGCGGACCGGAGGCCTTTCGCCAGGAACTGCCGCGGCTCAAGCATCTGGGATTCACTCACTGCCTTGGCCTGAGCGCCGATTACGACAGCATCTGGAAGGCGGAGCAGCCCGTGCCCGCTGGTTCGCCGGCGATGATCGAGGCGACCAGCCGCATGCTGGACCTGGCCTTGGTCCACGACATGCGGATCGCTGCTTCGTTGTACGCGGGCTACTACCTGAAGAAGCGGCCGGAGCTTTCCCGGGTCGGGCGCGACGGGAAACCGTATGCCCGCCAGGACTGCAACGCGGCCCTGCCGGGTCTGGCCGAGTTCTGCGAGCGTGTCGGGACCAGCGTCGCTCGGACCTATGGCGGCCACCCGGCGTTCGCCGCCGCGCTGATCAACAGCGAGGTCCGCGACGACTCGCAACTGAGTTTTTCCGACTTCGACCGCCAGGCCTACCGGCAGTTTTCCGGCCAGGACATTCCCGAACAGGTGCAGATCAAGAACGGCGTCTTGTGGAGCCAGTTGCCCGGTTTTCCCGCCAACCGCGTGATCCCCGACGACCACCCGATCCTGCAATACTACCGCTGGTTCTGGACGGTCGGCGACGGCTGGAACCAGTTGCACACGTCCTTGCACGAAGGGCTGAAATCAACTGGCCGCGACGATATCTGGACCTGGTACGATCCGGCCATTCGCGTGCCGAGCATCGGCGGCAGCGGCGGCGCGGTGGACGTGCTCGGCCAATGGACCTACACCGAGCCGAGCCCGCTGCGGGTCGGCTACTTCTGCGACGAACTGCTGGCGATGGCCGCCGCCTCGCCTCGCGACCAGCGGGTGATGAAGATGACGCAACTGTTCTGGTACCGATCGACCAGCGCGCCGATCCAGTCGGGCCAGCGGCACATTGCTTCGCCGTTTGACGATCACGATCCCGACGCGGCCTATATCTCAATCGCGCCGATGCACTTGCGAGGCGCATTCTGGTCGAAGCTGTCCCGCCCCATCTCGGGCTTGATGTACCACGGCTGGTCCTCCCTGGTGCCGACCGACGGTTCGCACGCCTACAAGTACACTCAGCCCGACTTGCAGACCGAATTCCGCCGGCTGCACCGGGAGGTGCTCGAACCGCTCGGCCCGACGCTGCTGCAGGTGCCGGATCGGCCCAGCGACGTGGCCTACCTGAACAGCTTCACTTCCCAGATGTTCGCTCGCCGCGGCAGCTACGGCTACTCGCACGACGAAGCGTACCTGACGCTGCTGCACGCCCAGCTTCAACCGGAAGTGATCTTCGAACAGACGCTGCTGGCGCAAGGGCTGGATCGGTACAAGCTGCTGGTGCTGGTCGACTGCGACGTGCTGACCGAGCCCGTGGCGGCGGCGATTCAGGCCTTCCAGCGGCGGGGCGGAATCGTGGTCGGCGATCCGAATCTCGCTCCGGCAATCCAACCGGACATCGTGCTGCCCCGCTTTACGCGCACCAGGAAAACGGCCGAAGACAAGGCCACCATCCTGGCCAACGCCGCCGGCCTGCGATCGGCGCTGGACGCGCGCTACGAGCGATACGCAGAATGCACCGATCCGGAGATCGTCACTCGAGTGCGTTCGGCCGGCGACAGCGATTACGTGTTCGTGGTCAACGATCGGCGCGAGTTCGGCAGCTACGTCGGGCAGCACGGCCTGGTGATGGAGCAAGGGCTGCCCGGCGAAGGTCGGCTGAGTGTGCGGCGGCCAGCCGGCTGGGTCTACGATTTGCGGTCGGGGCGCGAGGTGAGCGCGCAGGCCGCCGGCGGAGCGCTGGCCTGGCCCGTGCAACTGGGACCCTGCGACGGCAATCTGTTTCTGGTCACGCCACAACCGATCGAACGGGTGGTAATTGACGCTCCCGCCACCGCCGCCCGCGGCAGCCGGGTCCAGGTGACCGTGCGCATCACGGACGCCAGCGGCCGGCAGGTGCCCGCCCTGATTCCGCTCGAGCTGACAGTCACCGACCCGCACGGTCGTCCGGCCGAGCGGACGGGCTGGTATGGGGCGGCACAGGGCCAGCTCGCGATCGAGTTGGAGCTGGCCTCGAACGATGTGCCCGGAGTATGGGAAGTCCTGGCCCGTGAAGCGGCCGCGGGCACCGCGACCCGGCACTACCTGCGGGTCCTGCCTTGAGCGGTTATGCTGGTGTGGTTGAAACGGCCCGCACTCCATCCGCCCTCGCGGGCAGCCGCCATGATGTCCCCGCCTGCCTTGTGCTTGCCTACTCCAAGGAGAGTTGAAAATGCCCGCCATGCAGCGTCTTGCCTGCCCCTTCGTCCTGCTTGTGGCCAGCGTCCCGTGGCTCGGATTCTTGATGCCCGGCGTCATGCTGGCACAAACGCCCGCCGGGCAGGATTGGGCGCGGGTGACCGAGGACGAGCGGTCGATCAAGATCGAGACCGACAAGCTGGAAGCCGTGATTCCCAAACGCGATCCCAAGCAATGGATGACAGGAATCGAGAAAGGCTCGTTCCTGGACAAGACCACGGGCTTCCGCGAGATAGGCGACGGCCTGATGGTGATCGACTGGTTGATGGAGGCGGGCAGCGACGAGCTGTGGTCCGAGCAGGTGATCGCTCCCGATGGACACGGCGTGGGACGTTACACCTGGTACGAGAACGAGACGCAGCCGGAGCGGAGGCACTACGCGCTGATGGCCCACGGCAGCTCGCATCGCAAACGGGTCGTCGAGGGCCCGCAGCTTTGCCATCGCATGAAGCCGGTCCAGCCGCAAGTGATCCGCGGCCGCGATTTTCTCGCGGTCCAGACCACGTATCGTTACGAGTACGCGGCGCCCGGCCGGAAGGCCGGATCGCAGTGGACGCAGCTGATAGTTTTTCCTCGCGGCCAGCGGTATTTCCTCCTGATGGACAAGATCGACAGCGTGAACGATTCGCCCGAGATGTTTCTCCGCAACGATACGCCGGGCTGCTTCCGCCACACCGACGGCGATACGTTCAGCGAGATCTATCTGAGCTATCTCAGCGGGCCGCAGGGAGTGCGGATCCCCTCGAGCGAGTTCTTCACGCCATTTCCGCCGGATCTCAAGTTTGGCTATCGCCGCGACACGCACCGCACGCCCGAATCGTTTATCCGGGCCTGCCATTTGCGCAACGCGCAGACTGGCGAGGACGGCCCCTGGCTGGCCGGCCTGACGTTGGAGCCGTCGGTCGTCTACGAAGCCTGGTGCAGCCAGCGGCCGGGCGGGATCATCGTCATGATTGAGGAGATCCACGGCCGGCCGGTCAAGGCGGGGCAATCGTTCAGCGCCGCCCATATCGTGGGCTACTTCGATACGATCGAGCAGATGCACGCCGTCTACGACCGCTATCGGGGCCACACGGCGCTGGAAGCCGACGAGTCCGGCTGGCGGCTGAAGCCGTAGGCCGTTTCCCTGAGACTTTCACAAGGTGGGGTGAAGATGCGTTTCCACTCGTTCCGTGGGCTGACCCTGGCGGCACTGCTGGTCGGACTGGCCTGGACTTCCCTGGCCACCGCGCAGCCGGCCGATCCGCCGGCGTCAGCGGAAGCAGCGCGAACCGTCACAATCGTCACGCTCGGCGACTCGATCACCAAGGGCGTTCGCGGCGGAGTCAGCGCCGAGCAGACGTTCGCGGCGCTGCTGGAGTCGCGGCTGCAACAGGCGGGTCAAGCGGTCCGCGTGGTGAATGTGGGGATCGGCGGCGAACGGACGGACCAGGCCCTGCAAAGACTGGAGCGAATTATCGAGCTGCGGCCGGACATCGTGACGGTGATGTACGGCACCAACGACAGCTACGTCGACGCGGGCCAGTCGACCAGTCGCTTGACGTTGGACGCCTACCGCGTCAACCTGCGAAAGATCGTGGTCGAACTGTTGCGACGCGGCATCGTGCCGGTGTTGATGACCGAACCTCGGTGGTCGGATGACGCGCGTCCCAACGGAGCGGGCGAGAACCCCAATCTGCGCCTGGAGCCCTACCTGGCGGCGTGCCGCGAGACGGCGCGGACCTGGCGCGTGCCGCTGGTGGATCACTTCGCCCGGTGGAGCGAGGCGCGCGCCGCGGGGACGAACCTGCGGGACTGGACCACCGACGGCTGCCATCCCAATCCGGCGGGCCACGAGCAGCTTGCCGACCTGCTGGCGCCCGCGATCCAGCAGACGCTGGGCTCCCAACTGCAAGTGCGGAGGAAACTGTGGGCGGGCCAGCCGCTGCGCGTCGTCTGTTTTGGCGATAGCGTGACGGGAGTCTACTATCACACGGGCAGCCGGCGGGCGTACACCGACATGCTGGGAATCGCTCTGCGCCAAGCCGTGCCCAAGGCCAATGTCGAGCTGTTCAACGCCGGCATCAGCGGCCATACGACGGTCAACGCCCTGGCCCGCATCGACCGCGACGTGCTCAGCCACCAGCCCGACCTGGTGACCGTGATGTTCGGCCTGAACGACATGACCCGCGTGCCGCTGGACGAGTATCGAGCGAACCTCGGCCAGATCGTGGCCCGGTGCCGGACGGCGGGCAGCGAAGTGGTGCTGGTCACTCCCAATAACGTCGTCACCACGGGCGATCGGCCGACGGAAAAGCTGCTCGAATACTGCGACGCAGTGCGCGACGTGGGCCGCGAGCTGAACGTGCCGGTGTGCGACGTGTACCGCGAGCTGGAAGCGGCGCGCGCCCACGATGCGTTCGACTGGCGACTGCTGATGAGCGACGCGATTCATCCCAACATGGACGGCCACAAGCGGATGGCCACCGCGCTGGCTCAAACCATCAGCGGCCGGCGGACGTCGCTGGACGACATCGGACCTCCGCGGCCTCCGCTAGCCAGAACCCTGGAACGCATCGGCGCGGGACAGCCGCTGAAGATTATGGCGATGCCGCCTTACGATACGCTGTTCCCGGCGGCACTCGGCAAGCTGTTTCCCGGCGCGCAAGTCCAGGTCGAATCGTGGCCAGTGGCCGACCTGTCGCTGGCCCAGATCGAACAAGCGGCCAAGGAGCGGGTCCGCCAGCGGCAACCCGACCTGGTGCTGATCGCCGTTCCGCGCACGGCCGCCGCGCCCGGCGATGAGGCGTTCGCCAATTCCTACGCCTGGACCATGAACTGGTCGCTGAATTTTGGTTCACCCACCTGGGACGTCGTCGTGATCCATCCCTCGGTCGCCGAGCTGGAGACGAAATCAGACGCCGAGCAGCGGGACAACCTGGTCCGGCGACTGGTCCGCGCACAGGATCTGCCGCTGATCGACCGGACGCCCGGCAGCCAAAGCGACGCGGCGGCGATCGTCGGCGAGTGGCTGGAGCGGCTTCGTGCCCGCTAGCGGGTCCGCGATGCCTGGAATACGATGGCAGTCAACCGGGACGCTGTTGATCCTGGAGGAGCGATTTGCATGCCTGGAGTTCACGAAGCCTGTCGCCACAGGTTTCGCCGCCCAACCCTCACCGGGTCCCGCCTGACCGCAGTCCTGCTCGTACTGATTCTCGGCCAGACCTTGTCCGCCGAGGATGATTCATTCGAGAAGCAGGTCCGCCCGTTGCTGATCAAGCGTTGCTACGCCTGCCACGGCGGTACGAAGTCCGGGGGTGGCCTGTCGTTGGAAACTGCCGAGGGATGGCGCCGCGGCGGAGAGAGCGGACCGGCGATTGTGCCGGGAAAACCGGCGGAAAGCCTGCTGGTTGAGGCCATCAGCTACCGCAATCTGGAAATGCCGCCGCGGGATGCGGGCGGCAAGCTGCCGGACGAGGAAATCGCCATCCTGACGCGGTGGATCGCCCGCGGCGCGCCCGATCCTCGCGGCCCGTCGCAGCGGCTGGGCGGGATGAGCCTGGAACAGGCGAAGTCCTGGTGGGCCTTTCAACCGCTGCCGAGTGTGACCTCGCCGGCAACCGCCGAGCGGATTGATCAGTTCGTGCAGGCAGCCTTGGACGAGCGCGGACTGCCGGCGGCCCGGCCTGCCGACAAACGCACGCTGATCCGGCGGGCAACGTACGATCTGACCGGCCTGCCGCCCACCGCCGAGGAAGTAGATGCTTTCCTGGCGGATGATGCGCCGGACGCGTTCGAGCGGTTGATCGACCGGTTGCTGGACTCGCCACAGTACGGTGTCCACTGGGGGCGGCACTGGCTGGATGTCGTGCGGTATGCGGACACGGCCGGCGAGAATACCGACCGGCCGTTGCCGCACGCGTGGCGCTACCGGAACTGGGTCTTCGAGGCCTTCAACCGCGACTTGCCCTACGACGAATTTGTTCGCCGTCAGATCAGCGGAGATATCCTGGCCGCGGCCGAACCTGCTCGGCAGCGGGTCGAGGGGATCGTTGCGACCGGCTACCTGGCGGTGGCCCGGCGCTTCGGCCACGACATCGACAAGGACTTGCACCTGACGTACGAGGACGTGATCGACAACCTGGGGAAGAATTTCCTGGGCCTGTCCCTGGGCTGTGCCCGCTGTCACGACCATAAGTACGATCCGGTCACTGCGGCCGACTATTACGCCTTGTACGGTATCTTCAGCAGCACGCGCTTCGCGTTTCCCGGTTGCGAGGCCAAGGGACAGCCGCGCGATCTCGTGCCGCTGCTCGACCAGGCCGAAGCGGACGTCTTGCTGGCGGACTATCAGCGGCGACTGGCCGACTACGAGCGGCGGATGGAGGTCTATCCGAGGGAAGCTCAGCGCCTGAAGCGGTTGGCCGCGGATGCTCGCCGAGTGCTGGTGGAGTCGGCCGTGGGAGAAGGCCAGTCAGTGTCCTTGCACGAGGGGTCCTTGCACGAGGGGTCCTTGCACGAGGGCCGCGCGGGAGCGCTCGCTCGCCTGGCGCTGCGCCGGGGCGAGGTGCTGCAATTGGTCGTGGGTCCCAACGGGGGCCACGGCGCCGACACGACGCTGGTCAACTGGCAGATTGTTCAGACCGACGGCCAGCCGACAGCTCGCTGGGAAGTCAAGGACTTGATTCCAGGTTTCACTCAGCGGGGCCCGCTGTTGCACGTTCGCAACGCTGCGTGGTGTCTGCTGGACGTGACCGATGGCCCGATGTACCTGCGGGAGCGCAAGCGGCAAGTTGCCGGACAGCCGGCGCTCAGCGCCTGGTCGCTGGGCGATACTCCGTCGGTGGTCGTGAACGCGGCCGACGAACCCGTCGCGGTCTGGACGACGCTGCCCGCTCAGTCCGTCTTCATGCATCCGGGAATCATGCGCGACGTGGCCGTCGCCTGGATCTGTCCGGCCGACGGCCAGTATGAGGTGCGCGGGGCAGTCGCCGATGCGCATCCCAGCGGCGGGGATGGAGTAACGCTGCGATTGGAGCACGTGGCCGCCGCCGAGTATGGCCAGGGGTTGCTGGAGTTGGGCAAGCTGGTCACGGGCGAGCAGACTCCGCGGCCGGAGGCCCCCGAGATTCCGGTGGCGTATGCCGTGTCCGAGGCGGAAGTGAAGGAGGCCCGGCTGCAGCTACGCGGCGACCCGGAGCAGCCGGGCGACGTGGTGCCGCGCCGCTGGCTGTCGGTATTTGGCGGAGCGGTGGTGGCTGCCGACGGGAGCAGCGGCCGCCGCGAGCTGGCCGAGTGGATCGTGGACCAGCCCTTGCTGGCGCGCGTCATGGCCAATCGCGTCTGGCAGTGGCATTTCGGTCGTGGCCTGGTGGCGACGCCCAACGATTTTGGTTCCCGCGGCGAGCCGCCGTCGCATCCGGAACTGCTCGATTGGCTGGCAGCCCGCTTTCAGGCTGGCGGCTATCGGCTCAAACCGCTGCACCGGCTGATCATGACGTCGGCCGCATATCAGCGGGCCAGCGAAAGCCTCGGCCCGCAAGCCGAAGCGGATCCCGATGGCCGCTGGCTGGGCAGTTTTCGCCGCCGCCGTCTGACGGCCGAGGAGATTCGCGACAGTCTGCTGGCAGCGGGGGGCACACTGGATGTTTCCTGGGGCCAGGCTCACCCGTTCCCGCCCGAGTCCGGCTGGAATTTCACGCAGCACAATCCGTTCGCCGCCGTCTACGAGTCGAATCGCCGCAGCGCGTTCCTGATGGTGCAGCGGCAACGCCGGCATCCGTACCTGGCGCTGTTCGACGGCGCGGATCCGAATTCCAGCACGGGCCTGCGGCAGGCGACCATCGTGCCGACCCAGGCGCTGTACTTTATGAACGATCCGTTCGTGCACCAGCAGGCCGCGTCGTTGGCCGATGCCTTGGTTGCGCAGACCGATGACGCCAGCCGCCTGAGGCTGGCTTTTCAACGGTTGTTCCAGCGCGCGCCGACCGCGGGCGAAGAGCAACTGGCCGAGCGATTTCTGGCGGCCTATCCCGGCGCGATGCACGAGAAGTGGTCGGCCTACGCCCGCGTGCTGTTCAGCTCGAACGAATTCCTTTACGTGGATTGACCCGCCGACGAACCATGCGCCGCACTCCCCTGCCCCACCGCCGTCAACTGCTCCGCTCGGCCGTCGCCGGTTCGCTGCTCTTTCCGGGCATCGTCCAGCAGTTGCTGGCGGACGACGGAGACAAGCTGGCCGCCGGGCTGCCTCACTTCCCGGCTCGCGCCAAGCACGTGATCTTTCTGTTCATGACCGGGGGAGTGTCGCACGTCGACACGTTCGATCCGAAGCCGGCCCTGACCCGCGATCATGGCAAGGAGATTCAGGCCGACCATCCGGAAATCAAGGATCGTCCGGGTTATGAGCGGATTTTTCTGAAACGGCCGCAATGGGACTTTGTGCCGCGGGGCCAGTGCGGGACGGAAATCAGCACGCTGTTCTCTCACGTCGGGTCGTGTGCGGATTGGCTGGCCGTGATCCGCTCGATGCATACCTCGCACTCCAATCATTACAACGCCACGCTCGGCATGCATACCGGTTCGTTCGCTTTCTCGCGGCCGAGCCTCGGATCCTGGCTCAGCTACGCCCTGGGCTCGGAGAATCGCAACTTGCCGAGCTTCGTGGTGCTTGCGCCCCAGCAGACGTATGCCGGAACCCAGGTGTATGCCAACGACTTCCTGCCGGCCGAACACCAGGGCACGCTGGTGGTTCCCGGCGCCGAACCCGTGGCCAACGTGCGGCCGCGCGTACCAGCGGAACGCCAGCAAATGGAGCTGGAGGCCCTGCGAGCGCTGAACGAGGTCCACCTGGAGGCCCGCGGCGCGGACGCCGCCTTGGCGGCCCGCATGCGATCCTTCCAGACGGCCTTCGGAATGCAGCGGGCGGTGCCCGAAGCTTTCGATTTCTCTCGCGAAACAGCGGCCACGCTGGAAAGCTACGCCGTGCGGCCAGGTCAGAACGCCGGTTTCGGCTGGCAGTGCCTGGCGGCCCGCCGGCTGGTCGAACGTGGAGTGCGGTTCGTGGAACTGATCGATACGGGTTCGTCGGGTAACTGGGACGCTCACGGTGACATGCTGTCGCACGAGGGGCTGGCCCGGAACGTCGATCAGCCGATCGCCGCTTTGCTCAAGGACCTCCGGCAACGCGGCTTGCTGGACGAGACGTTGGTGGTCTGGACCACCGAATTTGGACGCACGCCGTTCAACAACACGGCCGATGCCAAGGGCCGCGAACATCATCCCTGGGCGTTCAGCTCCTGGCTGGCCGGCGCCGGCATCCGGCCTGGCATCGTCCACGGTGCTTCGGACGAACACGGTTTGCGGGCCGTGGAAAATCCGGTCCACGTGCACGACCTGCATGCCACGATTCTGCACTTGATGGGCTTCGATCACGAGCGGTTGACGTTTCGCCATGCGGGCCGGGATTACCGGCTGACGGATGTGCACGGCCAGGTGGTCCGGGAGATTCTGGCATGAGAGTACCAGGCCAGTCGAGCAGCGCGGCGTTTCGGATGGAAATGCGCATGGCCGCGATTGGCGCGCAAACGGCGCGATTCTGCTTCGTGCTCTTTCTGAGTTGTTGCGTCGTCTGGCTGCCGGGCGAAGGTCGGCCTGTCCTGGCGGCCGAGGATGAGGCGCGTGCCCGCGAGTTTTTCGAACAACGGATCCGGCCGATCCTGGTCGACCACTGCCTGGACTGCCACGGATCGGAAGACCCCGCGGCGAAGCTCCGCCTGGATACGCGTGCCGGCTGGCAGCGTGGCGGCGAGCGGGGGCCAGCGATTGTGCCCGGCGATCCAACCGCCAGTCTGCTGATTCGCGCCGTGACGCATCGGGATGCCAGGTTGCGGATGCCGCCCGAGGACGCCGGCCAGCGGCTCAGCGACCAGCAGATCGACGACCTGACCACCTGGGTGCGGCAGGGAGCGTATGATCCGCGCGCGGGTGAAAAAATCGTGTCCGACATTGAGCTCGCCTCGCGCAATCACTGGGCCTTTCAGCCGGTCCAGCCGCCAGAGACGCCCGCGGTCGCGCATCCGATCGATTACCTGGTCGACCGGCAGCTTGAGCAGCGAGGCTTTGTACCGACCGAGCCGGCCGACATGCGGACGCTGGTGCGGCGCGTCACGTTCGACCTGCACGGGCTGCCGCCCACTGAAGAGCAACTGGCCACGCCGCGCGAGCAGTTCGGGCAGCTTGTCGCCAGCCTGCTCGCTTCGCCTCGCTACGGAGAACGCTGGGGTCGGCATTGGTTGGATGTGGCTCGCTACTCCGATGCCAAGGACGGCGTGCTGATGTACGGCGACGCGCGGATCCGGCCCTTCGCCTACACCTACCGCGACTTCGTGATCCGAGCGCTGAACGAGGACAAACCGTTCGACCAGTTCATCCGCGAACAACTGGCGGCCGACCAGCTTGGCCTGCCGGCCGACTCGCCGGACCTGGCGGCACTCGGTTTTCTCACGCTGGGACGCATGTTCGATCGCAACCGCCACGATGTGATCGACGACCAGATCGACGTCGTAACCCGCGGCTTTCTGGCCCTGACCGTCACCTGTGCCCGCTGTCACGACCACAAGTTCGATCCCGTGCCGACGGCCGACTACTATTCGCTGTACGGTGTGCTGGCCAGTTGCGCCGAGCCGTACGATCGTCCGCGGATCGCGCCGGTCACCGACCAGGGGCAGGCCTTCGAGAATGAGCTGGCCGCCAAGCTGCGGGAGATCCAGTCGCAGCAGGCAGCGCACTACGCCGACGCGCTGCAAACCGCCCGGCAGCGGACGCCCGACTACCTGGTGCAGGTGGCGACGACCGAGCCGGACGTGGCCGAAACGACCATTTTTTTCCTGTCGCTGACGCCCGAACAACTGCGGCCGCAGATCACTCGCCGCTGGCGGCAACTGATCGCACGGCGAGCGTTTCCGGACGATCCGATTTTCGGCCCCTGGAGCGATCTGCTGCGCGAACCTGGGCTGAAGCCCGACCAGTGGCGGGAGCGCGGCGTGGATCCGCGGATCGTCGAGGGGCTGGTGGCCGCCAATCCGCAAACGCCCGCCGAGGTGGCTCGCACGTATGGCCAGATCCTCGTGGACGCCTGGTCGAGCCAGCAGCAGCAGGCGGCGGATTCGAAGTCGGGGCAAACGGCTGCCGACGATTCGCTCGCCGCGCTGCTGGTCTCCCGCGAAAGTCCCGTCTGGTTCCCGGAACAGGAAGTCGTGAACTACCTTTCGCGCCAGCCGGGCGACGCCTTTCGAGGGCTGCTGAACGAACTGGATGCGATCGCCGTGCGCCACGGTGACGCCGCGGCGCGGGCCATGGTGGTCGTCGACTCCGACGTGCTGTGCGAGCCAGTGATCTTCCAGCGTGGCGATCCGGCCTCGCGCGGGGCGCCCGTTCCAAGACAGTTTCTGAGCGTGCTGTCGGGCAAGCAGCGGCAGGCGTTTCCGGACGGCAGCGGCCGCCTGAATCTGGCGCAAGCCATCGCCTCGCCCGACAATCCGCTCACGGCTCGCGTCTGGGTGAACCGGGTCTGGATGCACCATTTCGGCGAGCCGCTGGTTTCCAACCCGGGAGACTTTGGCCTGCAGACGCCGCGACCCGTGCAGATGGAGCTGCTGGACTTTCTGGCCGCGTACCTGGTCCGCCACGGCTGGCGGACGAAGCCGCTGCACGAACTGATCCTTTCGTCGCGGGCCTGGCAGCGGTCGTCGCTGATCCCGCGCGACGCGCAAACGGCGCGGCAGATGGAAGCGGATCCCGGCAACACGCTGCTCTGGCGCGCCAATCGGCGACGCCTGGATTTCGAAGCGATGCGGGATACGCTGCTGGCCGTTTCCGGGCGGCTGGACGAAACGATGGATGGCCGTCCGCGACTGCTCACCGATCCGGCCAATCACCGGCGGACCATCTACGGATTCGTGGAACGCCAGAATATCCCGGACATGGTCCGCACGTTCGACGTGGCCAACGCCGACACGTCGACGTCGCGCCGAGTGGCCACGACCGTCCCGCAGCAGGCGCTGTTCGCCTTGAACTCGACCTTCATGCTGGACGCCGCCGCGGCCCTGGCCGAGCGGGCCGGCGCGGACCCGGCGGCCGGGCAGGTGCGCCGTTTGTACCAGCTTGTCTTGGGGCGCGAACCGTCCGGCGAGGAACTCGAGTGGGGCGAGCAGTTTCTGCAATCGCAGCCGCTGGCCCAGTTCGCCCAGGTACTGTTGATGAGCAATGAACTCATGTTCGTGGACTGAAGCCGAATGAACTTCGTACCAACTGCCCGGCCGCTCTCGCGGCGCGAACTGCTCCGTTCGACCGGCACGGGCCTGGGTCTGCTGGCCCTGCCGTCACTGCTGCGGGCGGCCGCCAATCCGCTGGAGCCGAAGCAGCCGCACTTCGCGCCGCGAGCCCGGCGGATCATCCACATTTACTTGAATGGCGGACCATCGCAGGTCGATACCTGGGACCCCAAGCCCGAACTGACGCGCTGGGACGGCAAGAAGCTGCCGATCGGCAACCTGACGACCGAGCGCGAGACGGGCGTCGCCCTGGGGTCGCCGTTTCGTTTCGCGCAGTACGGCCAGAGCGGTCTGTGGTGCAGCGAGATTTTTGAACAGACCGCCCGGCAGCATGCCGACCGGCTGTGCGTCATCCGCTCGATGTACGCCAATACGCCGAACCACGAGCAGAGCATGCGGCTGATGAACACCGGGGACGAACGCCTTTCGCGTCCCAGCTACGGCGCGTGGCTGACCTACGGCCTGGGCTGCGAGAATCAGAACCTGCCCGGTTTCGTCGCGCTTTGTCCTGGACTGCCGGTGGCCGATTCGTCGAACTGGAGAAGTTCGTTCCTGCCCGGCATCTACCAGGGCACGTACCTGGACACGCGCAAGACGCAGGTCACCGAGCTGATCGCGGACATTCAGAATCCGCGTTTCGGGACGGCGGAACAGCGGCGGCAACTCGACCTGCTGACGCGACTCAACCGCCGGCATCAGCAGCCTCGGCAGGAGGACGCCAACCTGGAGGCAAGAATCCAGGCGTTCGAGCTGGCTTTCCGCATGCAGATGGAGGCGACCGACGCGCTGGACATCACGCGCGAAACCGAGGAAACTCGGAAGCTGTACCGCGCCGACACGGTGCATGGCCGGCAGTTGCTGATCGCCCGCCGCCTGGTGGAACGGGGAGTCCGCGTCGTGCAGTGCTACCACGGGGACGTGCAGCCCTGGGATTCGCATAACAACATCGCTCAGGAGCATCGCCGGCTGGGCGGTGAAGCGGACGGCCCGATCGCCGGTTTGTTGACCGACCTCGCTCGCCGCGGCCTGCTGGACGAGACGCTGGTGGTGTGCGGCGGCGAATTCGGCCGCACGCCCGCCATCGAAATTCCGATCGGCGGCGGCACGCCGACCGGTCGCGACCACAACCACCACGGTTTCAGCATCTGGCTGGCTGGCGGCGGTGTGCGGGGCGGGATGGCCTATGGTCAAACCGACGACTTTGGCTACCAGGCGGTCGAGAACCGGGTCCACGTCCACGACCTGCATGCCACGTTGCTGCATCTGATGGGTTTCGACCATGAGCGGCTGACGTATCACCACGCCGGCCGCGACTTTCGTTTGACCGATGTCCACGGCCGCGTCGTGCGGGATATTCTGGCGTAAGTTTCAAGATGCCGGTCGCGAGACCTTCGGGGCAACTCCCGACCGATACCGACAGATGAGGCCGGTTTGAAACCGTTGCACCGCCTGCTGAGCCTGATCGTTCCACTGTGGAAGCGCCAGCAACTGGTCGCCTGGGGCGCCAGCGGACTGTTGCATGTGCTGCTGCTGGCGGCAATGATCGTGGTTCGCGCGCGCGTTGAACCGGTGGAGCTGGCGATTCGCAGCGGCGGCGTCACGATTGTGGCGATGATGGAGCCGGCCAAGGAAACTCAGCAGGACGCACCATGGCATCTGCACGCCCCGGCCGTTCCCAACGACCACGATCACGAACACCACCATGCGGCTGACGTTGTCTGGCATCGCCATGAGCGGGAACCGCTGCCCGCAGCCGCCGATCTGACTCGGCAGGCGCCCGCGGTGGAACTGACAGTCCGCCCGCTGCCGGCGGTGGAAGTGGTCTCCCGGCTGATGCCATCCCGTTCGCCCGCGACCGTTTCCCGTCCCGAAGCGGAGTTGCAGCCGCCACCCACGGACGCGCCGCGCTCCCAGCGACCCGCTCGAACCAACCGGTCCGCGGGTGGGCCGCCGCCGGTGGAAGCCGTTTCGGTGCCCGCCGCGGCCAGCGCGACCGACGACCAGGCGGGAGCGACCGTTGACGAACTGCCACACAAACTGGCCACCAATCCCGCGCCGCAGTACCCCCGCGAGGCATACGTCCGGGGGCAGCAGGGCCGGGTGCTGTTGGAAGTTCAAGTGGGTGCCGCGGGCCAGGTGCTGGCGGTTCGGGTCTTTGAAACCAGCGGCGTGCCGTTGTTGGATCAGGCGGCCCTGGACGCTGTCCGCGGTTGGCGATTCCGGCCGGCGCGACGGGCCGGCAGGGCGGTGCCCTTCACCGTCACTGTGCCGGTGCGGTTCTCCATCCGCCCGTGACCCGCTCCTGATAGGCGCGGATTTTAACGACTGGGCAATCCGTCCCGATTCGCCCGGGCCGCTGCAAGCCCGCCTGACGGTACAACCGATACCGACGATAAATCCACACACGTCAGCGATCGGGAACCGTTTCGATGGTCAAACAGCGCGGCATCTGGCCAGCAGTCTTCGTCGGGATCTTCGCCTGCTGGTGGGCCGGCGGCAACCTGTCCGCTCAGGACGCGATCCCGACTCCGGGCAGTGGGGAGACCCTGGAAGTGGCGGCCGAGTTGCGGCAGGATCCGCCGCCGGCGGCCCCCGCGTTGCCAGAGACAGTGGTCGAGGCGCAGCAGCGCCAGCCGTCAGCCGAGTCCACGCCGTTCCCCAGCCTGGCCGACCTGGACTTCGGCGCGGGAGCACCGCCGGGTCGAGGCCAGGACTTGATCGGGCGGACGTCCTCCGCGTCGCAAGGGCGATTCGGCCAGGCACAGCTCGACCTGCGTCCCTTGAACCGGGCCGGCGACGTGCTGGAACTGGTGCCTGGCATGATCGCCACGCAGCACAGCGGCACGGGCAAGGCCAACCAGTACTTCATTCGGGGCATCAATCTGGACCACGGCACCGACTTCGCGTTGCGGGTGGACGGGGTGCCGATCAACCTGCCGTCGCATGGTCACGGGCAAGGTTACCTGGATGTGAACTGGCTGATTCCCGAATTGATCGACTACGCCGACTACAAGCTCGGCACCTACTACGCCGACGTGGGCGACTTCAGCTCGGCGGGTGCCCTGGACATTCGGCTGCGGCGTACGTTGCCGCACGGGATCGCCACGGCGACCGCGGGCCAATTCGACTACTACCGGGTGCTGGTGGCCAATTCGCAACCGCTGGGCAACGGCCACTTGCTGTATGCTTATGAGAGCATCTTCTACGATGGCCCCTGGGACCTGGCGGAAGACTTCAACAAGTTCAACGGGATGCTGCGCTGGTCAATCGGCGACGATTGCGAGGGGTTCTCGCTCTCGGCCCTGGCCTACCGCAGCTACTGGAATGCCACCAACCAGATTCCGCAGCGGGCCGTCGACGCGGGGCTGATTGGTCGCTTCGGCACGCTGGACCCTTCCGACGCCGGCGAAACCAACCGCGTCGGGCTGAACGCCGAGTATTGGCGCGACGATGGAGGTTCCGTCACACGCGCCAACGCTTACGTCACGTACTACGACCTGGATCTGTTATCGAATTTCACCTTCTTCCTGGAGGATCCCGTCAACGGCGATCAGATCGAACAGATCGACAACCGAGTCTACACGGGTGTGAATCTCAGCCACACGGTCCGTGGCGACCTGGGCGATCACACGCTGGGATTTCAGTTCCGCAACGACAACATTTTTGAGCTGGGCTTGAACCGCACGCGGCAACAGCAACTGGTCTCGACCACGCGCGCCGACAACGTGGACCAGCAGAGCTATTCGCTGTACTACATTCATCAGGCCCAGCTTACCGACTGGGCCCGCTCAAACGTCGGCCTGCGCGGCGACTTCTACCGCTTCCACACGGATGCGAAAGTCAACCCGGCCGATTCAGGAACCGTCAGCGACGCCGTGTTCAGCCCCAAGCTGGGCCTGGTGCTCGGACCTTGGAGCGAGACGGAACTGTTCCTCAACTGGGGTCAGAGCTTTCACAGCAACGACGCGCGTGGCGTCAACTCGTCGACCGATCCCGCCAATCCGCTGGTCAAGTCGGACGGCAGCGAAATTGGCGTTCGCTCGTGGCTCACTCCCACCTGGAACTCGACGCTGGCCTGCTGGTACCTGGAGATCGGTTCCGAACTGGTCTTCGTGGGCGACGCGGGCACGACGGAACCGGGCCCGCCGAGCCACCGGTTCGGTGTGACTTGGACAAACTACTGGCAAGTCACCGATTGGCTGGCCTTGGACGCCGACTACGCCTATGTCCGACCCCGCTTCGCGGGTGACGAACGAATCCCCAATGCCGTCGAGAATGTGCTTTCGACCGGTTTCACGGTGCGGCAGCCTTGCAGTCCCTGGTACGGCACGTTCCGACTGCGGCATTACGGGCCAGCCGCCCTGATCGAAGACAACTCGGCCCGCAGCGGGACCACCACGGTCGCCAACGTGCAGTTGGGGTACGAGACGAATCGCCTGAACGTCGCCGTGGATATTTTCAACTTGTTCGACAGCGACGACAACGACATCACGTACTACTACGAGTCGCAACCGATGGGCCTGCCGGCTGCCGAGGACTATCACTTCCACCCGGTCGAACCGCTGATGGCACGGGCCAGCCTGACCTGGAAGTTTTGACGAAGGCGAGCGGGGGACGTCAGTCCCCCGTATCTCGTCCAGGCGAGCGGGGGACGTCAGTCCCCTGTTTCAGTGGGTGGTCGACACAGCGTGCGAAGAAGAAGAAACAGCGGGCGGACGCCCGCCGCTCGCCTAGCCCGCCGCTCTCCAAACCCGCCGCTCGCCAAGCGGGCTCACTCGCGCAGCAACGACTGCAGTTCCAGTCGCGTGCTCCAGGTGTACAGAGGATCCGTGGTCGAACCGCGGTCGGCGAGCTGTCGCTGCTGGTCCAGCCAGGATTCCACTCGGCCGCGATACTCCCCGGCGGACTGCGAATCTCCCAGCGCCGCGTGCGATAGGGCCACGAAGGCCAGGTCCTGCGGCCAGCCGCCGCGCCGCTGCAAGCGGATGCTTTCGCCAAGCGTTTGGAGCGCCTCGGTGTAACGGCCCGCCCGATATAACGCGGCCCCCAGCGTGCTGAGCCGCTCGGCGACCGGCGTTTCGCCCACCGCCCGCTCGGCCACTACCACGACACGATGCGGATCGTCCACCGCCGAAGGCCCCAGGCAGCAAGTCCAGGCCACCGTGTTGGCCAATCTCGAATCGCCGGTCGCTCCATGCTCGGACAGCAACTCCTGGCACAGCGCCTGGTAACCGGCCAGGTCCTGCTCGCGCAGCCGCAGCAGAGCCAGGCGATACTTCAGACCCAGCAAGTCCGCGTCCGTCGTCACGCGCTCGGCGGCCCATTGCCAGTCGGCGGCGGCCTGGTCCCAGTCGTCGAGTTCCGCGCGGGCCACGCCCCGCCGGGCCAGGTGAAATGGGTCTTCGGGTTCAGCGCGGTGCAGGTGCGTCAGGTGATGCGCGATGGCGAACCAGTTGCGCTGCGATTCGGCGCGGCGCAACTCGCCGGCGTGCCAGTCCCGCAGGCGTTGCTTCGCGGTCGGTTCGTCCTCTTGCGACTCGGACACAACATCACTGGCCGCCACGCCGCCCCCCGCCGGCTCGCCCGCCTGCCAGATGGTCAGCGTGACGTTGGCCGCCCGCAGCAACTGCCGCCCGTCGGGACTGAACAGCACCCGGCCCTCGCCCTCGGTGTGTTCGGGAAAGCTCAGCACCTCCTGGCCGCTGGCCACATCCCACAGTTTGACAAACCGGTCGTTGCTCGTGGAGATCAGACGCTTTCCATCCGGGCTGAAGTCCAGGCTGGTCACGGTGTCGCTGTGCCCGGTCAGCGTCTGCACGGTGCCCGCCTCGGCGCGAAGCGGACCGGCCGCCGCGGCATCGTCAACGGACGAGTTGCGGCCAGCGAGCAGCCGGGCGACTCGCCAGAGCTTAATGGTTGCTTGCCGGGACGCCACGGCCAGGATGGTTCCCGCGGGATTGAAGCGAATCTGCACGGGCCGCTCGGGCGGCCCTGCCGCGCATCGCAGCAGCCGGCCGGTGTCCGTATCCCACAGCCAGATCCGCCCGTCGGCGGTGGCCGAGGCGAGCAGTCCATCCCGGCGGCCTGCCAGCGCTTCGACCGCTTGTCCGTCATGCTCCAGGCAATGCACCTGCTCGCCGGTTTCCGACCGCCAGAGCCGGACCGTGCCGTCTCGGCTGGCCGAGGCGACGTGTGAGCCGGCGAATGCAACGCCGGTCACCACGTCGGCGTGGCCGCGCAGAGTCCGCAGCAATTCGCCCGTCGCGGGATTCCACAGCCGGGCCGTGCGGTCCTCGCTGCCGGACGCCAGCAGATCGCCGCCAGGGTGAAAGGCGACGCTGGTCAACCAGCCCTGGTGCCCGGTCATGACATGCGTGATCCGCTGGGTTCGCGTGTCCCAGATCCGCAGGGTCTGGTCGCCGTCGCGCGAGCCGCGGGTGATATTCAAACCGGCCGCCAAGGCAATCTGGCCGCCATTCGGATCGCAGGCCCAGTCCGCGATGTAAGGTCCCGGGTGCAACGATACCAGGCGCGGCTGCACGGGCTCGACCAGGTCCCAGACCTTGACCACGCCGTCGACGCCGCCCGTGGCCAGCAACTGTCCGTTGGGGCTGAATTCCGCGCCCGCGAAGCTGCCGTTATGTCCGTGGAACGTGCGGACAGGCCGGCCGCTGGCGGCTTCGCACAGTTCCACGGCCTCGTTGCGCACCGCCACGGCCAGCAACTGGCTGTCCGGGCTGCCGCGCAGCGCTCCCAACACGTCGCGGCAGGTAAAGCGGGACAGTTCCTCCAGCCCGCGTTCGGTGTGCCTGTACCGTTTCACCAGTCCGGTGAAGGTTCCTGCGGCCAGCTCGCGGCCGCCGGCCAGGAACATGACGCGGCGAACGTCCGACAGGCCCTCGATCAGCGCCAACTGTTGCCGGCTGTCCAGGTCCCACAGGCGGAGCGTGCCGTCGCGTCCGGCCGAGGCCAACCGGTTCCCGTCGGGATGAAAGGCCAGCTCGGAGGCGAAGCTGGTATGACCGCGCAGCACGCCGCGGGCCTGGCCGGTGTGGCTGTCGTGCAAGGTGATCTGACCGTTGGGCCGTCCCACGGCCAGCAGCGTTCCCGACGGGTTGAAACGGACCGAGAACGCATTGGCTTCGGCCATCGCCAGCAGTTCGCGTCCCGTCTCAGCATCCCAGACGCGGACGCCGCTGTGGCCAGAAGTGTTATGCCAGGTGGTGCCGGCGGTGGCCAGGCGACTGCCGTCCGGACTGAAGCAGACATTCAGGATGCCGCTGGGATGACCGGCCGCCGCGAACATCAGCCTGGCCGACTTGATGCCCCACACTTCCAGGCGACCGGGTTCGTTCACGCCCCAGGCACCAGAAACAACCGCCAGCCGGCCGCCGTCGGGGCTCCAGGCCAGATCCGAAACGTTCAGTTCCAATCGCGGCAACGTCCACCGCGCCTGCTGGCACTGGCCCAGAACGTAGTGCCATTCCCAGTGGCGCAGTTCCTTGGGACAGGAGTTCAGCAGTTGCAAGGCGCGGGCCGTGTTATTCGCCTGGTACTCGTGATGCGCCAGCTCGATGTCGTGAGCGTACTGCACCAAGGCGGCTCGCTGGCGTTCGTCGTATTCGGCGGCCCGCGCGCGCTGAGCGGCCTGTGCCTCCCGGACGGCGGCCGCGCGGTGGGCGTCGGCTCGCGCCCATTGCCAGGCGATGCCGATCATGCCCAGGGCCACGGCCAGGAACAACGCGGCCAGCGATGGATGCCGGCGAGCCCACTTGCCGAGCTTCTCGGCGCTGCTGGCGGGCCGGGCGAGCACCGCCTTGCCATCCAGAAAACGCTGCAAGTCGTCGGCCAGGTCCTGGGCGCTGGCGTAACGCCGATCCGGTTGCTTCCGCAGGCACTTCAAGCAGATCGTTTCCAGGTCGCGAGGCAGAGCGGGCTGCAGCCTGCGCGGCGGAATCGGATCCTGCTCGCGCGCCTGCTGGATCGTGTCCAGGACCGTCGCGGCATGGAACGGCGGCCGCCCGACCAGGATGTCGTACAGCACGGCGCCCAGGGCGTACACGTCGCAGGCCGGCCCGACGTTGGTCGCGGAAATCTGCGTCTGTTCGGGAGCCATGTATCCGGGTGTTCCCAACGCCGCCCCGTCCTGCGTGTGGCGGACGTCGCTGTCGATCCGCTTGGCCAGCCCAAAGTCGGTGATCTTCGGCTCGTAGCGGCCCGCCTCGCGGCCCGCCCGCGGGTTTCTGGCAGATGAAGGGCCGAGCGGAATGGCCTCGCTGCGCGAGCTGGGTGCCAGCAGGATGTTGGCCGGTTTCAAGTCGCGGTGCACCACGCCCTGGCTGTGCGCGTAATGCACGGCCCGCGCCAGGCACTCGACCAGGCGAGCGGACGCGGTTGGGTCGAGCGGCCGTTGGCGCACGAAGTCCGCCAGGCTGCCGCCCGACACGAACTCCATCGAGTAGTGCAGCATTCCGTGCTGCTCGCCCACGTCGTAGATCTGCACGATGTGCGGATGCTGCAGGCGAGCGACCGCTTCCACTTCCACTTGAAAACGCTGGGCCGCCCGCGGTTCCAGGCCGGCATACGCATGGACCGTCTTGACCGCCACGACACGGTCCAGGCCGATCTGCCGGGCGCGGTACACGATGCCCATCCCGCCTCGGCCAATCTCTTCCAGCAACTGGCAGTTGCCGACGCGCCGCGGCTCGACGCCAGGTGCCGCTCCGCCGTCGCCCGTCGCGCCGCCTTCCAGCGGCTGGCCCGCTTCGGGCGACAACCTGGATCGCGAGTCGCCGCTCGCCGCTGCCGGCAGGTGCTCGTCGCTCAAGTACTCGTGTACCTGGAACAGTTCCCGCAGATCCCGTTCCCACTGCGGAAACCTCGCCAGCCAGCGCTCGACCGGCACCTCCTCGCCCTGCTCCAACCGCAGGACGTACTCGGTGTAGATCAGTTCCAGGATCGCGTCCCGCTCAGCGAGCAGGTCGGGGAACCGTGCCAGGACAACTTCCGTGGCGTGGAGTTCCCCCGATCGCACCGTTTGCTCCAGGTGCACGGCGGCCAGCCGCAACCGTTCGTCCACCGAACTGCTGTCCCGCTGGTCGACCGACACGTCTGTTCCCCGCTGCGAACGATGGCCGACGATAGTGCGTCTGCAGCCGGATTATGCCATAATCGGCGTGAATCGTTACGCGGATTCCCTGGAATTCTCCTGACCGGGTGGGACGGGCGGCGGATGAGCGAAGAGACGGACGACTTCGCGGCGCTGATGGCACGTGTGGCGGAGGGAGATCCGGCCGCCCAGGACCGCCTGTGCCGCCATTACGAAGCCAAGGTGCGGGTCGTGGCCCGCGTGCTGCTGGGACCGGCGCTGCGGCCGTATCTGGATTCGGTCGACCTGGTGCAGTCGGTGCACCGCAGCCTGTTGTTGGGATTGCGCGACGAGAAGTTCGACATCTCCAGCCCCGAGAAGCTGGTGGCCCTGGCCAGCACCATCGTCCGCCGCAAGGTGGCCCGCAACTGGCGCAAACACCGCCGCCAGCAGCGGCTCGCCGGGCGGGAGAGCGACAGTGGCCTGCTGGTTGAGGAGCTACATGAACTATCGGTTCACGACTCCGATCCGGCGGCGGCGGCCCAGTATCGGGACCAGGTGGAGCGGTTGTGCCAGACGTTGAACGCCACCGAGCGGCGGATGCTGGCCATGCGGCTCGACGGCTACACCACGGCCGAGGTGGCTCAGGAACTGGGGCTGCACCCGGTCGCGCTCCGCGTCCGCTGGACCCGCCTGCGGCAACGCCTGCAGGCCGCCGGCGTGCTGGGCGACTTGCTGTGAATCCGTTAGCGAAGAACTCATGCTCGGCGCGGGTCTCCGACGCATGCTCGGCGCGGGTCTCCGACCCCGCCGTCCGGCGGACCCGTAAGGGTCTCCCTGTGGGCGGCGGCAATTCGCGTGGCGCCCGGGGAGACCTGGCGGTCGGTACCAGTGCGGGGTCAGGAGACCCGCGCACAGCGGCGTCTCCGACGCATGCTCGGCGTGGGTCTCCGACCCCGCCGTCCGGCGGGCCGGGGCACAGCATCCTCATCCAACCGGAGAATCTTTCCAAATTTCCGCGTTTCGAGTGCCAGCAGCTTGACACTGGGGAGGTGACAGTTTCTTGGGAGTTCCCTATAGGTTCTTGAGGGAGCAACCAGGCAAGTCGGCGCAGGTGTCGAAGCAACTTGAACGCGCGGAGGGACGATGGAGCGGTACAGAATTGTCCCGGATGGCTATATCTACTTTGTAACGTACACGATCGTCGACTGGTTGCCGGTGTTCCTATCGGAAGCGGTTTGCCGGATCGTGACCAACAGCTTGAACTACTGCCACGACAATAAGCAACTGCGCATCAACGCTTACGTGATCATGCCCACGCACCTGCATGCGATCGTTCTTGATGCCGCATGGAATTCGCAACGTTTGGAGGCGACGCTGAACGACTTTCGCCGATTCACAGGCCGGTCGATTTGCGACTTTGTTGATCAACGATTCCCGATGGCCTTTCGGCGAGCCTTTCGTGACGCCGCGGGGCGCGATCGCCGTCGGCGCTGCTGGCGGGATGACCGGCACCCTGTGGTGATCGAATCCGAGTGGTTCTGGGAGCAGAAAGTACGCTACATCCACGAAAATCCCTGCCGGAAGGGGCTGGTGCTGCGACCTGAGTTCTGGCGGTTTTCATCGGCGGCCTATTGGCTTTCTGACGGCTCCATCCCGAACGATGTCAAGCTGACCGCACTCGAATGGTAGGCACGGCGCGGGTCTCCGACGTGCTCGGCGCGCTTGTGCTCTTGTGCTCGGCGCGGGTCTCCGACCCCGCCGACCCGCCAGGGTCTCCGGTCACGTGCTCGGCGCGGGTTCGCGTGGCGATTGATGCACCGCGGGTTGCCGCCGCGCCGGGAGACCTGGCGGTCGGTACCAGTGCGGGGTCAGGAGACCCGCGCACAGCAGCTTGCTCGGCGCGGGTCTCCGACCCCGCCGAGGCGCCGACCCGCCAGGGTCTCCTGTTTGGCGGCGGGCGTTCGCGTGGCGTTCGAAGCAACACGGGTTCGCGTGGCGATTGATGCACCGCGGGGGGCCGCCGCGCCGGGAGACCTGGCGGTCAGGGCGAGTGCGGGGTCAGGAGACCCGCGCACAGCAGCGAGTGCGGGGTCGGGAGACCCGCGCACAGCAGCGCTCGGCACGCGCTTGCCGTCGAGCAGCGTGAGCAAGGCCCGCTGGACAAACGATTGCAGTTCAGCCCACCAGCAGGGCGGCGCCGGCCAGCAGTTGCAGGACGGGTTCCAGGCGGGGAGCCAGCGTGGCGGGCCAGTCGGTTGCCGAGCCGCTGCCGCCGCTCCCGTCGAGCGGCAGTTTCTGCCGTCGCGCGGCGTCGATCCAGTCAACCAGCAGTTGGGCGTGGTCGCGAGTGCCGTCGAGCAGCGGTAACAGGGCCCGCTGCAGTTCGTCGGTCACCACGGGGCGCTGCAGCCGGTTGGTCAACCCCTCGCCCACCGCCGCCTGCAGGCGGACCAGCGGGCAGGCTTCCGGCCGCTGGCTGACTTCGGTCGTGAATTCCAACTGGCGAGGGAACAGCTCCAACGTCCCCAGCAAATACATCTTGGTCAGCGCGCGGCAGGTCTCGTCGCGGTCCGCGGCCAGCGTGTTCCGAGCGGCGGGAGATTCGGCCATCAGCCGTTCGGCCGCCAGCTCCAGCAGTTCCTGCAGGGCCAGCGGCCGGGGCCAGCGTTCGCTCAGCACCAGGCAGGCGGCCTTGGTCAACGGATGCGCCGAGGTGCCCTTCACGTCGCCGAACGACTGGAACTCCAGCGGTTCGCTGCTGCTCAGCGGTCGTCGGGGATGTGTGCAACGCAGGTCCGCGGCCAGAAACATCCCCGTCAGCTTGTCCGCCGTGACTCGCGAATCGGAGCGGGCCGAGGCGCGGCACAGCAGCGACTTGCGAAAGGACCGGTTCGTGAGAAAGTCCAGGTACTGCTGCTGGTCGACGGCGTCGCTGGACCACTGCACGATCCGCCGGTGCACGTCCTCGCTGACGGCCGGATCCTGCATCTTCGCCAGGTCCGTCTCGGCCAGATAGCGCAAGCCAAACCGGGCGGCATGTTCGGCGAACTCCCGGAACAGAACCGGTTGCGTGTCGGCCGCCAGCAAGTCGTGGATCAGAAACGACCCGCCGCGCTGGGAGTCCAGCACGTATTTCTCAGTCTGCCGAAAGGCCTCGCGGTAGGCACCCAGCGCGCCGGGCAACGCCTCGCCAATCCACTGCGCCATCTCCCGGCTCCGCTCCACGCGGTCCGTCAATCCCTCGCAGTGCCGCGTGTGGAACTGCAGCAGCTCCCGCAGAGGCTCGCGCATGTGCCAGCCGGGGTAGGTGTTATAGCTGATCAGGGCGATGCCGCCGGGAGCCAGGTGCTGGCTGCAGATTTCCATCAGCCGGTCGCGGGTCGCGGGCGGGACCCAACTGTAGACCCCGTGCGAGATGATGTAATCGAACTGCCCGCAGTCGGCCGGCAGATCGCACAGGTCCAGTTGCCGAGTCGTCAGGTGCGTCAGTCCCAGCTCGGACGCCCGCCGCTCGATCCGCTCAATCTGAGTCGCCGAAACATCCAGGGCCAGGATCTCGGCCTGCGGCAGGCTCAGGGCCATCGGGATGGTGCTCGTCCCGCTGCCGCAACCGATTTCCAGGATCCGGGCGGTGGCGGGATGCGCGGCGGGGGGATTCAGGCCCAGGACCCGGGCGACCGTGTACAGCCGGTCCGGATGGCTGGACGCGATCGGGTCGCTGCGATACTCCAGCAGGTCGTAGTTCGTGATCGTCATGGTGCCTGGCAAACACAAATGCTGGCGGGCGGACTGGTGGCGGATCCACCTGGCTGAATTGAAGTCGTAGTTTAGCAAACGCTGCCCGTATCCGGCGCTCGCGACGCCTGCGAAAGCCTGTTTTTTCATGTGGCCCGTAAGCCGCGTGTTCCCGCAACTCGGACTCGTTTATCCAATCTCGCCGCACTGTTTTTTGTTCGCCGGGGCCGCTACAGGCTACTTGTCTTCTTGCTTGCCGGTTCCTAAAACAAAGTTGCAGTCCAACACCTGTGGTGCGGTGTTACTCACGCCCTGCTACCCCAAACCTCCCAGCCTATCCATTCAGGCAGTTAGGGTCCGTCCTCGATTCGTGGCAACAGTTTTTTTGTCGCAAACGAAGCGGACGGGAATAATTTCACCAGGAAGTACGAATCAATCGTTTAAAGGTGAAATGCATAGAGTACGGAGTTCAAAGTTCATTCGCAGAGCAATGCCCCGCTCGGCGGAATTGGTAAGACCCAGACCCCTGCCCCAGAGGACACCCCAAGGAGGATTCTTTCGCGCTGTCAGGCTCGTTGTGAAGTTTTGGTGAGTGGGAAGTAAGCGCCTTTCCCGGAAGAAGCTCCGCCGAAACCGAGAGCCGTGGCACTCTGCAGTTAGCCAATTTGTCGATCGCCGCATCTCCGTCCCCTGCTCAGATTCCGCGGGCACTTCTGGCAAGTGCTCGATTCAGCCTGTGCGTCGTGCGAGTTGCGGTGACTGTCTGAGTGTACGCGCCCCTCGCTGCGCCGTCTTGACCGATCTGACGGCCGCCAACGAACTCTGACGCTGCCTTGCTGTCGTGTTCAGCGATTTGAATTTGCCCAGCGACGCCTCTGGTGTCTCAGGCCGAGACCCCGATCGTAGCCTGTCCAGGTTCGTCGGCTGTCTACACATCGTTCGGATTCGGGTGCGGACTGCAGCTCTTCATGACGCAAGTAGTCATGAATCGAGCGTTCTCTCAGAAGGATAAATCACGTGGTGTCATCGAAGCTGTCGGGGACTTCAGGCAAGCGTTCGTCTTCTCGTCGCCAGGGGCCTCGCAGGCCCCATCGCCTGAACTTGCTGCTGGAGCAGTTGGAGCAGCGGCAGTTGCTGGCTGGGTTGGCCGATCTGATGCCCGCGCTGGTCGAAGCGCAGCGCCTGGAAGCCTCCGGCCTGGCGGCTTCCGCGACGCCGCCAGGAGTGAACCTGACCCAGCAACTCGTCGGCTCCCAGTTCGATTCCTCCTCGGTCCGCCGCGAACTGGTGATCATCGATTCGGCGACGCCCGACTACGAGCGGTTGCTGGGCGACATCCTGAACAACGGCCGTCCGGGGCGACAGATCGAGGCCCTGTTGATCGACAGCGACCGGGACGGCGTGCGGTTGATCGGCCAGATTCTGCAGAGCTACCGGGACCTGGACGCCGTGCACATCATCTCGCACGGCAGCGGCGGCCAATTGCAGTTGGGCGACGCCGTGCTGAGCCAGTCGAACCTGGGCGATTACGCGAGTTCCATCCGCCAATGGAGTCGCTCGCTGAACGACGGCGCCGACCTGCTGCTGTACGGCTGCGAGCTGGCGGGCGACGACGCCGGTCAGCAGCTTCTGGGAGCCCTGGCCAGCTTGACCGGAGCGGATGTGGCGGCCAGCCGCGACGTGACGGGCCACGCGCTGCTGGGAGGCAACTGGGAGCTGGAGTTCAGCACCGGTCCGATCGAAACCAGCGTGGCGTTCAGCGCGGACACGCTGGACCAGTGGCAGGGGACGCTGGCCAACTTCATTGTGGAAGCCGACGACTGGGGCGGCGGCGACACGTTCGTCGATTCGGTGGCCACGGGAACCAACTACGGCGGCTCCACGTTCATTGAGGTCCAGCAGGACCCGCCGGGCCCGGAAGGCCAGCGAAACGGGCTGATCTACTTCGATCTGAACAGCGTCACGGGCACCACGGTCAATTCGGCTCGCCTGCAGATCACCACCGGCACGGGGCCCCAGGATGGCACGCCGGCCACGATCGAGATTCGCCGGGTCACCGGGGCCTGGAGCCAAGGGGCGGTCACCTGGGCCTCGCAGCCGACGGTGGACCCGGCGCTGGTCACCTCGTTCAGTCCCAGCGCCAGCAACACCACCTACACGGTCGACATCACGTCGCTGGTGCAGGCCTGGCTGGACGACCTGAACGACAATGGCGGCAATCCGAACTTTGGCATCCAGTTGACCAGCACGGGCACGAACGACGCGGTCTTCATCAGTGCCGAGGCGACCGACCAGCGGCAGCCGACACTGCTGGTGAACACATCCAACGTCCAGCCCTTTCCGGCCGGCTCGTACATCATCGACATGGGGCAGTCGGTCCAGACGCTGAACAATTCGATCAAGCCCTTCGGCATGATCTACGATCTGACGTTCAACTACAAAGTGCCGGTCAGTTGGGCCATCGACGCGACCAAGGATTTCAACTTTGCCACGCAGGGGACCAATACGCCGGCCGAGCCCGTGGACACGATTGGCGACACGATCGACTTAACCGCCACGATCACCGGCAGCGTCGTCAAGAACTACCGCGGCGGCCCGTTCATTATCCACGAGCACTTCATTACGCCCACGATTGTCGGCGTGATCAACAAGTGGCGGGCGGCGGGCGTGATCGTCGACCAGACGATCGCCGACTTCACGGCCGACGTCCATAGCGAAGTCAGCTACTTCCCCAAGAGCGTCTTCAACGAGCAGAATTCGGGCCTGGTGCAGACCTATTTCACCAACGCCGGCTTCTACAGCACGGCCGGGGCCCCGGCGCCAGTGACCGTGACGACGACCATGGTCAATAACCAGCCGGTCTACGATCCGCCGCTGTCGGTCTGGAAGAACTATCCGACGATCATCTCCGGCCCCATGGCCCTGAACGCCTGCTTCGACGTGTTCCTGATCCCGCACGCCGAACCGAGCACGAACTGGACCGTGCAGGAGCGGCAGCGGTTCCTGGAATTCGTGGACGACGAGGCGGGCGGTGTGTGGGCGGCCGACCACACGGTGTCCGAAATCGAAGGCCAGATCGACGTCAACGGCGACATGCAGCCCGATACGCTGTTCTTGACCAATGGCACCGTATGGTACAAGAACCACGCCAACCTGCCCACGCCGCCCTACCGCTACGTGAACGGGCAAAACGGCACCTACGACACGGCCGCGGATCCCGTGATGCAGATCCAGGGACGCTATGACGGCGCGATCACCAACGGTTCGGAACATACCTACGTCCCGACGGCGCCGGTGCGGCCGACCACCAGGGTCTCGCTGATCGATCCGGACCACGTGCTGGACCCCACGCCCGGCAGCGACGTCGACCCGCGGAACGAAGTATTTCTGACCGCCTACGGCCCGGCCTTCGGCGATCCCAGCAACGGTTTTATCAGCTACCAGGCCGGACACACGCTGACCAGGGGAACCCTGACCGAACAGGTCGCCGGCCAGCGGACGTTCTTCAACTTCCTGCTGACCGAGGGCGCTCGCCGCCAACCCCGGATCGACGCCGTCCTGCCGACGGACGTCTTCGCCGGTTCCACCAACACGTTCACGGCGACCATCTCGGGCGGTTCGGGGACCTACATGTACCAGTGGGTCAGCACGGACGGCGGAGTGTTCTCGAACCCGTCGGGAACCTGGAAGATCGGCGACCCGCCGATCATGACCGATTACGACATGAACTCGCCCCAGGACACGATCTCGCTGATCGTCATCGACGCCTGCGGCCGGCAGACGATCTTCTGGGAAACGCTGACCGACGCTCCGCCGACCATCGACCTGGACGGTGACGACACCACGACGCCGCCCGGCGACACGGGATATAACGGCACCTGGCAGGCCGGCGGCGTGCCCACCCCGGTGACCGATCCCGACGTGGTGGTCACCGACAGCAGTGGCATCATTGTTTCCGCCGTGATCGACCTGACCAATCGCCTGGACGGAGCCAACGAAACGCTGACCATCAACCAGACCCTGGCCGGCATGCTGGGCATCACTGTCACCGGCGACGGCGATGGTGGGTTTTTGCTGAGCGGCGCCGCGACGCTGGCCGAGTACGAGCAGTTGATCGCCACGCTGCAGTATGTCAACAACCTGACCGATCCCACGCGGGACGACCGGGTGATCGAGGTGACGGTCAACGACGGGGCCAGCGACAGCAACACGGCCGTGTCGACGCTGGTGTTGAACCAGGTGGGGTGCGAGATTCACTTCACGCTGAACGACTACAGCGCGCCGGTCAACTTCGTGCTGGAAAATAGCACGCTGTACGTGCAGTTGGACGATGTCAGTCCGAACTACAGCCGCACGGCGATTAACAACGTCACGGTCACGGTCACGAACCCGGACTCCGGCGACAGCCAGACGCTGACACTGACCGAGACGGCCGTGGACAGTTTCCTGTTCCAGGGGTCGCTGGCCACCAGCAAGCTAGGCGCCGTGGTGATCAACGACGGCACGCTGATCGCCGCCGATGACGACGTGATCAGCGTCACGTACATCGATCCTGACGACCCGGCCGACACCTGCACCGCCATGGTGACCGTGGTCGGCTCCAGTCGAAAGCAGCTCTACCTGACCGATCCGGGACCGGGTTCGAACCCCACCCAGGGCCTGGACCGCAACGACCCGGTGGCCAATGGCGACATGACCACCTCGATGACCGGCGAGCTGAGTGGAATTGTGTCGGGCTCCGACCTGACCGGCCTGCTGGCCTACTCGAACACCGGTAACGAGCTGGTCTACCGGCATTGGATGGGCGATTCGTTCGGCGGCGCGCAGACGTTTGTGGCCAATCGCGATGACTTCCGAGTGATGCAGGGCGCGGCATCATCGACACGCGACGAAAAGGTCGTAATCGGCCTGCACGACGACGCCCGGATCACGGGAGCGGTGTTCAACGGCACGGCCTGGACCGAAATCAACCTGGGTTCCGGCACCGACCTGTCCGGCGACCTGGCGCAGGATCAGTGGTGGGCCGCCGACGTGGCTTACGAGGGCTCCAGCGGCGATGCCATCATCACCTACGCCACCACGGGCGGCTTGCGCTACGCCGTCTGGAACGGCGCCACCTGGACCAGCGCCCTGACAATCACGACGGCCAACGGCACCACGCCCCGGCAGATGCGGTTGGCCGCCGACCCCAATTCGGACGAAATGGTGCTGGTCGTCAACTTCAACGACGAACAGGACCGGGCCTTTGTCTGGAACGGGTCGGCCTGGGGCAACGAGGTCTTGCTGGACAACAATACACTCCAGCACAACCGCACCGATATCTACGTGGCCTACGAGTCGCAGTCGGGGGACGCGATCGTGGTCTACGCCGATGGCACGTCGACCACCAACGTTGCCTACCAGATTTGGAACGGCAGCAGTTGGAGCGGCGAGTCGCTGCTGGCGCCGCCGGCCACGACCGAGGGCACCGTGCTCTGGACGACGCTGGCCTCGGACCCCAACAGCGACCGGATTGCGCTGGGCGTGCTGACCAGCGACACGGTCGCCAGCACCGACGGCAACACGTTTGCCGACGCCTGGTTCGCCGTCTGGGACGGCTCGGCCTGGACCAGTTCACTCAAAGCCACCAGCAACGTCCGCGAGAACACCGGCTTGAACATCTCGGTGGCCTTCGAATCCACATCGGGCGACCTGCTGGCCACCTACGGGACGATCAACGGCAACGACGACAGCTTTCGTTATCGAACCTGGGACGGCGTGAGCTGGAGCGGCGAGACAACCCTCGACGGGGCCGCGGCGGGGGCCGATCGCACGATCACCATGACGCTCGACCCCAATCCCTTCTCCGATCAGATCATGCTGACGGTTGGGGACAACGACCAGGACATCAACACACTGCTCTGGGACGGCTCGACGTTCGGCACGCCGGCCGAAGTCGAAACGGCCTCCGGCACCACGGTCGGCCAGCCGTTCACGTTCCTCTGGGACGAGGACCTGGGTACCTCCGGCACGTCCTTCACGATCCAGGTGGACGACGACGGGCCGGACGTGGGGTCCACGACGGGCGGCGATACGTACATCCGCCAAGACGATGCCGGCATGAACTTTGGATCATCGACCGTCATTGAATCCAAGTTTGATTCTGGTATGGACCGCATCGGCCTGATTCAGTTCGATCTGAGCGGCCTGACGGGCGTGACCGTCGAGGAGGCGTACCTGGACGTAACCGTGAGCGATCCAACCGCGAACAGCATCCAGGTCCGCCGCGTGGACAGTGCATGGACCGAGTCCACGGTCACTTGGACCATGTCGCCCACAATCAATGGCAGTAACGTGGCCACGTTCATCCCGTCGACGGACGAGGCCACCTACAGCGTGAATATCACCACGCTGGTACAACAGTGGCTGGATAACCTCAACGATTCGATGACCGGACAGGCGAACAACGGCCTGGCTCTGGTCAGCACGGGCAGCGACATCGCCGATTTCTACAGCAAGGAGGGCAGTGTCCCGCTGCAGCCCACGCTGCGGATCTTCACCACCGTGCCGGGCACGCCGACCACCACGTTCACCCAGAACATCCCGATGACGTCCGGATTCAACATCCCGGACACCGGCGAAGTCACGGTCTCGACGTACATCGAGGTGACCAGCGGCACGTTCATGAATCCGCCGGACATCGACGTCACGTTGCGCGAAATCGGCACGGCGCCCAACGTCAACATCCCGATCACCTCGGACCCCATGGTCACGCCGCTGGGCGGCAACTTCTACCGCCTGGACTGGACGACCAACGTCAGCGGCCTGCAGGTGGTCGAAACGGGCAATTCGCTGGAACTGGAAATCACCAGCAACGAAAGCCTGTTTGGGTTCCGGGTGCTGTACGACAGCGCCACCTACCCGTCGCAAATCGTCGTGGACACGACCACGGTGATCAACGTCAGCTCGCTGAACGTCTTTAGCGCGGCCTATCCGGGCGGCATGGTGATCAGCAGCGCGAACCCCGGCGACACGGTCTATTTGCGCACCACGGTCACCGACCCGTTTGGCGCCGACGACATCACGGACGTCGACCTGATCATCACCGACTCGCTGAACAACATCATCGTCAACACCACGTTGGACGACACGGACGTGGTCGATCCGTCGCTGCCGGCTCCCACCAGCAACTACAAAACCTACCAGTACGCCTGGACGCTGCCCCTGACGGCCGGCGATTTCACCGTGACGGTGATCGCTAACGAGGGGACCGAGGGCGTGTTCGACCTGGATGTGACCGATTTCACGGTCAACGGCACGCCCGACCTGGCGGTTACCAAGACTGACGGCGGCATCACGGCCAGCGTGGGCCAGACCGTCGTGTACACGATCAACTACCAGAACGTCGGCGACGGCTCGGCCACCGGCGTGACGCTGACCGAAACCCTGCCCGCATACACCACGTTTAACGCCGGCGCCAGCACGGCCGGCTGGGTGGAAACGCCGCCGATGAGCGGCACGTACGTGTTCAACATCCCCGGCACGGTCGCGATCGGCGGTTCGGGCAACGTCCTGTTCGCCGTGACGGTGGGCAACCTGCCGGCGGGTGAGACGGAAATTGACAACTTCGTGACAGTCACCGCGCCCGGCGACACGAACGCCGCCAACGACACGGCGATGGACGACACGCCCATCATTGCCGCGCCCGACATGGCGGTCACCAAGGACGACGGCGGCGCGACCGCCATGGCCGGCGGCAACGTGACCTACACCATCAATTACAGCAACGTGGGCACGCAAGGCGCCACGGGCGTCGTGTTGACTGAAACCATTCCGCCTAACACCACGGTTACCGCGGCCAGCCTGATGGCCGGCTGGACGCTGCTTAGCGGCAGCACCTACACGTATTCGATACCTGGCGAGGTCGCGGCCGACGGCATGGGCAGCGTCCCAATCACGCTGACGGTAGCCAACCCGGTGCCGGCCGAATTCGAACTGATGCTGAACACCGTCTCGATCACCGACGACGGCACCAACGGCCCCGACCCGAACCTGGCCAACAACCAGGACACCGACGACACGCCGATCGACGCGGCTCCGGACCTTGTGATCACCAAGGACGACGGCGGCGCCGTCACGCTGCCCGGCGGAATCGTGGCCTACACGATCACCTACACCAACGTTGGCACTCAGCACGCCACGGGGGTGAACATCGAGGACATTGTTCCTGATGACACGACCTTTAACCTGGCCAACAGCACGCCCGGCTGGGACCTGGACGGCAACGAACTGAACTTCTTCATCGGCGACCTGCCAGTAGGCGCCAGCGGCTCGATCGTGGTCGCTTTCGATGTGAGCATCGCGATCACGCCGGGCGTGGACATCATTACCAATACGGCCACGATCGTTGACGACGGGCTGAGCGGTCCCGACGAGAATCCAGCCGACAACACGGATACCGACACCACGCCGACCAGTGCCACGCCCCAAGCGGACCTGGCCATCGACAAGGACGATTTCGACCTGGAAGTGACGCCGGGCGACACGGGCGCCTACACGATCACGGTCACCAACCTCGGTCCCGATCCCGTGGCGGGAGCCACCGTCACCGATATCATCCCCGCCGGGCTGACCGGTGTGACCTGGACCAGCATGGTGTTTGGTGGAGCCTTGGCTTCGCCTGGCGCGGGCGCCGGCAACATCAGCGACACGGTCACGCTTCCGGTCGGCGGCACAATCGTGTACACGCTCAACTACACAGTGGCCGCCAGCGCCATGGGCACCATCCAGAACGTGGCCAGCGTGACCATGGCGGGCCTGGTGGATCCCGATCTGTCCAACAACACCGACGACGACATCAACCAGGTGATCCGGCCGGCCGACCTGGAGCTGGACAAGAGCTTCTCGCTGTTGGCCGACAACGACGGCAGCGGCCTGGCCAACTTCACGCCAGGCGACACAATCCTGTTCACGGTCGTGGTCACGAACGACGCCGCCAGCCCGTTCGACGCCACGGGCGTCCAGGTGAACGACATTCTGCCCACCGGCTACACGTTTGTCAGCAGCGACGCCTTGGCCAACGGCTATACCTACACTCCCGGAACCGGGCTGTGGAACATTGGCCCGCTGGCGATTGGCCAAAGCGCCACGCTGAACATCACGGCCACGGTCCAGGCTACCGGCAACTACACCAACTATGCCCAGGTCTCGGCCAGCGACAACTTCGACCCGGACAGCACGCCGGCGAACGGCCCACAGATTCCGGACGAGGACGACGACGACAGCGTGACGCCCGTCATCACGCCCAAGGCCGACCTGGAGCTGAACAAGCTGGTGGCCCTGGCCGGCGACAACGACGGCAGCGGCGGCTACAGCATCGGCGACACGGTCATCTTTACACTGTCGCTGGTCAATCAGGGTCCCAACGCCACCAGCGGCGTGACGGTCACCGACATGCTGCCGGCGGGGTACTCGTATGTCACCGACAATGGTCTGGGAGCCTACGATCCGATGACGGGCCTCTGGACGGTCGGTTCGATGAACGTGCTGGACACCCGCACCCTGCAGATCACCGCCACGATCAATTCCGCGGGACCGGGCGAATACGCCAACTACGCCCAGGTCTCCACCTCCAGCGCTTTCGATCCCGACAGCGATCCAGGCGACAACAGCACGACCGACGACGACGACGCCACGGCCACTCCGCCGATCTCCGACCTGTCGCTCAGCAAGGTCGTGGCCCTGCTGAGCGACCTGGACGGCAGCGGCGGCTACAGCATCGGCGACACGGTTCGCTTCACGCTGACCGTCAGCAACGCCGGTCCCGACCTGGCCACGGGAGTCTTGATCCGCGACACGCTGCCCGCCGGTTACACGTACCTCACTGACAACGGCGGCGCGGCCACCACGGAGTCGGGCGGAGTGATCACCTGGGACGCGGGCGCGGTGACCGTCGGCGGCATGAAATCGATTACGATCGACGTCACGATCAACGGCAACTTCAGCGTCCCTGCCGGCAACTACCGCAACTACGCCGAAGTCATCGGCTCCGATAACCTGGACCCCGACAGCACGCCGGGAGACGGATCGCAAGGCGACGATGACGACACGACCGCTCAGCCGCCCATCTCGGACCTGCGCGTGCTCAAGTTCGTGCAGTTGACCACGGACATCGACATGAGCGGTTCGATCACTGCCAATGACTTGATCACGTTCGTCGTGCGAGTCACGAACGATGGCCCCGACCAGGCCACGGGCGTTGACGTGCAGGACGTCGTGCCCAGCGGCTACAGCAGTATCACGGCGATCAACCTGGGCGGCATGGAATCCGGCGGGACGATCACCTGGAGCGGCCTGACGATCAACGCCGGCAGCTTCGTGGACCTCACGTTCCAGGCCACCGTCAACGGCATGGGCGACTACACGAACGTGGCCCAAGTCACCGGCAGCGATAACTTCGACCCGGACAGTGTGCCGAATAACAACATCCCGGCCGAGGACGACCAGGACGATTACACGCCCACGATCGCGGAAACGGCCGACCTGGAACTGACCAAGACCGTCAACGACGCCACGCCCAACGTCGGCGACACGATCACGTATACGATCACGGTTACCAACGATGGGCCCAACGACGCCGACAACGTCTCGGTCCTTGACTTGTTGCCCCTGGGCCTGCTCTACGATTCTCACAGCGGTCCAGGTTCCTACGATTCGCTGTCCGGCATCTGGGACATTGGCACCATTTTGAATATGGGCTCCGCCGTGCTGACGATCGACGTGATCGTGGGCGTGGCCGGCACGATGTTCAACACGGCCCAAGTCTGGACGGCCGACCAGTTCGATCCCGATTCGGTCCCTGGCAACGACGATCCGGCCGAGGACGACCAGGACAGCGTCTCGATTACCGCTCCCCCGCTGGCCGCGATCGGCAACCGCGTCTGGCTGGACGAAAACGGCAACGGCATTCAGGACGCGGGCGAGGACGGGATCGCGGGAGTGACCGTCGAACTGCGCGATGCGGGCAACAACCTGCTCGCCACCACCGCAACCGGCGCCGACGGCGGCTACATCTTCACCGACCTGGTGCCGAACGTGGCCTACACGGTCACGGTCCTGCCACCGGCCGGTTTGAACCTGACCTTTGACCCGGAAGGCGCGGCCGACAGTAGCGCGACCGTCACACCGACTCCGGGACAGGAACGTCTGGACATCGACTTTGGCTACAACTGGGTTCCCGCTGGCGACAGCAACAATCCGCCCATGGGCGCAACCGGAGCGATCGGCGACCGGATCTGGAACGACGTGGATGGCGATGGCGTGCAGGATCCGGGCGAGATCGGCCTGGCGGGGATCACCGTCCGCCTGCTGGTCGACACCAACGGCGACGGCATCTATGGCGGACCGGGGGACGCGGCCGCGGTGACGACCGTGACAAACTCGTCGGGTAACTACATCTTCGACGGACTGGTTGCCGGCGCCTACGTGATTGACGTGCTGACCGCTGGTTTACCCGCGGGTTGGAACCCGGTCCCCACCGGCGACCCCGACGGCGACGGCAACACCACGAGCAACCCGATCGAGCTGGCGCCGGGCGACGTGTTCGTGAACGCCGACTTTGGCTTCCAGCCGGATACCAACAACGACGGCGTGGCCGACACCGGCAGCAGCATCGGCGACCAGGTGTTCATCGACATCAACGGCGATGGCGTGAAAAGCGCCAGCGAACCGGGCATCGCCGGCGTCACCGTCACCTTGCTCGACTCGATGAACAATGTCGTGGGAACCACCACCACCAACTCCAGCGGGACCTATCTGTTCCCGCGCGTGCCCGCCGGTACGTACACCGTGGTCGTGACCGACACCGACAACGTGTTGATGGGCCTGTTCCCGATCAGCGACGCCGATGGCGGCCTGGACCAGCAAAGTACCCTGATGGTCGACGGCACCTCGCCCAACCTGCTGCAGGATTTCGGTTACGCGCCGTTCGGCCAGAACGCGGGCGATGGGATCATCGGCGACACGATTTTCATCGACACCAACGGCAGCGGCACGTTCAACACGGGCGAGGGAGTCGAGGGGGTGACGGTCGAGCTGTACGACGCGACCGGCACGACGTTGCTGTCGAGCACCGTGACCAACGAGAACGGCCAGTATTTCTTTGGCGACTTGAGCCCCACGGGCACGTACACGGTGCGCGTGGTCACCACCAGCTTGCCGAACGCCGGAGCCGGCCTGACCAACACGATCGACCCCGACGGCCTGGCCGCCAATGAGTCCGTGGTGGACCTGAGCCTGACCGGTGGCACGAACCTGGCCCAGGACTTCGGCTACGACGTGGATACGCCCGGTTCGATCACCGGCACCGTCTGGCGCGACACGGACGCCGACGGCACGCTGGAAGTCGGCGAGACGGGGCGCTATGCGGGCGTGACCATCGTGCTGCTCGATTCCAACGGCAACATCGTGGCCAGCACGACAACCGACGCCAACGGCAACTACACGTTCGCCGAGGTGGCGCCGGGCGTTTACATTGTGGACGTGACCGATCAGAACAACGTCCTGGCCGGCGCCTGGCATTCGCTGGGTGCTGCCAATGTCGATAACGACAGCCAGTCCGACCCGTACCTGGTGGCCGTGATGGCGATGGTGACCGCCCACGCCGACTTCGGCTATTACAGCGAAGGCGCGACGCTGGGCGACTTCGTCTGGAACGACCTGGACGGAGACGGGATCCAGGAGATGGGCGAGTACGGGGTGCCGGGCGTGCCGGTAACGCTGACGATTACGTATCCCAACGGAGATGTCGTCACGATCGTGACGGTGACCGACGGCAATGGGGCGTATAGCTTTGGCAACCTGTTGTCGGACGAGAGTTTTGACGGCTTTGGCACGCCGGGCATTGACGAACCAATGTATGTCATCTCCGTCGGTACGCCGCCGGGTCGGATCCCGACGCTGTTGAACCAGGGCATGAACGACGCGGTGGACTCCGAGGATCCCGCCGGCGCGACCGCGTTTCCCCTGCAGGGCCAGACCAACAACACCTACGACTTCGGCTTTGTGAAGCCGGCCGTGATCGGCAACCGGGTCTGGCTGGACGAGGACGGCGACGGCGTGCAGGACGCAGGCGAGGATGGGATCGCGGGAGCTATCGTCGAACTGTACGCGGATACCGACAACGATCTGGTGCCGGATACCTTTGTGGCCGCCGTCGTCACGGGAACGGACGGCGGGTACATCTTCACCAACCTGCCCCCCAACATCGTGTATGCGGTTGCCGTCCAACCGCCGGTCGGCATGCATCAGACATACGACCTGGACGGCCTCGGCACGCCGAACCTGGCAGAGGTGGTTCCCACGGGTGGCGAGGAGTTCCTGGACGCTGACTTCGGCTACAACTGGGTGCCACCAGCCAGCACGGACAGCCCTGGTCCGGCGACCACCGGCGCGATCGGCGATCGCGTCTGGATCGACGCCGACGACCACGGTGTGCAGAACCCGGGCGAGGCCGGCCTGGGTGGAGTGACCGTGACGCTGTACAGCGCCGGTCCGGACGGCATCTTCGGCAACGGCGACGACCCGGCCCCGGTCAACACGGTCACCAACGCGGCGGGCAACTACATATTCAACGGCCTGCCGCCCGGCTATTACCAGGTGGTAGTCAACGGCGGCATGGCGCCGGCCGGTTACACGCAATCCGGCGACCCCGACGCGCTGCTGGACAATGCCACCCTGGTCGTGCTGGCTCCCGGCGATGTCTATGTCAACGCCGACTTCGGCTACGACCCGGCCGCCGGCAGCACCATCGGCGATACCGTGTTCATCGACCGCGATGGCGACGGCATTCAGGATCCGGGCGAACCGGGCATTCCGGGCGTCACGATCGACCTGCTCGACGCCTTCAATAACGTCATCGCCACCACCACGACCGACCAGAACGGCCAGTTCTCGTTCCCCGGCCTGCCAATGGGCGACTACACGGTTCAGGTCACCGACACCGACAACGTGCTGGGCGAGCTGACGCCGATCAGCGACGACGACGGACCGGCGGACGGCGTCAGCACGGTGACGGTCGATGGCGTGAACGACTTCCTGGACGAGGACTTTGGCTACGCGCCGTACGGGCACACGGCGGGCGACGGCATCATCGGCGATACCGTGTTCATCGACACCAACAACAACGGGCTGCTCAGCCCGGGCGAGGGCGTTGAAGGTGTCACGGTCTCGGTGCGCGACTCCAACGGCAACATTGTGGCGATCACCACCACCGATGAGAATGGCAACTACACGTTCGGCGGGCTCGATCCCAACGCCACGTACACCGTGTTCGTGGACAGCACGACGCTGCCCAACGGCGGAGTGGGCCTGGCCAACACGATCGATCCCGATGGCGGCACCGGCAGCCAGTCGGTCGTGAACCTGATGGCTTTGGGAGGATCGTCGTACGACCAGGACTTCGGCTATCGCATGCTGGCGATGCCCAACACGATCAGCGGCACGGTCTGGGACGACTCCAACGCCGACGGGACGCTGAACGAGGTCGCTCCGAACGGCATTCCCGGCGTGACTGTCGTCCTGCGGGATGCCGACGGCAACGTCGTGGCCACCACAACTACCAATGCCAGCGGCAACTACAGCTTTACGAACGTCCCTGACGGCACGTACACGGTCGACGTCACCGACCAGCACAACGTGCTGGCTGGGTACTGGAAGAGCGACGGGCCGAATGCGGGCATGGATAACAACAGCCAGGTGGATCCCTATTCGGTGAGCGTCGCCGGCGGCCAGATCGACACCACGGCCGACTTCGGCTACTACGTCGATACGGCCGCGGTGGGCGACTACGTCTGGAACGACCTGAACGGCAACGGCCTGCAAGATGCGAACGAACCAGGCATCCCAGGCGTCGACGTGACGCTGACGATCACCTATCCCAATGGCGCCGTGACCACGCTGGTCAGCACCACCGACGCCAACGGCTTCTACAGCTTCGGCAACTTGCTGGCTGACGAGGATTTCAACGGCATCGGCACACCGGGCATCGACGAGCCGACGTTTGTGATCACGATGGCGACGCCGTCCGGAATGACGCTCACTGGTCTGGACGTGGGCAACGACGAAACGATCGACTCCGAGAATCCCACGGGCGAGACGATCTTCCCCATCATGGGCGTCACGGATACCACGATCGACTTTGGCTTTTATGGTCCCGCTTCGATCGGCAACCGGGTCTGGCTGGACGAGGATGGCGACGGCGTGCAGGACGCGGGCGAGGATGGGATTCCGAACGTCACCGTGACGCTCGATCCGCCTGCGGGCGTCGACCTGGGGGCCGGCGATGGCGTGCCGATCACCACCACCACGGGCGCCGATGGCAGCTATGTGTTCAACAACCTGCCGCCTGACGTCACTTACACGGTCACGGTCACTCCGCCCGCGGGACTGGAGCAGACGTTCGATGCGGACGGCCTCGGCACTCCCAATACGACGCAGGTCACTCCCGGTCCCGGCGAGGAAGCGTTCGACACGGACTTCGGTTACACGTGGTCCACCGACCCGGACTTGGGCGCAATCGGCGATCGGGTCTGGAACGACGCCAACGGCGACGGCGTGCAGGATCCTGGCGAGATCGGACTGGAAGGGATCACGGTCCGCCTGTACAGCGATCCGAATAACGACGGAGTGTACGACTTCCTGGTGGATACGGCGGTCACCGGTCCCGACGGCTACTACATCTTCGACGACGTGCCGGCCGGCGCTTACGTGATCGAGGTCAACGGCGGGGTGACTCCCGGCGGCTATACTCAGACCGGCGATCCGGACGGCGTCAATGACAACCGCACGCTGGTGATCCTCTCGCCGGGCGACGTCTATGTGAACGCCGACTTCGGTTACGACCCGGCGATGGGCAGCACGATCGGCGATGCTGTCTTCGTCGATGCCGACCTGGACGGGATTCAGGACGCGAACGAACCGGGCATTCCGGGCGTGACCGTGAACCTGCTGGACGACATGAACAATGTCGTCGGCACCACGACGACCGACGCCAACGGCAACTACTTCTTCCCCGACGTGCCGGCGGGCACTTACACGGTGGTCGTGACCGACACGAACAACGTGCTGGGCGATCTGATTCCCGCCAGCGACGATGACGGTCCGGCCGACGGGGTCAGCACGGTAGTTGCCGACGGCGTGAACGACTTCCTGGACGAGGATTTCGGCTACGCCCCGGCGGGCCACGATCCGGCTGACGGGATCATCGGCGATACGATCTTCATCGACACCAACAACGACGGGATGTTCACCGCGGGCGAGGGCGTCGAGGGCGTGCTGGTCACGCTGCTGGACAGCCTGAACAACGTGGTGGGCACCACGACCACCAACGAGAACGGGCAATACTTCTTCGGCAACCTGGACCCGATGGGCGTGTACACGGTGGTGGTGGACCCGATGACCCTGCCGGGATTGGGCGCGGGGCTGGTCAACACGATCGATCCGGACATGGGCACGGCCAACCAGTCGACGATCGACCTGGGCACCGTCGGTGGCGTGACGTTCGACCAGGACTTCGGCTACACGATGCCGATGAACCCGAATACGATCAGCGGCACGGTCTGGAATGACACCAACGCGGACGGCACGCTGAACGAAGCTCCGCCGAACGGTCTGGCGGGCGTGACGGTCGAGCTGCGGGACGCGCTGGGCAACGTGGTGGCGACCACCACCACGGACGGCAATGGCGACTACAGCTTCACGAACATTCCGGACGGCACGTACACGGTGGACGTGACGGACACGAACAACGTGCTGGCGGGCTACTGGCACAGCGACGGGCCGAACGATGGGTTCGACAACAACAGCCAGGACGATCCGTACACGGTGTCGGTCGGCGGCGGCCAGACGGACGACACGGCCGACTTCGGCTACTACATCGAAACGGCCACCATCGGCGACTTCGTCTGGAACGACGTGGACGGCGACGGCGTGCAGGACATGGGCGAACTGGGAATTTCCGGCGCGACCGTCACCCTGACCATCACCTATCCCGACGGTACGGTGACCACGGTCGTCACGACCACCGACGCCAACGGCGCGTACAGCTTCGGCAATCTGCTGGCCGACGAGAATTTCGACGGCGTGGGCACACTGGCCACTCCGGGCGTGGGCGGCGGCGACGAACCGGTGTTCGTGGTATCGGTGACAACGCCGCCGCAGTTGGTGCCGAGCCCGCCGGGCCAGGGTGGTGATCCGGCGCTTGACTCGGATGTGCATTCCGGCACGATTGTGCCCATCCTGCAAGGCGAAACGGACAACACGATCGACTTCGGTTTCGCTGGGTTGGCCGACCTGTCGTTAACCAAGGCCATCACACTGGCTGTCGACGCTGACAGCAGCGGCAATATCAGCGCGGGCGATACGGTCACGTTCACGATCCTGGTCAGCAACGATGGCCCGGCTCCGGCCAACGGCGTGGGCGTCGAGGACAACCTGCCCGCTGGCTATACGTACGTTCCGCTCAGCGCCAACATGGGCGGCACGTTCGGCCTGGGCGTAGTGAGTTGGAGCGGCCTGACGGCGCCAGTGGGCATGAACGTGATCACCTTGACGTTCGATGCCGTGGTGGTCGGTGGATTGACGATCGCCGATTACACGAACTACGCGCAGATCACGGCCTCCGACAATCCAGACCCCGACAGCACGCCCAACGACGACTCGATGGGCGACGACGACGATGACACGATCGCTCCGGCGATCGCCGACGTCAGCCTGCTGAAGAGCATCTCGGACACGACTCCCGTGATCGGCCAGACGGTCACGTTCACGATCACGGTCAGCAACGCCGGTCCCGACGCCGCGACCAACGTCCAGGTAACCGACATCCTGCCGGACGGCTTCGCCTACGCGGGCGGCACGATCGCCGGCGGCAGCACGCAGAACGACGGCGCCGCTCCGACGCTGGTCTGGACGATCGCCTCGCTGGCCTCCGGC
>JAGFJK010000209.1 GCA_024102795.1 Pirellulaceae bacterium
CGAACTGATCGGCTTCATCCGACAACGGCACGTCGGCCGCGTCCAGCAACCGCGCGCACCGATCCAGATAGCTCGCTCGCCGCCGGTTGCTCCAGCCGCCAAAGGTCCGCGTCTTGGTGAACCCGGCAGGTAGCACGTGCAGCGCCCAGCGGCGCGTGAACTCCAGCGCGGTCATGGTCAGCGGAACCTGCCGCTCCTCCCCGCCTGGCGTCCGCCCCTCGCGAGCCAGGATCGTCACCTGCCGCTCATCCGCCGACACGATCCGCGCGTCCGAAATCGGGCCGCCCGTCAGATACCTTCCCAGGTACTTGATCACCGTCTCCGGACGACTCCCCTCGCACGGCGGCGGCTCAATGTAACTGACCCACTCCGTCGATCTCAGCCGCGCCACGAACTCCGACCAGGCTTCCTCGCCACGCAAGGCCGCGTAGTCTCCCTCCAACCGCAACTGGTCCGTTCGCCACAGCCGCTCCAGACCCGCCAGGAACCGCTGGCGATAGGCCGCGCGAAGCGCTTCGGCCGCCACCAGATAATTGACGGGAGTCGCCACCCAGCGCGAACCATCCAGCGCTGGTCCTCCGCCCGGAACCACCGCGTGGACGTGGCCGTGCGCCTCCAGCTTCTGGTTCCAGGTGTGCAGCACCATCAACGCCGCCGGTTCGTACCCTTGCTCGTCACGAATCACGTCGTTCAAGGCCGACCACGCCGACTGAAACAGCAGATCGTAGATCGCCCGCCGATTCCCCAACGCCAACGACGACAGTTCGGCCGGCAGCGTAAACACCACCTGGAAGTAATGCACTCCATCCAGCAGCAGCCGAGCGTGGCCGTCCACCCACTCCGCTCGCCGAGCGCCGCTGCAGGTTGGACAGTGCCGGTCGCCGCACGTGCAAGTAGACCATCGTCGTGCTGAAGCTGGAATGACCCAGCAAGCGGCTGATCGTCAGCAGATCCACTCCCGCCTCCAACAGACCCGTGGCGTACGAGTGGCGCAGGACGTGAGGCGTGACCGGCTTCTGGATTCCGGCCTGTCGCGCCGAGGCCTTGATTCCTTTCTGGATCGAGGTGCCCGCGTAGGGGCGGTCGGGCGTCTTGCCCGGAAACAGATAGTCGCTGGGCCGGTACTCTTTCCAATACAGCCGTAGCGCCTGGAGCAGGCGGGGCGAGAGCGGCACCAGACGCTGCTTGCATCCCTTGCCCCGGGCGATGTTCAGTTGCGTCCGCTGGCTGTCGATGTCCCGAATCCGCAGTTCGGCGGCTTCGGAGAAGCGCAGGCCGGCCGCGTAAAGCGTCATCAGGAAGGTACGTTGCTTGAGGTTCGGCGTGCATTGCAGGAGCGCCTCGACTTCCTCGAAACTCGGGACCGTGGGCAGCCGCCGGGGCCGTTTGGCGAAGGGGACCATCGCGCAAGTCCTTACAACCGGAGTCCTCGTTACCACCGGACCCCTGCCGAGCGGCCTGGGCGGTGGCCGAGCCAGCGCGGCGCGGCGTGCGCGGATGGGGCGCGAATATCAAGCGGCGCGGAATCGCGCGGCGCAAAAAGAGAGCTGGCAAGGATGCCAGCTCAAGGCCTTCGCAGGACGCGCGTCCGCGCTGCGATTAAGTTCAACTATGTAATTCTGCCGCCGGGCAGCGGCCGTCGTAACTAGTTACGATGGCGACTCCGGCGGCATAACAGGCACGTGGCAACGGTCCTTGAGAGCGACGCAAGTCGTGATCTGTGAGAATGGTGCGACGCGGCAGCGACGTGCAGCCTGCGGAGTTATCGGCAGCCGCACGGCGGCATAACCCACATCATCTGGCCCCGCGTGGTTGACCGGATACTGCAAGTGCGTACACTTCTCTTGGGAGGACGAAGTATCGGCCTTCTTGACGCACCTCGCCGTCGACGGTCACGTAGCTGCTTCCACACCGAACCAGGCGCTCTCGGCATTACTGTTTCTCTACCGCGAGGTCTTGGAGAAGGACTTTGGCTGATGGCGTTGCAATTGTATGGCGGCGAGTTGAGGCTGATGGAGTATCATCGACTCCGCGTGAAGGATCTCGACTTTGAACGCTTGCAAGTGACCGTGCGGGAGGGAAAGGGAGATAAAGATCGCATCACACTCTTGCCCGAGGCCCTTGTTGAACCGCTACAACGGCACTTGGCGCACGTCCGGCAGGAACACGAACGGGCCTTGCAGGAAGGATACGGCGGTGTCGAGTTACCCAACGCACTGGCCCGCAAGTACCCACACGCAGACCGCGAATGGGCTGGCAATATGTGTATCCCGCGGCACAGCCGTCAATCGAGCTGCTAAATCGACCCCAGAGGTCAATGGTCCCACTTGAACGCCGAAAACCCCTCCCCAGCCCTCCCCGGAAGCCGGGGAGGGGGCCACAGGGATATCAATGAGGGGAACGCTCGCGAAAGCTCGCTCGTAGCGAGAAGCCTAACGATCCGCCGGACAAGCCGGCGGAATTTGAAGAGGAAGTATCGTCCTCAGACAAGGTACTTGTTCGTTGTGTTCATCTGAGTACCGGCACGCCGTTGATCAGGTCAGCCGGGGGACTCGCCGCAGGCTATCCTTGGTTTGGTTGCCTGGCGTCCTGGCAAGCTGTTGCCAAGGTACCCGTTTACGCGACTCAATGATTCATAGTAGCCGGGAACTGACAACGCTGAGCGTGATGCTCGCGCATCGGCTCGGACCAAGGTTCGCTCGCCCCGGTTTGACTTGATGACCAGGCACGTTGTCCGAGGACGAAACTTACCCGATCAAGCGCCGAGCGGACTAGCGAGCGTCCCGCGCCAGGTCGCGGTACGCGGCCAGGGCCCGTTCGTACTCGCCCAGCGCCTCGGCGGGCAGCAGATCGCGGCTCCGATCGATCTGCGCCGCCACGCGCTCGATCAGGTAATCGATCTCCACTTTTCGGGGACGCAGCGGCCGGCCCGGAACTTCGAAGTGCCACGGCGCGGTATGGGCGAATCGCGTCCGCCCGTCCGGCAGACTCTCGTAACACCTCGCGACATACCAGCACGATCCCTCGACACGCGACGTATGCTCGACCTGACAGGTGTACCCCCGCCCCTCGGCCCAGGCGCTCTGGGGCTTGAACGTCTCAATCACCTCGCCGTTGCGCACGATTTCGATCCGGCTGAGTGGGTGCGCGCTGCGGACTTCGGCGACCAGCCGCGCCTGGGGCGGTTCGTCCGGCCGGCGATCCCTCCAGCGATATCCGGGGTCCTGGCCGTTCAACCGGGCCAGCAACATGGGTCCGGTCGTCACGAAGCTGCGTCCCTGCTTCAGTCCGCGCCGCCACGAGTCGTAGTCAAACCCCTGTTCCAGTCGCACGTACACCCGCCCGAACCCCAGTGGCACGGGATGCACTCCACTGGCGGTGCCCGCGGTCGGTTGCAGGTCGAAGCCGCAATTCAACAAGGCATAGTAGTTCTGCATTCCGAAGTGAATCCAACCGGATTCCGTGCCGGCATCGGTCCCGTCATACGCCACACCCATGTATGCCGGCGCCGGCTCAGCCCAGTTCCTAAAGGCGAACTCGGTCCGCCAGACGTGGTTGTTGGACAACTCGAACAAGTCCACTTTCAGCAAGGGCATCAGGGCCATCGACCAGGGCCAGTTGTGCTTGTCCAGTTCCAGCAGCACATCCGGCTCCGTCGTGCGAAGCGCGGCGATCGGGGCCACCGGCGGGACCCCGAAATCGAGCACCCGTTTGTGGTTCAGCACGAACACCGCGCCCAGCATGTGCTGCCGGTCGGCGACCGTGAAAATCTCGAATTCAGTGTTGCGAGGATAAAAAACGTGCGTCTCGTCCACTTGCACCAGGTCGGTTGCCTGCTGAGAACCGCTGTTGCGGTCTCCACGGCTCGGCGGCTCAAAGGCCCGCGTGACCCACCAGGTCACGGGAAAGGCCACGTTCAGATCCTCGGCCAGCAGCAGATTCGGCAGCTCCTCCAGCGTCCGGTGCACGTGCGTGTCGCCCGAATACCAGCCGTGCTGCGACATGTTGATCCAGCGCTGCAGCTTCAGTCGCACCTGCACCGGTTCGTCGCCGACGACCACTTGGGTCTCCAGCGGAAAGTACTCCTTGCCGCGTTCCACGGTCAGCGTGTAGGCGCCGGGCGGCAGCTCGCACTCGAAGGGATCCGCCGAGAGCGTGGTATGCATTTCCACCGAGTTCGGACCGCGCTGCTTGCGGTACTCGACCGCGGAACCCCTGGGCGACGAGGATCGAGCGAAGAACCAGCCGCCTTGCGGACCCTGGATATATAGCCGCACCGGCAGCCGCCGCCCGTCGTCGGCGTCGACCACCTCGCCGCGCAGCGTGCCCGCCGCACAACTGGCGGAACTCCATGCCAGCAGGCCGAACCATCCCAACGACAGCAGGCCCGCGACAACCCACCGCAATTTGATCACAAGCTCCTCGCCGGTCGGCAAGTGCCGGGCCAATTAGTGGTTGAAGAGGAACGCCGGGCTGTTGATCAGGGCCCAGGCAATGTCCTGGGCGGCGGTCAGGCGGGTGCGGGTCAGTTGCTGGCTGCTCAGCTCCACGTCGCGGCGCAACTGGGCCAGTTGCGGATCCACCGGCAGCGGGCGACTGGCGCTGGCCAGCTTGTCGCGCAGCGCCTGCAGTTGCGGATCGATCGGCCGCGGCTTGCGAGCTTCCACCACCGCCTGTTCCAGCTTTTTCACCTCCGCGTCGCTGCCGCGGAAGTAGCCGAGCAGCTCCTTGCGCTGCTCGTCGTTCCGCTGGTCGGAGGCAACCTCTAGAATCTTGGCGATGTTCTCCGGCAGCCCGTTCAGCAGGATCGGTCCCGCGGTGTTGGTTACCGACAGGCGGAACTTGCCCAGCGCGTGCTGGCCGCTGGAGAACTGTTGCTTCAGCACGATCTTCAGCGCGGTGCCGCCTTCGAACGCCAGCGGCTCGGCCAGCTCGAACGACGCCTGGTGGTCGGCGCCCATCTGAGGCGCGACGGCCCAGCCGTTGTTCTGAGCGTCCAGTTTGCCGTCGATCGCCGTGGCCACGTCGTACTGGCCCTGGCTGAAATCGGCCTGGGCGTTCTGCAGCTTCACTTTCTGGCTCGGATCGCCCGCGGCTAGAGCGCCCGCGAACAGCTCAAACTCGGTCACCACGAAGTTGCCATCGGGAGCTCGCCCTGGACCCTTCTTGGGAAACTGTTCGTCGGCCAGCGCTTCCAGACGGATCGCCCGCACACCCGCCAGATCGGTCTGTGCGTCGATCGTGTAGTCGACCTTGCCGCCAGCGCCGCTGGCCACGATCGACAAGTCGTCGTTCCTGGCCAGCTTCGTTTCGCCAGTGGCGGTCAGTTGCCGGGGATCCAGCGGCGTCCAGACGGTCGCCTTGTCCGCCGACTGTTCCCAGGCGGCCAGCTTGGCGGGCAACGCGGCATCGTAGTCCCGCAGAGTCTGTTCGGCGGCGGCCAGGCGCTGCTGGTGCTGCTGCTCCAGTTGTGCCTCGCGCTCGGCGATCTGCTGCTCGTAGGCGGTCAGTTCGGCCTGGGCCGCGTCGATCCCGGCCTGGCGTTTGGCCTTTTGAGCGGCAATCTGCGGCTGCAGGCTGGCTTCGTATTCGCGCAGCGCCGCCACCAGCCGCTCGTGTTCCTGGGGCAAGTCCTGCAACATGGCGATGCCGGCAGCCACCTCGTCCAGGCGGGCCGGACGGTTAAGAATCCGCAGGAACAGTTCCTCGATCAGTTGCTGGTCCGGCTTGTCCGAAGCGGCAAGTTTGGCCACGTCGTTCTGGGGATCCGTGATGGCCTGATCCAGCGTCGGCCCGCTGATCAGGGCCATGATCGGTCCCAGTTGCATGCCGCTCGACCGTTCGCATTCGCAGGCACTTTCCCGCGCCGGCCGCCCGAAAGTGGCCAGGAAGCCATCGGGCAGGGCAACACCCACGTCGGGCAACTCCGCCGCCCGAGTGCCCGGCGGCACTCCCGGCAGCTTGGGCACCGAGCCGGTCACGCGGTGGATCGCGTCGTACAGCACCTCGGCCGGCAGGCGGCGGGCGATGGCGTGCGAGTAGTTGATACGATCGTCCTCGTTCCAGCGGTTCGAGGCGACCGACAACTGGTAGGTCCGCGACTGGCAGATCAGACGGATCATGGCCCGCACGTCGAAACCGCTGCGAATGAACTCCTCGGTCAAGCGGTCGAGCAGTTCGGGATTGGTGGGCGGGTTGCCGGCCCGGATGTCATCCAGCGGCTCAATCAGGCCCACGCCCAGCAGGTAACCCCACAGCCGGTTGACGTAGCTGCGGGCGAAGTATGGATTGTCGGGCGACGTCAGCCACTCGGCCAACTTCACGCGACGCGACGCGTTCTCCTCGACCGAACATTCCACCGGATAGGGGAATTCGGGCGGCGTGACCTGGCCGGTCCGCTCGTGGGTCACTTCGCCGCTGCCGGTATCCTTGACGATTTCGAACAACGGCTTACCGCCTTCCACGGCCGATCCACCGATCTGGTCCTTGCCGCTGGCGGGATCGGCCGAGAGCGAAAACTGCGCGAAGAACGCGGCCGTCTCGTAATACTGGTCCTGCGTCCAGCGTTCGAACGGATGGTCGTGGCACTTGTTGCAGTTGAAGCGCAGCGCCAGGAACAACTGCGTCGTGTTCTCCATGGTGTCTTCAGGCGTGCGAGTCACCTTGAAGTACGAGGCGGCCGGATTCTCGCGGTTCGAACCGCTGGCGGTCAGGATCTGGTGCACGAACTGGTCGTAGGGCGTGTTCTGCTGGACTTGCTGGCGGATCCAGTCCCGCAGCAGTTTGGCTCCTTGTGGCCCCAGGAATTTGCGGTTCACCTGCAACAGGTCGGCCCATTTGTTGGTCCAGTGCTCGACGTACTCCGAACTGCCGATCAACTGGTCGATGATTTCCTCCCGCTTGAGCCGCGAGTCGCGCTGGTCCGCCAGAAACCGCTGGACCTGTTCCAGCGTGGGCGGCAGGCCGGTCAGATCCAGGTGGATGCGCCGCAGGAATTCTTCGTCCGAGCAGAGATCGGACGGCTCGATCTTCATCCGCTGCCACTTGGCGGCGACCAGTTCGTCGATGAAGTTATTGGCGGGCGGCTGCTGCCAGACAAAGCCGCCGCGGTCGCCCATGACGGTCAGCGTCGTGGCGGCGTAGCGGCCTTCATACCGGGCCAGCAGGGGCGCCTCACCGCGCATCAACGAGGTGGCCAGTCCGCCGGCGTCGGTCCGAGCGACTTCGATATTACCGCTTTCGATGTACGCTTCGGCCGTGACGTCCCGCGTGCGGCCGTCGCTGTAAGTGGCCACGATGCGGAACTGCTGGCGGTCGCCCACCCGCTGCACGGTCGGATTCTGGGGCTGGACTTCGATCCCCGTGACGCGGGGCGAGTTATCGGCCAGCTTGGCGCCGTCGGCGATCCACTGCCGGACGATTTCGTAGTACGGCGCGCCGGGTTGCGTGAGCTGGCCGCCCTCGTGCGGCACTTGCGCGGTGGCTTTGAGCAGCATCAGGCTGTCGTCGGGCGAAGCCAGGTTCACGCGCCGCGAAGCATGGTCGTCGGTCAGTGCTCGCACGTCGAACAGCGGGTCGTTGCCGCGGAGCGACAGTTTGAAGCCAGCCTTGCCCTTGTTGGCTCCATGGCAGGTCCCGGCGTTGCAGCCCATCTTGGCGATTGCCGGAGCCACATCGACGACAAAGTCCGGATGGAATTCGGTCTCCAGGCCCTCGGCCACGACCGCGGCCTGCACCATGTGGCCGCCCAGCGAGAAGGTGACCACGGCCTGGCCGTCGCCCCGCACGCGGGCCAGCCCGCGCGGCGACAGCTCGACCAGATCCCCCGTCACCGACACGTCGGCCATCCGCGTCACGTCCAGCGAATTGCCGTCTTCCAACTGCGCGGTGACCAGGAATTGGGCCACGTCAAACCGGGAACGGATCCGCGCCTCGGACGGCTCGACCGTCAAGGCCACGATCTTTGCGCCGGCCGGCAGGGTTTCGCGTTCGACCGCGGCATTCGAACGCCAGGGACGGTCCAAGGTGAGCGACCGCATGGCGTCCTCGCGGGGAGCCCAGGAATCGGCCGGCACCGGCACGAATTCGTGCACGATCGTTCCCTCGTTCACATCAATCAGCCGCACGTGACCGTCCGATCCGGCGGCCGCCAGCCGCTGGCCATCGGCGCTGAACGCCAGCGCATACACGGCACTGGAGTCCACCGTGGTCTCGGCCAGCACCCGGACGCCTTGCCGGCGATAGTTGTCCAGTTTTTCCTTCTCGGCGGCCGACCGCTGCGCCGCGCGCTTCTGCATGATGGCCAAAATGTCCTTGGGCAGGTCCGTATCGAAGTCGTAGGCGTAAATGCGGATCTCGCCCTGGCTGTCCAAGCTGCTGCCAGCGGCGATCCGGTTGCCGTCGCGGCTGATCGCCACATCGAAGATCCGGCCTCGCAATGCGGGAAACTGGCGGATCAGATTCGCGTCGTCGCCGATCACCCGCTTGGACTGCCGATAGATCCGGAATAGCTTGGGTACCCCATCGGCGCCGCCGACCAGGATTTCATCGCGCTGCGGGTGCCGGTCCACGGCCGCGATGCCACCCTTGAGCGCTCCGGGCGTGATCGAGGTGATGTTGTCGATGAACCGCTGCGTGGCGACCTCGGTCAGTTTCGCGGTCCGGTCGCGGCCGACGGAGATCAGGTGCGAGCCGTCGGGGGAAAACACCGTGTCCAGCGGCCAGTCATCGTGAGCGCCCTGGAACAGGATCTGCCGGCCCGTTTCGGCTTCAATCACGCGCACCGTATTGTCCGAGCAGCCGAAGGCGATCCGTTTTCCGTCCGGCGACCAACTGGCTCCGAACACCGTATCGAAGCTGACCGGGTGCGACAGTTTGAGCTCCCGGCTGGCGACGTCCCAGACCTGCACCTCGCCCATCCGCGCGGGCAGTCCGCCCGTGACGGCCAGCAGCTTGCCGTCGGGCGAGAATCGCACCGACTCGATCCGCCGGGACATGCCCACCAGCCGGCCCACCAGCTCCGAGCCGTCCGCCTTGTGCAGCAGCACCTCATGAAAACCGGCCACCGCCAGCAACTGGCCGTCGGGCGAGAAATCCAGCGAGGTGATCACGGGTGGAACGGTGTACTGCGGCGGATGCTGCTGGTCGTACCGCACCGTGGCCGAGGGGGGCGAATCGTCGGCGGCCCCCTGAGCGATCCAGGCGCGGATCAGTTCAATCTCGGCCGCGGCCAGCGGGGGACGGTCCTTGGGCATCTGCGCCTCGCCGTCGGCCGGCGTGATCAACTCCAGCAGATAACTCTCGTCCGGCTTGCCGGCCACGATCGCCGGTTGCTGGCTTTCGCCGCCGGCCAGCAACCGGTCGAACGAAGTCATGTCGTACTCCCCTTGTGCCTTGGCCGGCTGATGGCAGCCCTGGCAGCGAGCTTGCAGCAGCGGCCGGATCTGGCGGTGGTAGCTGACTGTCGCCGCAGCCGCCGGCTCGCCGGGCTGTTCGTCGGCTCGAACGGTCAGGGCGGCACCGAACAGGCAGCAACCCAGGACCAGTTGGCCCAGGACCAGTTGGCCCAGGACCAGTTGGCCCACGAGCAGTTGGCCCACGAGCAGTTGGCAAAGCGGCGTTCGCGGCAGAGGGTGGGAGGCGTGCATGCGCGTAAGTCCTTAACCGTGGCAAACCTGAGGGTGGGCGTGGCGGGCAGGCAAACAGCAGCGGCGCATCCGCGCCGGGACTCTTTAATGTACCGTGCCGCGGCCGGCAGGGCAAAACCCCCGCGGACTGCTGGCGGCACGATCCGCAAAAATCCCTGGAATTTGCTGGAACGCCGCCGTGAATCTGTTAGGATGTGCCGAACCGCGCTTGAATCCGCTCCAAGATGTCGCTCCCTCGCGGTCAGAAGTTTCAGGTTGAGCGAGCTGCCTGGCTGGGCATGCTGAGCTGAATCGCTTCCATTTTCTTTTCTCGCTTTTGCGGCGGCGACATTCGTTCCACGCCGGCGTTTCGCTTGGCGTTCGGGTTTGGATCCTCCTGTTCTCGAAATCCGCGCGAACTCATCGCGCGGAACTTCATCGATGTGCGGAATCGTGATCGCCGCGGACTCCACGTCCCTGGCGTGATTCGTCCCCTGGGTCTTCAGCACGGGCCCTGGGTCCTCAGCACGGGCCCTGGGTCTTCAGCACGGGCCCTGACTCATCAGCACGGGAGGGACCATGTCATGCGCGTCTGATGCCGAGGGGCTGCGCGGCGAGCTGGCCCCCGAACGTGTTCCACCGGCGATGGCGAATGATCCACGGCACGGCTTTCAACTCAAAGGACGAACGGATGACTTCCCGCATCACCACTTCATTCTCTCGCACGTTTCGGTACCCACGATGGTGTTCCTGGCTGTCCGCGATCTCGCTCACGCTGCTGATGGCCGGCAGCGTCTGGGCACAAGGCGGCAATCAGGGAAATGGACCCAAGGTGTTTTCAGCCGGCACTCTGCAAGCCCGCGATGGGATTCTTGTTCTGGGCCGCAACCTGGATTCTCCCTGCCGGATCGTGGCCCAACCGGGAGAGGCCCTGCGGGTGCTCGATCCGGCCGGCGTGCGGATCTTGAATCCAGTCCAGCCAACGGCCTCCAGCGTGTTCTGGGGTCCCACGAACGACTGCAGCATCAGCATCGATCCGGATTTGCCCGGTCTGCTGCTGCGTGACCCGCGGGGGATTCGCGTGATGAATCCCCGGGACGAGCTCGCCGCGCGGGTGCTGTTCGGCCCGACCGACGACTGCAGCATCGGCATCGATCCGGAACTGCCGGGGCTGGTCGAGCGGGATCCGATCGGATTCCGGCTGCTGGGACCGAACGGGCAAGGTTGCCGGCTGATCTTTGGACCCACGATGGACTGCACGATCGAAGTCCAGCCGCCTGGCCCGAACCGCGTGCCGGGTCTGCTGCTGCGCGATCCCGACGGGATCCGCATTATCGACCCCAGAGGTCGATTGGCCACGCTGCGTTTCGGGGCCGCGGGCCGGTGCAGCATCAGCGCGGCACCGGAGTTGGGAATGATCCTGGACGACCCGGAAGGCTTCCTCTTTACGAACGACGTGATCGTCAACGGCAACATTTCGGCCAACAACTTCCCCCAGACATCCAGCCGGCGATTCAAGGAGAACATCCGGCCAGTGGGCGACGCGCTGGAAAGAGTGCAGCAATTGCAGGGCGTCTATTTTGACTGGAAACCCGAGCGGGGCGGCCAGGCGGACGTGGGCTTTATTGCCGAGGAAGTGGCACAGGTACTGCCGCAGTTGGTTACCTGGGACGAGCGGCACGAAGTCGTGCAAGGCGTGAAGTATGCCAACGTCGTGGCGATTGCGATCGAAGGCATCAAGGCGCAGCAAGACCAGATCGAGCGGCTCAAGACGGAGAACGCCTCCCTGCGCGGCCGGCTGCAGACGCTGGAATCGCAGGTCAGCACCCTGGCCAGCCGCGTGCAGGCGCTGGCCGAAGCGGCCGAGGAATAAGCGGCGACTGGAGAACAGGTTGCCAGCCTGGCCGCCCGGCGCCAATCCGCCGGGCGGCCAGCATAACCACCGGCTCTCGGCGTGATCGAGCCGGATCACGGGGCCAGCGGTTTCCAGAGGATCTCGGCTTGCAGCGGCTGAGTCTCCAGGAGAGCGATCGACGGGTGGCGATAGGTCCAGCCGCTGGTTTCGCCCGGATTGAGCAGCAACCGTCCGGCGTCGTCCCAGAGGATGCTCGGCTTGTGCGTGTGCGCGTAGATCACCACCTCGCTGCCGTCCAGCATCCCTCGCAGCAGTTCCCACTGGTGCGTGACCAGGATCCGCCGCCCGTCGGGCGTGCGAAAGCCGAAAGGCGGGTCGCCCACCGTGCCAATGATCTGCATGCCGCCCTGGATGCCCATTCGGTTGCCTTCGTTGTCGCCAAAGCTGGCAATCAGCCGACAGGACAGTTTTCTCAGCGGCGGAATCGCGAATGTCGATACCAGGTCGCCGGCGAATACGGCCAGTTCGCATCCCCGCCGATTGAACTCATCCACCGCCCAGCGGATGTGGTCCAGGTGGTCGTGCGTATCCGCAAACACTCCGATTCGCATCGCGCCGTAGCCTTGGATTCCCCGGACAATTCCCGCCGCCGGCCGCTCGCACCTGGCCCCGGTGGCACCTGCGGCCCCGGTGGCCTCGCGGCGCCAGCGGCCAGTAACCGGCGATCCCGCCGCGCCGGATTCCCGACAATCTAGCTGGGAGCGGCCGCGACCGCTACATTGAACTCGGGCAGGCCGGACCGCGCCCGAGTCGATCGGGCGGGGCTCGCAAACCACGGAAACATTGCAACAGAATCCCAGGACATGCTGATCCGCTGCCCACGCTGCACCCGCTCTTCGGACGTCTCCGGCCAGGCGGAGTCCGACGGTGCCCTGTGTGTCCACTGTGGCGGCGCGCTTTGGCTGGACTCCGACGCCACTCTGACCCGTGCTGTGCCGCCGGACGCCGACGCCACGCTGGCCCGTGATGTGATCCCGGACGCCGATGCCACTCTGACCCGTGATGTGACGCCGGACGCCGCTGCCGCGGTGTCCGCCGATGACACCCTGGCCGCCGATCCCGGCGGCACGGCCGATGCGGTCGGCGTGGAGCTGCGTCAGACGTTGGGCCGATTCGAATTGGTTGAGCTGCTGGGGACGGGCAGCTTTGGCAGCGTCTGGCGGGCTTGGGACCCGGAGCTGCAACGCGAGGTGGCGGTCAAGGTCCCCCGGCGAGCGCTGGTGGAAGAGGGCCAGGAGACATCGTTTCTCCGCGAGGCGCGGGCCCTGGCCCAACTGCAGCACCCCCACATCGTGCGGGTGCACGAGGTGGGCCGCGATCAGGACGCCGTGTTCATCGTCAGCGACTACATCCGCGGCCAGACGCTGGAGCTCTGGTCGGCCGACCGCGCGCTCGACCCGCGCGACATCGTCGGACTGTGCATCCAGATCGCCCTGGCCCTGCACCACGCGCACGAAGCGGGCGTAACACATCGCGACTTGAAGCCGGCCAACATCCTGATGGACGAGTCGGGACAGCCGCACATCATGGATTTTGGCCTGGCGAAGCGGGATGCGGGCGACACCACGCAAACGGTGGCGGGCCGGATCATGGGTTCGCCGGCCTACATGTCGCCCGAGCAAGCTCGTGGTGACAGCCACCTGGCCGACCCACGCAGCGACATCTACGCCCTGGGAATCGTGCTTTACGAACTGCTCACCGGCGAACGTCCCTTTCGGGGCAACGTCAGCATGTTGCTCAAACAGATCCTGGACGACGAACCACCGCCGCTCCGCAAACTCCACAGCCAGGTGCCACGGGATCTGGAGGTGATCTGTCTGAAGTGCCTGGAGAAGTCGCCCGAACGGCGATACCAGACGGCGGACGAACTGGCGGCCGACCTGCGCCGCTGGCTGGCGCTGGAACCGATTCGAGCCCGACCGGTGAGCTACCTGGAACGCTGCCTGCGCTGGTGTCAGCGGCGACCGGTCGTGACTGGTCTGTCGGCGCTGGCCGGCGCGCTGGCACTGACCACGCTGCTGGTCCTGGCGGCGGCTTATGTCGAGCAACGGCGGGCGCTGCGGGAATCGCTGCTGCGGCAGGCCAAAGCCCTGCGGCAGACCGAACAGGCCGGGCGCCGAGATCAGGCGCTGCAGGCACTGACGCTGGCGGCCCGTATCCGGCCAGGGACCGACCTGCGCGACGAATTCGCTCGCTGCCGGGAATTGGACGACCTGCGGCTGTCATCCACCATCGATACGGCCGGCTGGCCGAATACCTTCCCGCCGCTGGTCGCGGCTCACGGCGGGCAACTGCTGGTGGTCGGCGGTCGCCAAACGGCCTTGTTTGCCTGGAAGACTGGGCAGCAGGTCGACGATTTGCCCGCTTGCCGCGACCTAATCACGCCGGCGGCGGTAAGTGCCGACGGCAATCTGCTGGCGGCCTGGAATGCCCGCACGGGACGGGTGGAACTCTGGAACCTGGACGAACGGCAACTGGCCTGCACGCTGGCGACGGGCCACGAGTCGCCTCGGCCATCAACGCTCGCCCTGGACGACAGCGCCCGGCGCCAGGTGGCCGTGATCCTGCATCCCGCGACGGCTCAACAGGGTCCGCCCTGGATCGGCCTGTTCGATGGTGGCACCGGAGCGCTTCTGCGGCGCTGGAACCTGGAGTCCGCCTGGATGGTGCCGTCGTTGGTTTTTTCTCCTGATGGCAGCCTGCTGGCGGTGGAAATGCTGGAGCTGAAGTCGCCCGACCAGCCGCCGCTGAGAACCATGAAGCTCTGGAACGCCCAGTCGGGCGAACTGCTGGGCGACAGCGTACTTGATCCGCTGCCCAGCAGCCTGGAGCAGCACTGGCCGGGCCGACGGCTGGACTTCAGTCCCGACGGAAAGTGGCTGGCGGCGGCCGCCGACCACGGCTCGGTTCGCCTGCTGGCTGTCGACGAGGTCTTGGCGCAACCCGCCGGCCCGACGGGCGCGTCGCGGTCGCTGGCTGCCCATGCCGCGGCGGTTACCGCCGCTCAGTTCTCGCCCGACGGCCGCGTCTTGCTGACCGCTGGCAAGGACGGCTGGCTCAAATTGTGGGACGTCACGGACGGCAAGCTGCTGGTGGGAACCCAGGGCGAGGCCTGGATTCACGACGCGGGCTGGACACCGGACGGGTCGGGCGTCTGCTGTCTGACCGCCGACGGTCCGCAGGCGTGGGACTATCAGCGCCCCCTATCGCGCCAGTTCCTGGCCGGTTCGCCGACCAGCCTGGTCTGTGCTCCGAAATTCTCGCCGTCCGGCCGCTGGCTGGCCTGGAGCGACACGTCGCCGCAAGTTCGCCTGGTCGATCTGTTCGCTCCCGTGCCCGCGGTCCAGCGCCTGGAGGGGGCGGGAACGCTGGCGTTCAGCGGAACGGACCAACAACTGGGGCTCGTCAACAGCGCCGGCAAGCAACGCTGGGACCTGCGGCTTGGCGTTTGGACCAGCCAGCCCGGACCGACGCTGGGGATGATCTTCGCCGCCTTCGAAGACAATCGGAACCGCTTGCTGGTCGCTTGCATCCAGTCCGCCGAGCCCGCCGAGCATGATGATGGATCGGCTAACGGCAACGGGACCGCTGGCCCCGGCAATTCCACCCCGGCGGACCGGTTCCAGGTCTGGGACCTGGATCAGAAACAACGGCTGCTCGACGTGCCGCGGCTGGCCACCGACCTGCTGGACGAGCGGAAACTGGTCTGGTTTCGCCAGCCAGGGATCGTCGCGCTGTTGGATGACGCCACCGCCGGCACGGTGCGCCTGTTCGACCTGGCCAGTGGCGAGGAAACGTGGCGCGAGTCGTTTGGTGCGGCTACCTGTCTGGCCGGCGCTGGGGACGGAGCGTGCCTGGCGGTTGGCCAGCCCGACGGGCTCCGCCTGGTCGATCTCGCCGGCAGGCGGACCGTGGCCAATTTGCAGCCGCTGGCCGTGCCGCCGCTGTGTCTGTCGCTGGATGCGGAAGGCCTGCTGCTGGCCGCTGCCTTCTGGGACGGAACCGTCCGGCTGTGGGACGTGCGTCGCCGGAGGCCATTGTCGGAACTGAGCGGCGGGGATGAGACGTTTCCGCACGTCGCGCTCAGCCCGGACAGGAACTGGCTGGCCGCCGCCAGTTCGCGCGGCAGCGTCCGTATCTGGGACTTGAACCGCTTGCGAAGCGAACTCCGATCCGCCGGACTCGACTGGCCGCTGCCCAGCACGGTCGCTCGTCAACTTGCCAGCGATCCTTGAACCGGCGCTATAAAGAGCGTTACAGAACGACGCCGGGAGGCGCCGGTCCACCCAGATCGGGTTGAGGGCAATAGCCGCAGCCCGAATCCACGACGCGGCAAGTGTACATGCCACAGGCGTTCAGGGCATCAGCCTGGGCGAATTGGCGAGCATCCATGCAATTCGGCCCGTTTCGATGGGAGCACATGTCGCGGACCACAACCCTGCCGTTGAAATCGCGGCATTCGTACTTGGCATAGCCCCAGACCCCTGATGGCTGGACGCCGGCCGACACGGCTGGCTGGGACTGGGAGCGTTGGACGCCGCGGGACAAGGTGGGAAAATGCATCGGTTGGGTCTGCTCCTGGGAAAGATGCCGGCAAGCGGCAAGTCGGGTTCGTCTCGTTCGCTGGTCTGGTCCAGCTTAATTGCTGTCGCGGGACGTTGCTACACCAGCTACCTGGGCTACACCAGCTACCTGGGCTATACCGGCAACCTGCGCTATACCGGCTACCTGGCCGACCACGAACGCACGGTGCCCACCATCACGGGCACCAGGTCACTGACGTCCACGGTGAAACGAAACACCCGCCGCACGGAAATCGTTTCGCGGTGAGGATTGAAGAAATACAACTTAATGTCCCAGCATTCCGACTCCGGGCGGCAGATCTGGCTCGGCTCCACCTCAATCGTATCCAGTTCCAGTTCGTCGTTCAGCGCCGATTCGTAGGTGTCGGCGACCAGCAAGGCGTTGGTGGCGGCGTAGTTGAGCGCCCGGTCCTGAGGCATGGTTCCCAGGTTCCGCATTTCGAAGTACACCCGGTTCAGGAAGTTGGCCAAGCTGCGGCTCAGCCGCTGGCGCCGCGCTTCCTCCGGTTCGGCGGCCGGAAGGGCTTCGCGCAAGACTTGGTCGATCAGAGCGTCCACGTCCCAACTGAACATGCCGCGCAGGACGGGGCGGATGACGGGCACGAGCTGCCCGCTGCGGAGCCGAACCTGGCCGTCGATAACGCCGGGCACGGACACCATGCTCACCTGCCCCTCGCGCTGTTCGGCAACAAACTCCCGCAGCCGCAGGAAGACGCGATCGGCATAGGGGCCCGCCGGGGCGATGGCATAGAGCGGGGTTTCGTCCAGATTCAGGGTCCAGGTCAACGACTCCGCCTCGTGCGGCTCGCGCTCCAGGTATCGCAGCAGGTGCGCCAGGTTCTCGGGCTGCTGCGAACCTTCCTCACTGGGCGCGACCGCCTGCATGTGAATCCCGATCGAATCGCGCCGGGCCTGAGTGCCGAAGTCCAGTCCCAGTCTGCCCAGGGCGAACACCTTTCGCGGCGGCCCTGGAGCTGCCGCCCCGCCACAGCCGCAACCACAATCGCTGGCCGACTGGGCATGTGACGGTGCGACCAGGTACGAGGGTGCCGGCGACGCGCCAACTGGCGCCGTCTCGCCCAGGCCTCCGATTTGCCCCTGGCCCCCCAGCGGCCCCTGGCCCCCCAGCGGACTCGAGTCTCCAAGCTGCATCTTCATCTGGCTGCTCCTCAAGAACAACATGCCGAGCGCACGGCGCAGGTCGAGCTTTCCCGCCAGCCAACGCCGGCACGTAATTTCATCCTCATTGCACCCCTCAGAAGTGTCAAGCAACAGGCTGCGGGTGCGGCGGCCGTCAGGGTGCCAGCCCCAACCGACTTCCACGCTCATCAGCAAAGCGGCAATTCCCGACACCAGAGCTGCCGAGTAGCTGGTGCCGCTGACCCACGCCACACCTCGATTCCCGTCGGCGACACGGATCCGCTCGCCCGGCGCCAGGATCGCGTGATCCCGATAGGCCGGTCCCCAGTTGCTGCCGGCCAACGGCTGTCCGGATTGATCGAGGCTGCCGACGGCCAGCACCGTCGGCAGTGATGCCGGCACGTGCAGGCACGGACAACCGTCGTTGCCGGCAGCCGCCACGATCAGTACGCCCTGTTTCGCGGATTGCTCCACGACGCGAGCCAGCAGGGGATGAGCCCGTCCGGTTTCGGAGAACTGCCCCCCGCTGATATTGATGATATTTGCTCCCCAGTCCACCGCCAAAGAAATCGCGGCCGCCAGGTCAAGTTGGGAACACGCCGCCAGTTGTCCCGCCGGTCCATCGCGAAAAATCGGCACCAGCAGCCCGGTGCAGCCTGCGGCCAGGCCGCGGACTGGCCCGCCCGCGCGCCCGAACAGCAGGCTGGCGATTTGCAGGCCGTGAATGCTTGCTGGTCGCAGGCCAGGGGGTCGCCATCTGCCAGACGACTGCGGCTCGGCCAGGTTCGTCAAGCGATCGCCGTCCAGCGCCGGATGATTGGCGTCGATCGGTCCGTCCAGCACGGCGACGCGGATCCGCCGATCGCCGACGGTCCAGCTCAACAGGTGTTCGAGACCAGCGATCGTGGCCGGCAGGGGACTGCCGTTGTCCGACGGAGAACGAATGGCTGATTCGACGTTGTGCATCTTGAATCGGGAGAGAATGCCGGCCTGCCGCTTGCCTGAGGGACCTTCGTGACGGCCGGCCGGCGGCGGCGAAGTGCTGGCAGGCCCGTTGCGTCGGACGATCTGTTTCCAGGCTGATTCAGCCCGTTCGAACCGGCAAGCACAACTCCGGCTGCCGCCCCCCAGTTGATCCGCGATATCCCGGCAGAACTCCTACGACTCGCCCGTTCGACCATCGCCCGTTCGACCAGGCCGGATCCAACCGGGCCAGGCCAGTCCCGGTTCGCCGGGAGGTCGTGCGGCCTTGGACCAGTGATTACAATGGCGGCACGCGTTGAGAGTCGACTTTCGCTCGGCGAGAGCGGCGTTGAATCCCTTTTTCAGGCCAGCCACCATGAACAGCACGCGCCGCCAATTCCTGCTGCGATCCACTGCCCTGGGAGCGGCCACGGCTCTGGCCGCCAACGGACTGCCGCCGGCGGTTACCGCCGCGGAGGAAGCCGAGGCCACGGCGCGGCGCGTCCCCAACCGCATCGCCGTCTCGACGTACTCCTTCTGGCGCTACCGCGACGACAGCAAACTGACCATCGCGCAGTGCATCGAAATGGCGGCCGAGATGGGGTTCGACGGGGTGGAAATCCTGCACGTCCAGATGCAGGACGAATCCAACGCCCACCTGCAGCAGCTCAAACAGCTGGCGTTCCGTCGCGGACTGGACCTCTGCGGGTTTTCGACCCACCAGACGTTTGTCTCGCCCGACAAGGCCGTGCGGGACAAAAACATCGAACACACGCGGCATTGCATCGAACTGGCCTACCGGCTCGGCATTCCCACGATCCGAGTGAACACGGGCCGCTGGGGAACGACCAGGAGCTTCGATGAATTGATGAAGAACAAGGGGATCGAGCCGCGGCTGGAAGGCCATACCGATGACGAAGGCTTCGCCTGGGTGATCGACAGCCTGGAACAATGCCTGCCCAAGGCCCAGGAGTGCGGCGTGGTACTGGGCCTGGAGAACCACTGGGGACTGGGGCGTACGGCCGAGGGCGTACTGCGGATTGTCCAGGCGATCGACTCCCCCTGGCTCCAGGTCACCTTGGACACGGGCAACTTCCTGGAAAGGCCGTACGAGCAGATGGAGATGCTGGCCAGCCGAGCGGTGCTGGTACAGGCCAAGACGTACTTCGGCGGCGGCACCTGGTACACGTTGGACCTGGACTACGACCAGATCGCCGGCCTGCTCAAGAAGGCGGACTATCGGGGCTACGTGTCGCTGGAGTTCGAGGGCCGCGAGGACCTGCGGACCGCGATCCCAAACAGCCTGGCCCTGCTGCGCAAGGCGTTCGCCTGAAACGAGTTGACAGTGCTGGCAGCGGCCCGACCGACGGCTCAGGCCTTTTTGGCCTGGCGAGCCTTCAAGCGGCGGAGCTTGCGGCGGGTCTGCGAGGTGCCGCCGGGCAGTACGAACTTGGCCGAGCCCTGGCGGGCACGACGACGCCGACGGTTGGCCTTCTTGCTGCTGGACATCGGGCAAATCCTTCAAAATCCGCGAAAGTCTGAATCGGGTGCGTCGCGCCGGGCGGCCCTCAACCGCCCCGGATCGTAACTGGCCGTCCGGAACGGCTTCCGGGAACCTGCCCGCCGCCATCCAAGCCCCTCAGTATACGGAAATGCCGCGTCGTGTGCAGTACCGAACCGCAACCTCAGAATCGGAAAAACTCATGCGACCGGACCAAATTGCCGAAAACGTCAGCAAAAGCGGGTTCCGTCCCTCCAGTGCCCCGGCCGGGGATTCGGCAGTCGGGGCGACCAACGACCTGAAAGGAATCGGGCATGATGCACGGCAAACTGGCACCGGTAATCTTGTTCCTGGCGATCGTCGGTTGCGGCCTGAGCGTCGTGGCGGCCGCCGAGTCGTCCACGCGTTTGACCACGATTGTGGTGAAGGACATGCACTGCGCGGCCTGCGCCAAGAAAATCGCCACCCGGCTGTACGGCGTGGCTGGAGTGCTGGAGGTTCGCGCCGACGTGCAGCGGCACACGGCCTATGTGGGCCCCCACGAACAGAAGCTGCCCTCGCCGCGCGCCATGTGGGAAGCCGTGGAAGCCGCCGGCTTTCAACCCGTGCAGCTCAACGGCCCGGCCGGACGCTTCACGTCGAAACCGGCCAAGTAGGACTACTGGCGCGATGAGCACGGAGGAAGTTTCGGCGCCTCCGTTTCGGCCAGTTCCGGAATCGCCCCCAGCACGTGCCGCACGGCCGGCACGCACAGGCTGTTGCCGACCAGCGGCCAGGCTTGTTGCGTTGCGATCGCCTCGGGCAACCGATAGCCAGCCGGAAATCCGAGCATGCGCAGGATCTCCCGTGGCGAGAACCTGCGCAGTCCCTCGTTCGTTCGCAGATAGGACCCGCTGCGGACCGGCGAGCGCCCGTAAGCGGATGTAAAGCAGGCACAGCACGCCGTCGCGTCCCGGCTGTCGACAACGTCCAGAGCCGCCTGGTACTTGTCCCAGAGTTCGTCCGGCACCGCCAGCTCGGGTGATGGCTCCGCGTCCAGGCAATCGCTGAGCGGCAGCCGCGTACAAGCGGGCGCGCGAAGCTCCAGCATGCCGTCAAGGGACGCCACCAGGTAGAACCGGCGGCGGCGAGCCGGCAACCCAAACTGGGTCGCGCAGAGCTGCGTTTCGAGCACCCGGTAGCCGCATTGCTGCAAACCCTGCCGCAATTCCCGGTGGGCTTGCGATGATCGAAACTCGGGCACGTTCTCCAGGGCCAGGTGGCGCGGCCGCTGCCGCTGGATCTGGCCGATCAGCATTCGCAACGAGGCGGCGCGCGGATCCTCCAGATCCCGTTGCCGGCCACGGCGCGTGTAGGGCTGGCACGGCGGACTCAGCCACCAGAAGTCGGCCCGCCAGCGGCGGAAGTCTTCATCACGCAACGATTCAATCGTCCGCACGGCCGTGGGATGCGGAAAGTTGAGGCGATAGACTTCCAGTGCCCGCCGGTGGATATCCACCGCCGAAACCACTTCGCTGCGGGCCGGCAAGGCCGCGGCGCAGCCGCCAATGCCGCAAAACAACTCCAGCACTCGGACTGGCTGCGCCAACGGCATGATGATCGGTGGATTGAAGCCGCAGGACGCTGGCGTTGACCAGTCTCCGGCCTGTCGATTCAGGCAGGTTCCCGCCCCGTCCCGGGGCTCGTGCCTCTAGCGGAACGGCCGCTGCGAGGGTGCGTTCTGGGGTGCTGCCGCCGTACCGCCTGGCAGCCACTTCTGGATCGCTTTCTGCCGATCCTCCGCCGAACCACTGGCCAGGATTTGGGCCGTTTCGTCGCCCACCAGCTCCTTCATGGCCGTTTGCATGTCGGAGTCGCTGAGCAACTGCTTCGAGTGGAAGAATCGCATCTCGGACAGAATCCACAGCGGGTTTCCGTCCGCCTCGGCGGTCAGAGCACCGACGCGTCGCTGCACATGTTCGGGCAGCAATCCGGCTGGCAGGTCCGTGGCGCGATAACCCAGGTCGGCGACCTCGAAGATCTTGTCGAGTTCCTTGCCGACGGTGTCGTTGTCCTTGCCCTGGTCCCGTTCCATCTGGATTTCGACGTTCTTGAGCACCTTGGTCGAGGCGATGCGTTCACCCGTGGCCACGTTGTACAGCTCGATCTGCGTGTCGTTGTAGACCAGGTTGTTCTTGGGGTTCTTGCTGACCTTGATGTCGAAAACCAGCAGGGCGTGAAGGCCAGCATCGGCCGCCTGCCGGACCAGTTCGCGATCGCCCGGGCCTTCGCCCAGATAGGTCACGCCGGGCAACAACTGGGACGAGCTGCCAGCACCCGCTCCGCCGCCCGGACCGCCGTATCCGCCGCCGCCGGGATCACCAGGCATACCGGGTATGCCACCCGCGCCGGGAGCGTACCCCGCGTCGCCACCGGGAATGCCCGGGATTCCGCCAGCGCCCGGAGCGTAACCCGCGTCGCCGCCGGGAACCCCCGGTGCTCCGCCGCCCGCCATGTTACCGCGTCCGGACCTGGGAACGGACTTGAGCAGTTCGCCGTAGTAACTTCGTTCCAGCCGTCCTGCGAGCCGTTCGATGGTCTTGTCCCCGAGCTCGCCGGTCAGCGTCTTGAATCCGCCACCAGCGCCGCCACCGGCACCACCGAATTGGCCTGGCATGCCAGGTATGCCCGCTCCGCCATCGTAACCGCCCGGCACACCCAACTCGCCGCCCGGAACTCCACCGTCCCCGCCGCGGCCCGTGCGCGGCCGCCGCTGGGGAATGTTCTGTTTGGAGCCGATCGGCATCGGACTGCCGCTGAAGTTCGCCGGCTTGGTGTAAACGACGCCGATCCCCCAGCGCGCTGCCAGGGCTGGGCGTTTCAGACCGCCGAACCAGCGATACTTCTGCAGAATCTCCTTGCCCTTCTCCGGCTCCGCGACCGCCAGCGCATAGGCATAGAGCAAACCATCGGCTTCGCGCCCACTGGCCAACGCGGCCTGCATCTGGCCCTCCAGTCCAGCGGGACGAGCGGGTCCCGCGGCACCTGGTTGACCACCATATCCGGGCACTCCGCCCGCGTAGCCCGGAGGCCCAGCACCTGGAACTCCCGCACCTGGAGCGTAGCCGCCCGGAGCGCTGGCGCCAGGAGCACCGGCACCTGGAGCATAACCACCCGGAACGCCGGCACCCGGAGCATAACCATCCGGAACGCCGGCACCTGGAGCGCTGGCACCTGGAGCGTAGCCGCCCGGAACGCCGGCACCTGGAGCGCTGGCACCTGGAGCGTACCCACCCGCGGCACCCGCACCCGGAATACGAGCCGCTGGCCCATACCTGCCCGCCGCGGCGCCAGGGGGAGCGTACCCATCGGCCCCGCCCGGCACACCTCCCGGAGGAGGAGCATAACCGTCGGCGGCGCCGGGTGGCGGAGCATAACCATCGGCGGCGCCGGGAATGGCACCCGGAGGAGCGTAGCCATCGGCACCACCAGGGACAGCACCGGGTGGAGGAGCGTAACCATCAGCGGCGCCGGGCGGAGGAGCGTATCCGTCAGCAGCACCGGGAACGGCACCCGGAGGCGCGTAGCCATCAGCCGCGCCGGGAGGGGGAGCGTATCCATCAGCAGCGCCAGGAACAGCACCAGGAGGACCATAGCCTGCCGCTCCGCCCTCGGCACCTGGCGGGCCATAACCGGCCGCTCCGCCGGGTGGACCATAGCCTGGCGCTCCGCCTTCGGCGCCTGGCGGGCCATAACCGGCCGCTCCGCCAGGAGGACCATAGCCTGGCGCTCCACCTTCGGCGCCTGGCGGGCCATAACCGGCCGCTCCGCCAGGAGGACCATAACCTGCCGCGCCGCCGCCAGCACCGGCTTGAGCCGAACCGGGATTGCCCGGAGGCCCTCCGGTGTATCCGCCGGCACCGGCTTGAGCCGAGCCGGGATTGCCTGGCATTCCGCCGGCTTCGCTACCGCCCGCCGGCGGCCCGTACTGGGCCGCTCCCGGCGGTGAACCACCGGCCGGCGTGGCGCTCGACACGACCGGTTCGGAATCGCCGCCGCCTCCGCAACCATTGGCCGCCACAAAGAGCAGTCCACAGAGGCCCCAGGCATACCAGCGACTCATAGCGCACCTCGAGCAAACACTTGTCATCAGAACCGAACGGAAGCGCGGACGTGCCCGGGATTATGACACGTTCGCCCGCCCCTGTCGACCAACAATTTTCGGCGACAAGGTGATGTCCCGAAAGTCGCCAGCACGCTTCGCGTGGCCTGCTAAAGACAGGGTAGTTTTGGCCGAGTATTGGGGTTTGTCGATCAGGCTACTTTTGTTCCGTACCCATGTTGGAGCTAGATGGCCGTGTAAGCCACCGAACCCTTTCTGGCCCCCTCCCCGGCTTCCGGGGAGGGCTGGGGAGGGGCTCTTTTCTGCATTACCAGACTCGACCCGCAACTGCCAGATTCACTCAACTACCTCCCGGACACATTCATACGAACCCGGATTCCGAATCGGAATCACAACGAATCCGCGTGCGCTAGAGCCCATGTCGCAAGATGAGCGCATGGTCGTCCGCTCGAACCCCGCAGCCCCCTCCCCAACCCTCCCCGGAAGGAGGTCGTGCAGCTTATAAGTTGTTTTTTTCTGCGGAGTTTACATCGTTCTGTGAGCGTCCTTAGCGTTCCCTAACGCCGAAGTCGTTGCACAGTCGCTCAATTCTCAATTTGCAATTTGCAATTTGCAATCACCCGTCCTGGAGTTTCGTGCTTCAATCAAGCGACGCCGAAGCACACCGTGAATTCTGGCGCACGCCGCGCACTCTCCACTTCGAATCCCAGCTTGATTCG
>JAGFJK010000284.1 GCA_024102795.1 Pirellulaceae bacterium
GTTCCACCAGGCGTGTTGTGCCACGCCAGCGGCCATCAGACGGTAGTCCCCCCAGCCTGCCAAATCGACCCCAGAGGTCAACGGTACGTGCAGCTTTTAAGTAGCATGGGCTTCCAGCCCGTGATTCTGGGCGTGACGGTGATTTCGAGATCACTGAAGCGCCACCGATGTTCCACCAGGCGTGTTGTGCCAAGCCAGCGGCAAACAGACGGTAGTCTACCCAGACTGCCAAATCGACCCCAGAGGTCAATGCTACGCGCCCCCTACCGCGGAGGGGGCGGAGCGAGAATTTTGTTACGTGGCGGTGAGCAGCGAGGGGAGCCAGGCAGTTAGACTAAGTGCAGGTTTCGAGTCGCGTACCGATCCACGTTGCTCGGGTTCGCTGCTGGTCGTTGCTATGTCCGTTGCCAGTATTCCGTTGTGGGTTTCGACGCCGCGAGCATGAACGGTTCGTCCACTGATATCGAACTGCTGCGGCAGGCCAGCGCGGGCGATGGCCGGCAGTTGGGCCAGTTGCTGGCGCAGTATCGTCCGCGGCTGCACCGGATGGTGCGGTTGCGGTTGGACGCCCGAGTGCAGCGGCGGATCGACGCTTCGGACGTCTTGCAGGAGGCGTTTGCCGAGGTGGGGGTCCGGCTGTCCGATTATCTGCGGCAGCCGACGATGCCGTTTTTTGTCTGGGTGCGGTTTCTGGTAGGCCAGAAGATTCTGCAGCTCCACCGGCACCATCTGGGAGTGAAGGCCCGCGATGCGTGCCGCGAGATCTCGCTGCACCACGGTTCGCTGCCTCAGGCCAGTTCCGCTCACCTGGCCGCTCAGTTGATCGACGGCCTGACGGCTCCGAGCCAGGGGGCGATCAAGGCCGAGATGCGGCTGCAGTTGCAAGAGGCGCTGAACCGGCTGGAGCCGATCGATCGCGAGATACTGGCCCTGCGGCACTTCGAGCACTTGACGATGGCCGAGGCGGCCGAGGTGCTGGGCATCAAGCTCACGGCGGCCTGCAACCGGTACGTGCGCGCGCTCGCGCGGCTCAAGCAGGAAATGCCCAGGGAAATCCGGGAACTTTGGGAGTAAGCCGATGCAGGGTCTGGCCGCTTCGGAAATCGACCCGGTGGTTCAGTTGTCCGAGGAGTTCCTGGAGCGTTACCGTCGCGGCGAGCGGCCGTCGATTGAGGAGTACGCTGAGCGCTACCCGGATCTGGCGGAGCAGATCCGCGACTTGTTTCCGTCGCTGGTGATGCTGGAGCAACTGGCGCCGGTCGAATCGCTGTCGGAATCAAGCCGGCCCGCGGCCGCGGAGGAGGCGGATCTGCCGGAGCGGATCGGCGACTACCAGATCACTCGGCGCATTGGCCAGGGCGGCATGGGAGTGGTGTACGAGGCCGAGCAGCAGTCGATGCGCCGCCGCGTGGCGCTGAAACTTCTGTCGGGGCACGCCACCAGCAAATCGAATGCGTTCGAGCGGTTTCGGTTGGAAGCGCAGGCGGCCGGGCGGCTGCATCATCCGAACATCGTGCCGGTGTTCGACGTCGGGCAGGAGAACGGAGTCTGGTACTACGCCATGCAGTTGATTCATGGCCACGGGCTGGACGAGGTGCTGGTGGAGCTGCGGCGTTTGCGGGGCCAGCCGCCCGCCGACGTGCCGGCGCGGGAATCGGCCGCCGCCCTGGCCCGTTCGCTGTCGTCACCCGCCGAGCGAATCGACGGAACCGCGACGGTCCAGGCCGGCGGCTCCACCATCGAGATGGCCGCGCGAGCTGCCGGGCCCGATCACTGGTCACTGCCGGGCCAGTCGGAGCTTTCGGCCGCCAGTTCCCCCGACGGGCGCTACTTCAGTGGCGTGGCCCGGATCGGCATCCAGGTCGCTCAGGCCCTGGAGTGTGCTCACGGCCACGGGATCGTCCACCGCGACATCAAGCCCTCGAACCTGCTGCTGGACGCGCGGGCCAACGTCTGGGTCACCGACTTCGGGCTGGCCAAGTCCGAGGGGACCGATCTAACTCGGACCGGCGACATCGTCGGCACGCTGCGCTATATGGCTCCCGAACGCTTCCGAGGCTGGTCGGATCCGCGGAGCGACGTGTACGGTCTGGGGATCACGCTGTACGAACTGTTGGTCATTCGCCCGGCATTTGACGGCGAGGACCGGATCGAGTTGATTCGCCGGGTGACCCACGAGTCGCCGCCCCAGCCGCGGGCGCTCGAACCGAGTGTGCCCCGCGAGCTGGAAACGATCGTGCTGAAGGCGATCGCCCGGGAGCCGGCGGAGCGTTACCAGACGGCCCGCGAACTGGCCGACGACTTGCAGCGGTTCCTGGACGACAAGCCGATTCTCGCTCGGCGGGCCGGCCCGCTCGAACACTCCATCCGCTGGTATCGCCGCAACCGCGTCGTCGCCAGTCTGGGCGTGGCGCTGATCGCTGTCTTGTCGCTGGGTCTGACCGGAGCGCTGCTGCTCTGGCAACATGCCGAAACGCAGCGCCGGCGAGCGAACGAGGTGTCGCAACTGGCCCACGAAGCGCTCACGGAGTTCGTGGACATGACGCGGCGGGACGAGCGGTTAGACCTGGCCTATCGCCAGCGGGTTCTGCAGAGCGCGCTGGCGTACTACGAGGAGTTCGCGCGCCGCTCGCAAGACGATCCGGCTCTGCGGCGGCAACTGGCGGAAACCTATCGGCAGATCGGCATGGTCTATCGCTGGCAGGGGCAGCCGGGCCGGGCGCTTGAGGCCCATCGCCGGCAGCGGGCGATCCTGGCCGACCTGGCCGGACCGCGACCGGAAGGAACGGCCTACCCTCTCCTGCTGGCCGAAGCCGACGGCCACCTGGCCGATGTCTACCTTGCTCTGGGCGACAACCGCCGGGCCGAGCAGCTTTGCCGGACGGCACTGGGAGCGATCGAGCGGCAGGTTGGCGTTGGCGGGGATCCCGGCAAGTTCCATCATGCGCGAGCCGACCTGCTCAGCGCACTGGGGCGCAGCTTGCTGGCGGCGGGCCGCGCCAGCGAGGCGCTCGAGACCCAGGTGGAGGAGCTTGCGTTGCGCCAAGCGCTGCTGCGGACCGAACTGGCCGACGAGACGCCCGTGGTCAACCTGGCCGCGGGCACGTTGAATTGCGGTGCCACGCTGGTGGATCTGGGGCGGCTGGCCGAGGCGCGGCGGATCGTGGAGCCGGCCATCGAAAAACTGCGGGTGGTCGACGGCCGCCACCAGTTCTCGGAACTGCCCGTGCTGCTCGCTCAGTTGCACAACCTGCGAGCTCGAATTCTGGTGGAGACCGGGCAATACCAGGCGGCCGTGAACGCCGCGGACGATGGCTTGCGGGCTCTGGCCGGGCGACCCGGATCGGAAACCAGTCCGCGGCACACCTGGATCCAGTTGCATGCGCGCGATCGCCGAGCACTGGCGCTTTGGAAGGCCGGCCAGGTGGACGAATCGCTGGCCGAGTTCGCTCGCGCGATGCAAGTCCGCAAGCAACTCAACCAGGCTCAGGGCGGCCACCTGGCTCGCGTGCTGAACCACTACGGCGAGGTGGTCCGGTTTCGCGAGGATCGGGGTCAGCAGGCGCGGAGCCTGCTGGAGGAATCGGTCGCCGTGTGCAGGTCGTTCCTGAAAACCGACCCGCGGCATGCCGCGACCCGCCACGAATTGGCAGTGGCACTGGGGATCATGTCCGAGAGCACGGCCAGCTCGAAAGATCCCCGGCTCGCTGACTTGTCCCGCCAGTGGCTGGACGAAGCGGTGCGGCTGCATGAGCAACTGGTGACCGAACACGCGGACGGCCTGAGGTACCAGGTCCACCTGGCCCGTCACTATCGCGTCCGCGGGCGCACGCTTCGATTCCAGCAGGACCTGGCGGCCGCGGCCGACGACCTGCAACGATCGCTCGACATGCTCGACAAGCTCGCGCGGCAGCAGCCCGACTGGACCGTGCCGGCCGCGGAGCTGGCGGAATCGCATTACGAGTACGCCCTGCTGCAGTCGAAGCTTGGCAATTCGGTTAGCGCGGCCGAGCATCTGCGCAGCGCCATCGCGGGACTGGAATCCTGTCGCGAGGCCGAAACGCCGGGCAACCTGTTCCACACCGTGCTGCTGGGCGCCTGCTGGAATCGGTTGGGGCAGGAACTGCGGGTTCAAGGCGACCAGCCCGCGGCGCTGCGGGCCGCTGGCCGCGCGGTGGCCACCTTGGAAGCCGCCCTCCCCCACGCCTCGCACCATGTCGCCATTCAGCCTTTTCTGGCCCAGTCCCGCAAGCTGCTCGACTAGCCAAGGGGACGGGGATCATTTCCTTGCCGGGATGCCACCTGTCCCCTTTGTTCAAGCCTCTGCTCGCAGGCAGGACAGCACGCGGGACTTGGCGATACAGACGGCATTGGCCGTCATCCCCAGCTCGCGGGCGACGTCCGCCGGGCGCTGGTCTTCCAAGGTTACTCGCTGGAAGGCCCGCATCGTCAAGCTGCTGAATCTCGGCCGGACGCGGCTGAAGAGCCGATCGATCATGTGCCGCCGGGACTCTTCCAGCCAGCGTTGGGACAGTCGGTCGTCGGGGTCGGGCTGCTGAGCGACCTTGTCTTGGAAATCCGGACCGCCGGGTGCCGAGGGATGTTTGCGCCGCGAACGCCAGAACTGGCGGACGCAGTTGGCCGTGATCGCCCGCAACCAGCCGACGAAGGCCACGCACTGCGCCTGGCCGCGAAACTCCGGCAGTTTGCGGACTACCACAAGGAACACATCCTGGACCAGGTCGTCGACATCTTGAGCGGGAACGCCGTGGCGGCGGACCCAGCCGCGAATGCAAGGTGTGTAACGATCGGCCAACTGTTGCCAGCTTTCCACGCCTGCCTCGCGCAGTTGGGCCGCATTGCCCCGCGAATTGCCCTGCGAACGGTCCATGAAATGTGTCCTGGTACGAAAGTGTGTGCCTGCCTTGCGTTCCTTCCCGGTACAGGAGGTTAACTGTTGGGCGATCGGCACTACTCACCTGGGTTCCGCTCCGCGCACGCATTCGCCCAGGCACCCGCTCCTCCCAGGCACCCGCTCCTCCCAGGCACCCGCTACTCCCAGGCGCCCGCTACTCCCAGGCACCCGCTGGCACCCGCTGCCCCCGCTCCCCCGGCCTGATGGCTGGCGGTAGAATGGGCGGAGCGTTTCGCTGGCCGGCAGCCAGGGACTGCCACCCGTGCCGGCCAGTTCGTTCCCACCGCGTGCATCAGCTCGGACCCTCCCCAGCGATCCGCCGATTTCCTGATGGAAGTGCCTCAGATGAAACACCGTATGCTTGCCCCGCTCGCCTCGTTCCTGCTGGCCTGGGTTTCCGTCGGTTCGCTGGCGAGCCAGGCGGCGGAGCCGCCGCAACCTCTCAAGCTGGGGCTGCAACTCAATCCGGGCGACTCGATCGCGTACATCGGCAACACGCTGGCCGACCGGATGCAGCATCACGCCTGGCTGGAGACGTACCTCCACGCCTTGCACCCGCAGCACAACCTGACGTTTCGCAATCTGGCCTTTCCGGGCGACGAGCTGAAGTTGCGGCCCCGCGAGGAGAATTTCGGCAGTCCGGACCAGTGGCTGTCCAAGGTGCGGGCGGACGTGGTCTTCAGCTTCTTCGGCTACAACGAGGCGTTGAAGGGCGACGCGGGCCTGGACGCCTTCCGCCGGGACCTGGCCGAAGTGATCGACGGCATGCTGGCGCAGAAGTACAACGGCCGCTCGGCGCCCAAGCTGGTATTCTTCTCGCCGATCGCGCACGAGGACCTGCGGAGCCGGCACTTGCCCAACGGATCGGCCAACAACCACAAGCTGGCCCTCTACACCCAGGCGATGCAGGAAGTGTGCCAGGCCAAGGGCGTCGGTTTCGTGGACCTGTTCACACCGACTCGCGAGCTGTACGCCGCGGCCAGCAAGCCGCTGACCATGAACGGCATCCACCTGCTGGAGCGTGGCGACAAGGCGGTCGCCGAGGTGATCGTCAAGGAACTGTTCCAGGCCGACGTCTCGGCGCTGGACGCACAGCAGCTCGGACGACTCCACGACGTGGTGCTCGACAAGAACTACTACTGGTTCAGCCGCTATCGCGTGGTGGACGGCTACAACGTCTTCGGCGGTCGCTCGAAGCTGGCCTGGTTCGGCCAGTCGAACGCCGACGTGATGATGCGCGAGATGGAAATCTTCGACGTGCTGACGGCCAATCGCGACCAGCGGGTCTGGGCGGTCGCTCGCGGCGGCGACCTGGAGTTGAAAGACGACAACCTGCCCGAGGAGCTGGTGGTCCAGACAAACAAGCCCGGACCGCTCGAGGGCGGCCGCTTTCCGTATCTCGACCCGCGGGAGGCGATTTCCCAGATGAAGGTCGCCGCCGGGATTCAGGTCAACCTGTTCGCCTCGGAAAAGATGTTTCCCGAACTGGTCAACCCGGTGCAGATGGCGGTCGATCCGGACGGGCGATTGTTTGTCTCGGTCTGGCCAAGCTACCCGCACTGGAATCCGACCGAGCCGCGGCGCGACCGGATTATCTGCCTGCCGGATGAGGACGGCGACGGCGTGGCCGACAAGTGCGTGATCTTTGCCGATGAACTGAACAGCGTCACCGGCTTCGAGTTCTGGGGCGGCGGCATGCTGGTCGCCGCGTTGCCTGAACTGTGGTTTCTCAAGGATACCGATGGCGACGACAAGGCGGACGTCAAGATCCGCATGCTGCAGGGCCTGTCCAGCGCCGACTCGCATCATTCGGCCAACGCCATGGTGCTGGGACCCGACGGCTGGCTTTACTGGTCGCGCGGCATCTTCAACGTGGCCACGATGGAAACGCCGACCAGGACGTATCGCTCGACGCAGACCGGGGTCCACCGCTTCAACCCGCGGACCTTCGAGATGGAGTTTCACTTTCCGATCGGCCCGAACCCTCACGGCGACGTCTTCGACCAGTGGGGCTACCAGTTCGCCAACGACGGCACCAGCGGCACGGGGTCGTACGTGAACATCGGCAAGGGGGTCGGCAACAAGCTGTGGTTCGAGAAGCGGGTCCGACCCGTCGCGGCCACCGGCATCCTGTCCAGCAGCCACTTCCCGGAGCAGAACCAGGGCAACTTCCTGATCTGCAACACGATCGGCGTGCTGGGAGTGCTGCAGCACGAGGTGAAGTACAACGGCGCCGACATCACGTGCGAGGAGGTCGAGCCGATTCTGTTGTCGGACGACCCCAATTTCCGGCCGTCGGACGTGGAGATCGGCGGCGACGGCGCGCTGTACGTGGCCGACTGGTGCAACGCGCTGATTGGCCACATGCAACATAACATGCGGGATCCGAATCGCGACCACGAGCATGGCCGCATCTATCGCGTGACCGCCCAGGGCCGCCCGCTGGTCCGGCAACCGAAGCTCAAGGGCCGGCCGATCGAGGAGGTCTGCCAGGCCTTTCATGCTCGCGAAAACGCCACCCGCTATCGGGCCCGGATCGAGCTGAGCGGCCGCGACTCGAACGAGGTGGCCGAGAAGGTGGCGGCGTTCGCGGCGCGGCTGGACGTCACGCGGCCCGACGACGCGCAGGCGCTGCTGGAGTGCCTGTGGGTGTTCGAGGAGCATCGGCTGCCCAGCGCCAGCCTGCTGCGGACCGTGTTTCGGGCGGAAGAGCCGCGTGTGCGAGCCGCCGCCATCCGCACGTTGGGCCATTGGGGGTCGGCCGTCGAAGGCTGGGAAGGGCTGCTGCTGGAAGCCGCGCGGGACGAATCGCCGCTGGTCCGGGCCGAAGCGGTCAAGGCGGCCGTTTCCTTTGAAGGGCTGCCGGCGGCCGAGGTGATTTTCGAAGTCGCCACGCGGCCGGTTGACCCCGAACTGGACACGGTGCTCAAGTACGCTCGCGGACAGATTCCGGTCGACAAGCTGGTGCAGGATGCTATCAACTCCGGACAGCCGCTGTCCAAGGCGGCTCAAGCCTACGCGCTGCTCAATGCCAGCATCGACGATCTGCTGAAGATGGACCGCACCGAAGTGGTTTACGAAACGATCCTCTCTCGGCCTCGCGTGCCGGCGGCGGCGCTGCGCGAGTCGCTGACGGGACTGGCATCGATCCGCAACTCCAGCCCCCTGCCGCTGCTGCTGAAACTGATCCGCGAGCGGGACAAGGCCGGGCAGCCCGCCGGACTGAGCGGTTTGGGACAGTTGCTGGCCGAACAGCCGGCCGCGGAACTCAAGGGCAGCCGCCGGCAGTTGGAGGAGCTGGCGACCGGCGGCCATTCCGACGAGGTGCGCAGGATCGGCTACGTGGCCCTGATCGCCGCGGACCAATCGGGTGAGAATGCGTTGTTCGCTGCCTCGAAGAGCAAGGAACATCTGCGGGACCTGCTGGCCGCCGTGCCTTCGATTCCCGATCCGGAATTGCGTGGCAAACTCTACTCCAGCGTGCGTTCGCTGATGTTCGAACTGCCGCCGAACCTGGCGGCGGAAGGCCGCGGCGGCTCGTTGCAGCAGCCAGGCATCCACGTCGATTTCTTTGATCCCAGCCCGGACAATGTGGCCGTCGAAACGCTCGCCCGGCTCAAGCCCAAGGCCAGCGGGATCGTGCCCGAAATCGTGATGAATGTGCCTCAGAAGGCCAAGGACGACGCCTTCGCTCTGCGATTCATCGGCATGATCGGGATCCCGAAGTCCGGCAAGTACACGTTCTTTACCAGCTCGGACGACGGTTCGCGGCTGTATATCGGCGATCAGCTCGTGGTGAACAACGACGGGCTGCACGGCATGGTGGAGAAATCGGGCACGATCGACCTGCCAGCCGGGGCCCACTCGCTGACCGTAACCTATTTCGACAATGGCGGCGGCGACGGGCTGTCGGTCGCCTGGGCGGGGCCTGGGATTCCCAAACAGAAGATCCCGGCCGACGCGCTGTTTGTCAGCGGCGGCGAAACGTTGCACGACGTGGCGATCCGCTCGTTGGCCTCGATCCCCGGCCATGAAGAGCAGAAGTTCGAGGATCTGGCGGCGCTGGTCCGAGCGAATCGTAGCCGGCCGGCGGCCATCAGTGTGCTGCGGACGATCCCCGATCAACACTGGCCGGAGAAGGCTCTGCGCGACCTGGCGGACAACTTGATTGGATACCTGAGCGAGATTCCGGCCCGCTACCGCACCAGCGGACCCGCTCAGGATGCGATCGCCCTGGTGCGGGTCGTGGCCGGCAAGCTGCCCGACGATCAGGCTCGGACGCTGGAAGACCGCCTGCAGAACCTGGACGTGCGCGTGATCGCCATTGGCACGGTGCCCGAACGGATGATCTTCGACAAGGAGATTATTGTCGTCGAAGCCAGGAAGCCGGTTGAGTTTCGCTTTTCGAATTCGGACAACATGCCGCACAACTTCGCCATCCTGGAACCCGGCGCGCTAGTCGAAGTCGGCACGCTGGCCGAAGCCACGGCCCAGGAACCGGGAGCCAAGGAACGGCATTACATCCCCAAGTCGAACAAGATCCTGCTCGCCAGCCGGTTGCTCGAACCGGGCCAGACGCAGGCCCTGGCCTTCGAAGCTCCGCAGGTGCCGGGTGTTTATCCTTACGTCTGCACCTATCCCGGTCACTGGCGGCGGATGTACGGAGCGTTGTATGTCGTGGCCAGCCTGGAGCAGTACCAGGCCAACCCCGAAGCGTACCTGGCCGCCAACCCGCTGCCGCTCAAGGACGAGATGCTGCAGTTCTCGGCGAGGAACACCGAGTGGAAGTACGAAGACCTGTCCGGCGTGGTGGCTCAACTGCCGCATGGCCGGGCGTTTGAAGTGGGCAAGAGCCTGTTCCGAGTGGCCAACTGCGTGGCCTGCCACAAGCTGAACGGCGAAGGTAACGAAGTCGGGCCCGATCTGACGAAGATCGAACCGAAGAAGCATACGGTCGAACACCTGCTGCGGTCGATGCTCGAACCGTCGCAGGAGATCGCCGAGAAGTACCAGTCCAACGTGTTCGTGCTCGATACGGGCAAGGTCGTCACCGGGATGGTCATCGAGGAGGATGCCGAGCAGGTGAAGCTGCTGGTGGATCCGCTGGCCAAGGCCGACCCGGTGGTGGTTCGCAAGGCGGAGATTGAGGAGCGGATGAAATCACCCGTTTCGATCATGCCGCTGGGCCTGCTGAACAAGCTGACTCAGGAGGAAATCCTGGACTTGCTGGCCTATATTTACGCCAAGGGCGATCAGAAGCACATGCTGTACCAGATGCACCATCAGCACTAAGTCGATCGTCGCCTTTCCTTGCCTTCGGGATGCGGACGATTTTCTGGTGAGCATGATGACTTCGCCGAGCCCCCCTCACAATACTTCTGGCCCCCTCGCCGCTTCGAGATCGTGCAGCTTTTAAGTTGGTTTGCTGTGGGGATTTGGCGTCATGACCGAGGGAAAACGTGGACAGCCTGGACTTCGGCGAGCGCTCCCCCCTGGAAATCCCTTTGGCCCCCTCCCCGGCTTCCGGGGAGGGCTGGGGAGGGGCTCTTATGCACCCTGTTTTGACGCACCTGGCGCCCGATG
>JAGFJK010000290.1 GCA_024102795.1 Pirellulaceae bacterium
TCGGCGGCCGTCGCGTCAAATCCACCGCCGTCGGAATCACTCTCCGGCGAGGAACTGGCGCCTCGTAGCTGAGCCGGCACGATCCACGGCACATAGCGACCCACCATCGGGGCGACGCCTTGCACCGGATCGCGCGGCGTCCGTCCCATCAACAGCGGGATCCACCAGACCAGCACATAACCAATTGATAACCCGACCACGCCGCCAGCCACGATCTTGGCGACTTCGACCAGCGGGTTCTTTTGCTTTTTGGCCCGGCCAGGCGCTCGCTGCCCGGCCTTGACGGTCGCGGTGCCGGCAGTCCCGGCGGCAAGCTGAAACGGCCGAGGCGATGCATCCTCGTCAGCCGCCAGCCGAAACTCGTCCTCGGCATCCGCGCCAGCCTCATCCGCCACGGCGACGCTCGCGGCCGACAGAAATGCCGGCCGCTGGCTTCCCAGACTGGCGTCGGCCGTTCGAGCCGGCGCGCTGACCACGATCAAGCTGGGAGGCAGCGCGTCGAGCACCAGCGCCAGTTCGAATTCCTCCTGGCACAAAGGGCAGCGAACGACGGTCTGAGGGTCGGCCCCGTGGGGCACAGTGACCGGTTCCAGACAACTTGGACACGTCGCACCTGGCATATTCGTCTCCGCGCACCAAAGCGGTCGCCCCAGGGTGGACCGAAGCGGCTCCACGCTCCTCCCGCGACCACGCCCTAGTGTAACCGCGGCCTGAGGCGGGTGGCTAGAGTTGGTCCCGGAAGGTTCACACCCGGACGGCCGCTGGCTCCGCCCGCCAGTGTCCCGCGCCCCAACGTCGCGACTCTTGTTCAGATGCCGTACAGCGGTCCCAGCTTGCGCCGCAGGTGGGAAATCAACTGCTGGTGCGAAATCGGCCGACCAATGACCGATTCCATCAACTGGCTGGCGGGCAGGCAGTGGCCGCGACGGTAGACTCGCTCGGTCAGCCACTCGCGCAGCGGGTCGAACCGACCGGCCGCGAACTGCTCCTCCAACTTGCCCAAGTCCCGCTCGGCCGCCTCGAACAACTGAGCGGCGAAGAGGTTGCCCAGCGAGTAGGTGGCGAAGTAACCGAACAGCCCGGCGCTCCAGTGGATATCCTGCAGCACTCCATGTGCGTCGTCGGCCGGCCGGATACCCAGATTGGCCTCGTACTTCGCGTTCCAGGCCGCCGGCAGATCGCCGACCCGCAAGGTATCGTTCAGCAGTTCCTGCTCCAGCTCGAAGCGGATGATAATGTGCAGGTTGTAGGTCGCCTCATCCGCCTCGATCCGAATCAACGACGGTTCGACGCCATTGATGCAGAACACGAATTCGTCCAGACTCACGTCGCTCAGCGCGGCCGGAAAGTGCCGCTGGGCCGCCGGGTAGAAATACTGCCAGAATCCGCGGCTCCGTCCCACCAGGTTCTCCCACATCCGCGACTGCGACTCGTGAACGCCCAGCGACGCCGCGGAGCCGGGAGGCAGCCCGAACTGGTCGGTCCTCAGCCCTTGCTCGTAGATCCCGTGCCCCGATTCGTGCAGCGTGCCGAAGAACGCTTCCGCGAACGCCCGCTCATTGTACCGCGTCGTGATGCGGCAATCGTCGGGGCCCAGCCGGGTGCAGAAAGGATGTGCCGTGACGTCCAGGCGGCCTCGCTGGAAGTCGAAGCCAATGGCGGCGGCCGCTTCCCGCGAGAACGCCTCCTGCGCGGCCACGGGAAAGCTGCGAGCGAGGATTTCCTTCCGCGGGCGACCGGCCGACTCCGCCAGGCCGGCGACCAGCGGGCGCAGTTCGTCGCGCAGAGCCCCCAGAATCCGCGCTACCTGGCTGGTCCGCGCGCCCGGTTCGTAATCCTCCAGCAGCGCGTCGTACAGGCACTCCTCGTAACCCAGCGCCTCGGCCTGCTCGCGCTTCAGCCGCAACGTCCGCTCCAGCAGCGGCCGGAAGCGGGCGAAGTCATTCGTCCGGCGAGCTTCCACCCAGACCTGCTGTCCCTGGACCGAAGTCCGCGCCAACTCCTCGACCAGCGACTGCGGCAGGCGCACTTGCCGCTGGTACTGCCGCCGCAGCTCGCGCACCGTCGCCCGCTCGTCCTCGCTGGCCTGCTCGGCCCAGTCCCCGGACGACAACTGCTCCAGCCAATGGCCGACCTCCGGCGCCGTGCGCCGCTCGTGGATCAGGCCCGACAGACCGGCGACCTGCTCCGCCCGGTACTCGGCCGCGGCCGGCGGCAGCATGGTGCGTTCGTCCCACCCCAGCAGAGCCTCGATCGAGGCCAGCATTTCGGCCTGGCGGACGTGGCGGCAAAGTTGCTGATACGCGTCGTTGGCTGGTGGCTTCATACGACGTGTTATAGCCGACCACCGCTCGGCTGCAAGCCACGGCCGTCTAGCGGCCCACGCCGACGCTGCGTTCGATTTCGCGGGCCCGGCTGCTCAGGCCCAGCGGCAACGTGTCGGTGTCCTGGGTGCGAAACTCCGAACTCCAGTCGGAACTGGCCGGCGCCGCCGGCTCGCTGACTTCCTCCGTCGTGCGGCAGCCGGCCGGAATCAGGGCCAGAACGCAGACCCCCCGACACAGCAGGCTCCGAATCCGCGTCATGGGATGCTCACCAGGCAGAAGGTTCGTGACGGTCCAAGAACGGGGCGGGAATGTGACAGATCCGGCAATTTCTGTCCAGGCCGATCCCGCTCCAGGCCGATCCCGCTCAATCCGCCAGCCGCAGCAACGCGTAACGCTTGCGGCCGCTGCGGAGCACGATCACCGACTCGCTCGCCAGGTGCTCCTCGGTCAGCGTCAGTTCCACCGCATCGCACCGCCGGTTGTTCACGTACACGCCGCCCTGCTGGATCGTGCGGCGAGCTTCCCCCTTGCTCTTGGCCAGCTCCGCCGCGACCAGCGCATCGACGATCGGCAGCCCGGGAGCGGCCAGCGACTGGCGCGGCAACTGGCGGCTGGGAACGTCGGCAAAGATCTCCAGCAGTTGCTGATCGCTCAGGTCCTCGATCTCCGCTCCAAACAGGACTTCGGTGGCCCGCACCGCGGCCGTCAGACCCGAACGGCCGTGAATCAACTCGGTCAGCCACTCCGCCAGCCGCTTCTGGCTCTCGCGCAGATGCGGCTGGTCGGCGCGAGCCTGATCCAGGGCCTGGATCTCCTCGTGAGAAAGTTCGGTCAGCATCCGCAGGCAGTTGCCCGCGTCCTCGTCGGCCACGTTGACCCAGTACTGGTAGAAAGCGTAGGGGCTGGTCTTCTGGGCCGAGAGCCACAGCGCGCCGGCTTCGGTCTTGCCCATCTTGGAGCCGTCGGCCTTGGTCAGCAGCGGGCAGGTCAGGCCATACAGTTGGACGCCGCGCATGCGGCGCGCCAGGTCGATGCCAGCCGTGATGTTGCCCCACTGGTCGCTGCCGCCAACCTGCATCTGGCAGCCGTGATGCTGGTTCAAGTGGACGAAATCGTAGGCCTGCAACAGCATGTAACTGAACTCGGTGTAGCTCAATCCGCCGTCGGCCCGCTCCAGCCGCGAGCGGACCGAGTCCTTGGCCAGCATCACGTTGACCGGGCAGTTCTTGCCGACGTCCCGCAAGAATTCCAGGAAGCTGAAGCTTTGCATCCAGTCGTAGTTGTTGACCACGACGGCCGACGCCTGGCCGCAATCGAAATCCAGAAACTGACGCAACTGCCGCTCGATCACCGCCACGTTGTGCCGCAGTTGTTCCACCGACAGCAGATTCCGCTCCTCGCTCTTGCCGCTCGGATCCCCGATCATGCCCGTGGCGCCGCCTACCAGGGCCACCGGCTTATGGCCCGCGCGCTGGAATCGCCGCAGCAACATCAGGGGCACCAGGTGGCCCACGTGCAGGCTGTCGCTGGTCGGGTCGAAACCGCCGTACAGCGTCCGTCCACTGGCCAGCCACTGCGGAAGATGTTGATCGTCGGTCGTCTGATGCACCAGGCCTCGCCAGCGCAGGTCGGAGATAATGTCGGTCATCAATGTCTCGATGGTTGCAGGTTGCGACGCGACTAGAAACAGGGGGCTGACGCCCCCCGCTCGCCGTCGGTCATCAATGTCTCGATGGTTGCAGGTTGTAACTACCGCCAGTGGTCGTCGTCGGCGAACGGATGAGCGGGCCCGAACAGGCGCGGCTTGGGCAGGGCCTTCAGCGCTTGAGCGGCCAGGTGCAGGTCTTCCTTGGTGGTGATTTTCAGGTTGATGGGCGAACCGGGCACCACGCGGACCGGGTGCCCCAACTGTTCGACAAGCTGGGCGTCGTCCGTGGCCGCCAGCGTGCCTCGCCGAGCGTAGGCGTCCAGCAGCAACTGGCGGCGGAACACCTGCGGCGTCTGGGCCTCCCAGAGACCGTCCCGGCGGACCGTCTCCTGAATGCACTTGTCCGCCCCGACCCGCTTCAGCGTGCCCACGACCGGAATCGCCAGAATCGCCGCATCGGATTGCCGAGCCGCCTCGAACACCCGCTCGATCCACTCCGCCGCCAGGCAGGGCCGAGCGGCATCGTGCACGGCCACGTAGTCGATGTCCGCCCGCACGCGCGCCAAGGCGTTCAGCACCGAATCCGCCCGCTCCGCTCCGCCCGACACCACTTCCACTCCCAGGATCGCCACATTCGCCGCGAAGCGAGCCTGGAATTCGTCCCGGTCCTCGTCGTCGATCACCAGGATCACCTGCTTGACGTCGTCGCGGGCCAGAAACTTCTCGGCCGAATGCATCCACACGGCGCGATTGTCCAGCGAAGCGAACGGCTTCTTGAAGTGCGGATCGCGAAACCGGCTGCTCTTGCCGGCCGCCGGCAAAATGACGGCGAACGTGGCCATCGGACGCTCCTCGCGATTCAGGGCTCAGGATCGAATCGCCCTATTGTGCGATAAGCTCGTCTCGCTGGCCAGCGGAGTGTCGCCTTTCGCTCCGCGAAAGTAGCGCAGAGTCGCCTTGCGCTCCGCGAAAGTCGCGGGCGCCGGGGCTTGACGTGGCCAGCGCAACAGCCGCTGCAACGCTACTTTCGCGGAGCGAAAGGCGACTATGAAGGAGCGAACGGCAACGCTCACCGCTCGTACGGCATCAGAATTTCCCCCGCGTCCAGCCCTTCGGTGCCGGCAAAACCCCGCTCGGCGATCTTCTCGCCCAGCGCGGTCATGGCCCGAAAGTCGCCGTCGCTGGGCCGCCGCCCGGTCAGCTTCGCGGCCAGCTCGCGGCACAGCACGTCCGCCGCGTCCCGCACCAGTTCGTCCGCCTGCCGACCGGCATACAGGCTGGCACACAACATCACGACCAGCAGTTGCAAACGCCCGGACAGCTCGGACATGCGGCACTGCCGGTCGGCCAGCTTCAACTGGTGCTTGCGCATGGTGGCGCTGATTTCGAGCGCCGCGGACTGCAGTTGCCCGATGGCGAAGCGGGCGTGACCAGCCAGCGGTCCGGGCAGATCGGGCAGCCGTGCGGCCGGCCGCGGCAGCAGTCGCTGACCGGCCAGCCAGCGAGCGTACGGCCAGGCC
>JAGFJK010000316.1 GCA_024102795.1 Pirellulaceae bacterium
GCCGGGACAACCGGCGGGCACTCCCAGCGGACCGGTCCAGGGCGGCGGGCTGGCCGGACAGGGCCAGGCGCCGGCGGGCGACGGCCCCGGCGAGGTGCCAGACGGGCAGCAGGCCAACCAGGAGTACGCTCGCCGAGCGACCCAGATGGCGCTGGACTATCTGGAGGATCAGCAGGATGATCCGGATCCCGAGCTGCTCGACAAACTGGGCTGGACGCCGGAGGAGCTGCGGCAGTTCGTGGAGCGATGGCAACGTTTGCGGCAGGCAGCGGGCGGTCCGGAGCCCGGACAGAAATCGCAGTGGGACGAGGCGGTCCGCAGTCTGGGCTTGCGGCCCGACCAGCCGCAAGTGCGACAGGCGGGAAGCCAGGCCGACCAGGTGCGCGGGTTGAGCGAAAGTGGCGTGCGGGCAACGCCTCCGCCCCGCTATCGGGAACTGTTCGAAGCCTATCAGAAAGCCACGGCGCGGGGCGCGGGCAGCATTCCACCGCGCGGAGTCCAGCGTCCTCCGGCTGGGGAGCGATAAGCGCCGATGGTGCAAGTGCCCCGCTACTTGACTTCGTTTCATCCCAAGCAACTGCCGCATTTCTTTACCGACGTCTTGATTATTGGCGGCGGGCTGGCGGGCTTGCGAGCGGCCAACGCGGTGGATGGCCGGCAATCGGTGCTGGTGGTGACCAAGGACGCGCTGCGGCAGTCCAGCAGCGCGTACGCTCAAGGCGGGATCGCCGGCGTGATGGACCCGGAGGACCGTTTTGAGGACCACGTGGCCGACACGATCACGGCCGGCGGCGCATTGTGCGACCGCCAGATCGTGGAGATGGTGGTGCGGGAGGCGCCCGAGCGGATTGCCGAACTGATTCAATGGGGCACGCAGTTCGACCACCAGTCGGGCAGTTTGACCTTGGGGCGGGAAGGCGGGCACAGCCACAAGCGGGTCGTGCATGCCTTGGGCGACGCGACGGGCAAGGAAGTGATGCGGGCCGTCATCGCCTGGACTCGGCGGCTGCGCCACGTGCGGATCTGGGAGAATGCCTTCACGGTGGACCTGCTGACACACGACGGTGCGTGTCACGGAGCGTTAATCGCTCGCGGGGGGACCGACAAGACGCTGGTCTGGGCCAGGCAGACCGTGCTGTGCACGGGCGGAGCAGGGCAGCTCTACCGGGAATCGACCAATCCGCCGGTCGCCACCGCCGACGGCCACGCCCTGGCTTACCGGGCGGGTGCCGAACTGCGGGACATGGAATTCATGCAGTTTCATCCCACGGTGCTGTACATCGCCGGCAGCAGCCGCAGTCTGATCACCGAGGCGATTCGGGGCGAGGGCGCTTACCTGGTGGACAACCAGGGTCGCCGATTCATGCCGGAGTACGATGAGCGGGGCGAGCTGGCCCCGCGCGACATTGTGGCCCAGGCCATCGTGTCGCAGATGGACAAGACGAAGCACCCCTGCGTGTACCTGGATCTGAGCCACCTGGACCCGGCCTTCGTCCGCGGCCGCTTTCCGGGCATCGCCCGCGTCTGCCGCAAGTTCGGCCTGGACATCACGGTTGATCGCATTCCGGTCCGGCCGGGAGCGCACTACATGATTGGCGGCGTGACGGTCGACGAGGCGGGCCGCACGACTGTCGAGCGGCTCTGGGCGGCCGGCGAGGTCTCCTCCAGCGGGCTGCACGGAGCGAACCGGCTGGCGTCGAACAGCCTGCTGGAGGGCCTGGTATTCGGCACGCACGCGGGCCAGGGAGCGTCCGAGGCGGCGGGCCGGATGCCGGATGAGTTCCGGGCGCTGCCGCTCAGCTCGCCGCAACGCGTGGACGGGCCGCCCGCCTTCGATTTTTCCGACGTTCGCAATTCGCTCAAGAGCCTGATGTGGCGCGCCGCCGGGGTGCGGCGCAGCCACGACCAGCTCACCGCCGCGGCCGAAACGATCGAACACTGGTGCCGCTACGTCCTGGCCGTGCAGGTGGACGACCCGCAAGGCTGGGAATTGCAGAACATGCTGGTGATCGCCCGCGTCATGGTGCAGGCGGCCCTGGAACGGGCCGAGTCGCGGGGAGTCCATCTGCGCACCGACTTTCCCCTGGCCGACGACCAGCACTGGAACCGGCACCTGTGTTTCCGCCGGGAAGCGGCGGTCGGCGACGAGCTGCCCGCCTGAGAGCGCCGGTTGACGGGATTGCCAAGAGCGACAACGCAACTCTCAGCAACTTGCGGCAGCGCCGCCCAGGTCATCGTCAAGGATCTTGTGGGACGCGGATGTCGGACGAGATCGGTTCCAGTCACTTCTGGCTCCCTCCCCGGCTTCGAGGTCGTGCAGCTTATAAGGCGATGGAAACTCGGTGTTTAGAACCTCCAAAGCGCGCGACTCCAAGACAGTTGGGTGGCCCTTCGGTTCGACTCCCGCGCTGTCTTTACGCCGCAGGCGTTGAACAACCCAGCCCAGGGTCGCCCGCTTCGGGCGCACCCTGGGAGGACGACCGCCTCGAGTCCCTTCTACGCCGAAGGCGTTGCACAAGGCGCCTTGTGGAACGCCTTCGGCGTACAAGAGAGATCAAAATCACGGCCACACCCTGTGACTGTGGAACGCCTTCGGCGTACGGGAACGCCGAGGATGCTTTTGCCACGTTCTAAATTTCTACGAGTTAAAAACTTAAAAGCTGCACGATCTCCTTCGGGGAGGGCTGGGGAGGGGCCTGCGGGACTATGGAGCAAAGCAATTCGCTCAATTCGCACATGGCCACTCGCGGGACGCGGCTTTCGGACGAGTCGAGCATCACGGAAGTGGCTGGCAGGTCGTCGGGGTTGGAATTTGCTGGTCGAGTTGCTCGACCGCACCGGGGACTGCTGGGTAAAACGGATACGGAACTGCCGAGCGACGTTTGCCTGACCAGGGCGTCAATCGTTCAATATCTGGGTGTCCGACCCTTGTCTGGGCTTTGGCGTCGATGAGCGTTTCAGGGGTTCCTTGGGAGCGTGCGAGGGAAACATCAACGGGGCGTGGACGCCCAGTAGCGGTCGATCGGGCTCTTTACCGCGAACTCATTCTGGCTGAGCACATGGGTGTAGATTTGTGTGGTCCGCACGTCGACGTGTCCGAGCAGTTCCTGGACGGTGCGAATGTCGGTTCCGTTGGCCAGCAGGTGTGTGGCAAACGAGTGGCGAAAAGTGTGGCATCCGGCGTGCTTGGCAATTCGCAGCTTGCGAATGGCGGCGCCGACCGCTCTCTGCAGATACGAAGCATCGAGATGGTGTCGGCGGTAGGCGCCGCTGCGGGGATCGCGTGACGGCGATGCGGCGGGATAGACGTACTGCCAACCCCACTCACGGTCAGCGTGGGGATACTTGCGGCCTAGCGCGTGTGGCAGTTCCACGCCGCCATAACCTTCGCGCAGAGCAAGCTCATGTTGCGTCTGGACGTGGGCCAGGTGCTGCCGCAATGGTCCGACGACAGCTTCGGGCAGGAGCGTGATCCGGCAGGCGTTTCGGCTTCTTGGCACGAACCACGTCATTCAGCCAGCCAAAGTCGTGTTCCAAGACTTCGCGGTACAGGAACAGCAGGGCGGACAGGGCTTGATTCTGGGTGGAAGCGGCGAATCCAACCTTCGTAGGCCTGCTCGGTACTGAGTGCCAGATGCCGC
>JAGFJK010000317.1 GCA_024102795.1 Pirellulaceae bacterium
GGTGCCGCCGCCGGCGCGCCCGCCGGCATCGCGATGGGCGGCCCCAGGCGAACGTTTGTCGCGGGATTGCCGGGTGCAGGATTGCCGGGTGCTTGAGCCAGCGGCGAGGCCGGGGGAGACGATCCCCGTGCGGCGGGGCCGGTGGCATCTTCGAACGACTCCGCGAGGCTGGGCAGAGTCGAAAGTTCCAGCAGGCGGGGGACCGCGGGAAAAGCCTCCGCCGGGCTTGCCTGGACTTGAGCCACGGGTGGCGGGCCGCTGGGCAGCGGCATGTTGGTCCCGTCCGCGGAAGCGTCCAGCGCCAGGGCGGGCAAGATGATAAGCGCTGTTTCGGCGGCGTCTTTCCCGCGAGGGTTCGGTTCGGAGAAAGTGCCAGCGGGGGATTCCGGCGGCGGTGGCGTGCGGGAAAACGGCAACGCCGCGCAGAGTCCCACGCCGACGATTGCCACACCGACCGCAAAGCGGTTTGTTCCAGCCATGCTGCGCACCAATTACCTGCGACTGCCTGAGCCCGGCATCCGTGCGCCAACTATGGTCATCCTTCGATCGGATCGGCCCCGATGCAAGGCGCGGCTCAGGAAAAAGGGCAACCTGCCGGCTCGAAATCCGGTTCGGGCGCGAGTCGCCACGGCTGGGCAAAGTTTTCCAGGGTTCCGCGTCGACGGTCTGGTCAGTCGGATGCCGCCCACAGGCCGCTGCGAGCCGGCCGCGTCGTCAGCTTTCGGAACCACGGCATCCGTCCCCGTCAGCCGGTCGCGGATGATACAATGCGGGCGGGGATTCGGCCCGCGAAACCGAAGCCGTCACACCTGGGAGCAGCCCGCGCCGTTCTCAGGCGCTCAGGTCCCTTTGAGAGCATGTTGCATGACCATTCGCCGCTTTCCCCTGTCACGGCGGACCTTTCTGCGCGGCGCGGGGGTCACCCTGGCCTTGCCTCTGCTGGATGCGATGCGGCCCGCGTTCGGGGCCGATTCGAACTCGCCGCCGCCTCGCCGGCTGGTGGCGATCGAAACCAACATGGGCATTCTGCCGCAGTACTTTTTTCCGGAGGATCGCGGCCCGGACTACACGCTCAGCCCTTACCTGCAACGCCTGGCCGCTCATCGCCGCCAGATGACCGTGTTCTCCGGCGTCAGTTTGCCGGGGGTAACCGGGGCCCACGCGGCCGAGCGGTGCTTCCTGACCGGAACGCCGCATCCGGAACGGGGCGGGTTCCGCAACGGAGTGTCGCTGGACCAGTTCGCCGCCGAACAGCTCGGCGATCAGACGCGCTTTCCGTCGCTGGTGCTGGCGATGAGCAACGAGAACCCGACGCTCAGCTACACGCGCAGCGGAGCGCCGATCCCGGCCGAGAAGAGTCCGCGGAAGTTGTTCGAGCGGTTGTTCGTGCAGGGCCGCCCCGACGAGGTCGAGGCGCGGGTCGAGTCGCTGCGGCAGGGACGCAGTACGCTGGACTTCGTGGCCGAGCAAGCTCAACGGCTGAATCGCTCGTTGCCCGCCGCGGACCAGCAGCGCATGGATCAGTACCTGTCCAGCGTGCGGGATCTGGAACGGCGGCTGCACAGCGCCGAACAGTGGGAGCATCGCGCCAAGCCGGAGGTCGCGGCGGAACCGCCCGACGATAACAACGATCCGCGGCAGTTCGTGGAACGCTCGCGGATGATGTTCGACCTGATCAAGCTGGCGCTCGAAACCGATTCCTCGCGGATCGTCTCGTTGTTCATCGATACCACGGTGATCCACAACATCACGCATCACGGAAATCGGCCCGAGGTGCTGGCCGAGCTGCGGGGACACGAGGAGCGGCAGTTCGACGCCCTGAACGATTTCCTGACGGCGCTCGGCGAAACGCGCGAGGCGGGCGACTCGCTGCTCGATCGCTCGATGGTGCTGTACGGCACCTGCATGGGCAGCGCCAACTCGCACTCCAACGTCAACCTGCCGGTGCTGCTGGCCGGCGGCGGATTCAAGCACGGCCAGCACCTGGGCTTCGACACCCAGAACAATTACCCGCTGTCCAACCTGTACGTTTCCATGCTGCAGCGGCTGGGGCTGGAGGTCGACCGCTTCTCGACCGGCACCGGTACGATGCGGGGACTGGAGCTGGCGTGACGAGCATGGCGAAGTTTCCAGTCCTGGCGGTGCTGCTGTCGGTCGGACTGGTCGCGCCGGCGGTGCGCGGCGATGAGCCGGGTCCGGTCATGGCTCGATTCGTCACTCGCTACTGCCTGGATTGCCACGAAGGGCGGGAATCCGCGGCGGGACTGGACCTGGCGGCGCTGGCCGGCAAGCCGCCCGGCCTCGAGCATTTCCGCCGCTGGGTCCAGGTGCACGACCGCCTTGCCGCCGGCACGATGCCGCCGC
>JAGFJK010000343.1 GCA_024102795.1 Pirellulaceae bacterium
CAGCGGGGCATCGAGATCGAATCGGTGTATGCCAGCCTGCTATTTCTGGGTTCGCTGCTGGGCCTGCCACTGAGCGCCGAAGTGTCGCACGGCTCGGTCGACGTGGTAACTCCGGTTTCTGGCCTGCTGGCGAAACTCTCGCCGCTGGTGCTGCTGCTCGGCCTGGCCGTCCTCGGTTGGGACCTCTGGCGCCGGCGCCCGCCTGATCGCAAGGACGTGCTGCGGGCTGGTTTGCTGGCGGTGCCGCTGACGCTGCTGTGTTCCAAGGTCTTATCGGCGCAGTACTTCTTGTTTGGGCTGCCGTTGCTGTTGTTGTTGGCCGCGGAGTGGGACCAGCGGCGTCTGGGGCGCATGACGGCGCTGTGTTTTGTCCTGGCCGCGCTGACCGCCAGCGTCTTTCCCTATCTCTGGTTTCCCACGTTTCCGGGAACCGGGATCACCAACCCGTTCTGTTTGTTCCCCGACCTGCATCCGGTGCCATGCCTCGTGCTGGCGCTGCGCAATGGCCTGTTGGCCGCGGCCTGGCTGGTGAGCTGGCGAGCCACCGCCAGGATTGGCGGCGAAACGACTGCGGGAAGGAAGGTGCTTCAAGTCGCGGGGCACCCAATTGCGAAATCGGCGTCGGCCCCCGTTTTATCCAGTCGGACTCACGCGTCTCGAGAGTGGCCGCGCCCGTCGTGGAGCGTGGCGGTGGCGCTGGGCTTCTACACGTTGCTGGGGATCCTGCTCAAGCTGACGCACGGGCACTTTCACGACTTGGGCCTGATGCTGTTGACGCTGGGCTTTCTGGCTTACGTGGCGCTCGGCGGTCGGGCGGCGGAGAGCGGGCGGGGCCGGAACACCTGGCGTGTGGTGGCGCAGCGGTGCGGCCTGGTGGCGGTCATGTTCGCCGGCCTGCAGTGGCTCGATCCGGAGCTGATCTACGCGACAGTGCCTGGCCTGCAGAACTGGCTGGCGCCGCTGGGGTCGGCAATGCTGGCCATCGCGCTGATTCTCTGGCTGGGCACCTGGAAGCGAGTGCGACTGCCAGGGCGACTGGAACACGCCATGTGGCTGTCGGCGGTGGTGCTGGCCGTCGCGTTGCGGGTGGTCGCCTGGCACGCCTCGCCGCAGCCGGCGATCGACGTCTGGGTGATTGGCAACCTGGGTTGCGACCAGTTGCTTTCGGGTGACAACCCTTACGCGGCCGAGTATCCGAACGTTTACGGAGACGCCTACGATCACCAGCCGCATTTCTTCTACTGGCCGGGATACTTGCTGGCGGCGGCCCCGTTTCGTGCCTTGTTGGGGGACGTGCGAGCGGCGACGGTGGCGGCCGACGTGCTGATCGTTGTTTGCCTGCTGGCGGCGGGGCGGAGCCTGCGGTTGCCCAGGAAGACTGTCCGTCTCGTCTGCCTGCTGTGGCTGTTGCACCCGGTGTCGTTGTTCGTGCTGGAGCAGGCCTGGATCGACCCGCTGCTGCTGGGCGGCGTGGCGGTGCTGGTGGTTTGCCTGCTGCGAAACTGGTGGGCCGGGGCCGGCGTGGCGCTGGCGATGGTGGTCGGCATGAAGCAGTACGGGCTGCTGATTGCCTGGCTGACGCTGGTGTACCTGGGGGCGCACCGCGCTGCGTTGCCGGTGGCACCGAACTGGCGGTCGCTGCTGTTGGCCGGCGGTGTGACGACGGCCGTGCTGTTTGGGCCGTTCCTGTGGCTCGACGCTCCGGCGTTTTATGCCAGCACCTTGGAGCCGTACCTGGCGGTGGAGCTCCGTTCGGACGCCTTGTCGATCCCGGCTTTGATCTACAACGGCTGGGGCGTGCGCATTTCGGATCGGATACTCGGAGCGCTCGTCCTGTCAGCCGTTGGATGCGTGTCCCTGGTGTTGGCTCGCAGTCGCTGCGACCTGGCTCTTCTGCTCTGGGCATCGGCCGTGGCCTTGGGGGCTTTCTTTCTGCTGGGCAAGCTGGCCTTCTGCAACTACTACTACCTGGTGTCGAGTCTGGTGCTGTGGCACCTGCTGTTGCTGCTGGCACCATCCCGGCTGCTGGATGCCGAGCGGCAGCTTGTTTTCGGCGGGAAACAGCCGAGCGCTGCGCGCTAACTTGCCGAAGCGCCCCACAGACCATTTTCCTCGAATCCAGTGCGGCGGCGTGGCGGGTTGGCGACTTTGCCGTGTGGGTCCCAGTCGCGGGCGCGTGGTGTTAACCAGCGGACCCGTTTTGGTTAGCGCTGTTTCCAGACGGTAACACGCAGCACGCCGCGGCCAGCTTCCGTGCGGCTGGCTCGCTGCCCCACCGAGGGGCCTGCCCAGACCGGCGGAACCAGGCAAACCCGGCAGGTCGCAAGCTTTGAACATCACCTGCCCGATCCGGTCCGCGAATGTTTAAGTTTTGAAACCTTTTCCTTCCCCGCGGGCGATGGTGGCACGTCAAGTGCTTTGAACGTGCCGCGTCTCGAACAAGGCTGGCCAGCTTCGTCGAGTGTGTGCGGTTCGCAATCACAGCAAGGGCGTTACCGCATGCGATTCACGTCTGCGACGTGAACCTCGGTTGGATTCGGTTGTCACGCGACTTGGTCGCATCTGGTGAGTTGCTTTCTTCAGCGAAAGGGTGAGTTAACATGAACATGGTTCGTCGTTTCTGGAGCGATGACGCTGGTTTCGTCGTCTCGACGGAATTGGCTCTGGTGGCCACGATTCTGGTGATCGGCTTGATCGTGGGTCTGACCTCGATCCGCGACCAGGTGGTGCAGGAACTGGCCGACATCGCCGGTATGGTGTCGCAGTTGAACCAGAGCTATTCGTTCTCGGCCATCACCGGCCATCACTCCACCACGGCTGGCAGCTTCGGCATCGACAACGTCGACAGTTGCGACCAGTTGTGCGGTGACATCGGCGGTAACGGCTCGGTCTGCGTGGACGTCTGCAACGTGGCTGCTTCGCACGAGTCGCCGTAAGTCGTTTCCAATCCACATTTGGAAGCCGCAACCCGGCATCGGTGTCATCCGGTGCCGGGTTTCTTCATGCGCCTTGGCGGGTGCCCGATCGGGCTCGCGATGTCGAGGGTGCCCCCGCGGAGTATCAAGTTTTCGTAACCAGCGCGTAAGAAACGGCGAACACGGCACGTTAAATGCAACTAGCATCCTGGCAATTCAGGCTATGGGCGGTACGTGCCGCATTAACCGTTTGTTTCACTCTGGGGTTAGGTGAGAGCAAGATGAACCTGTTCCATCGATTTTGGTCTGACGAAGCTGGTTTCGTGGTTTCGACCGAACTGGCGCTGGTGGCGACAATTCTGGTGATTGGGTTGATCGTGGGTCTGACGTCGATCCGCGACCAGGTCGTGCAGGAACTGGCCGACATCGCCGGCATGGTTTCGCAGTTGAATCAGAGCTACTCGTTCTCGGCCATCACGGGCCACCATTCGACGACCGCCGGCAGTTTCGGCATCGACAACGTCGACAGTTGCGACGTCGTGTGCGGCGACGTTTCCGGCAACGGCGCCGTGTGCGTGGACGTCTGCAATGTGGCCGCGTCTCACGAATCACCGTAGGCTTGCCCCGCTCACCAAGGGCGGAAGCTTGGGCGTGACAGCCACAGGACCCGGAGGCGGCTTGCCGACTCCGGGTCTTGTCTATTTCTTGATGTCGCCGACGGCCGGGATGGTTCAGCTTGTGAACAGAATGTTTCGCATGTTAAACGGCACGACAAATGCTGTTTACGTGGCCCCCATCGAACGTTCGGTTTTTCGCGAAGCGCATCGCGAACAGCAAGTTGTCGTGTCGTGCGAATGTGTCATTGCATCAGACTTAGGTGAGAGACAAACATGAAACTGTGTGCCCGTTTGTGGTCCGACGAAGCCGGCTTTGTGGTTTCGACGGAGCTGGCCCTGGTGGCGACGATCCTGGTGATCGGCCTGATTGTGGGTTTGACCTCGATTCGCGACCAGGTCGTGCAGGAACTGGCGGACATCGCCGGTATGGTTTCGCAGCTCAACCAGAGCTACTCGTTCTCGGCGATCACCGGACATCACTCCACCACGGCGGGCAGCTTCGGCATCGACCGCGTGGACAGTTGTGATCAGTTGTGCGGCGACATCGGCGGCAACGGCGCGGTCTGCGTGGACGTGTGCAACGTCGCCGCCGCCCACGAGTCGCCGTAGTTGGTTCCAGTCCGCCCGCGCGGCCTGAATTGCGCGGCCAGAGACATGGGTCGGTTCATCAGCCGAGCCCGGCGAAGCGAACTGCTTCGCCGGGCTCGTGCCGCTTTTCTGCTTCTTCTTCGGCTTCTGCTTCCGCTCCCCCTACCCCGCCAGCCCGCACCACGCGCGATGCGCGATGCGCGATGCGCGATGTGCGATAGTGTCCGGGCCAGGCCTGCGGGGAGCGATTGGCCTGTTACCGGCCAGCGCTCCCATCTGTTAACAAGGGAGCGCTCCCCTGCTTCCCCATGGAAACATGGTGGATCCCTGCTCCGCCGGCTCCAGCGCGCTGCCGCGCAAACCTGGCCGAGAATTCTGGACGAATTGGCTAAGTCCTTGGAACGTTTCGTCTTAGAAGCGCGACAACAGCCGCGTATCCGCCCGGAAACTCGCGCCAACCAATCGAAACACTTTCGCGCGGCACGTTAACTGCTATTGACACGCCGACGTTAACGGTTGGCCAACCCGAAACACTGGTGCTCCTGCCTCGTCGCGGCGCAAGGATGTAGCGTGCAAGCTGCCCTGGCCCACGAGGCGCCACGGTTTGTTCCGATGAGTTTCTACTACATGGTGCTTTGCACGGGGAGAAAGAGTATGACGAGCGTTCGCCGATTGTGGAGCGACGAGGCGGGGTTTGTGGTTTCGACCGAACTGGCGATTATCGCCACGATTCTGGTGATCGGCATGATCGTGGGTCTGACGACGATCCGCGACCAGGTGGTGCAGGAACTGGCGGACGTGGCGGGGATGATCTCGCAACTCAACCAGAGCTATTCGTTCTCGGCCATCACCGGCCACCACTCCACTACGGCCGGCAGCTTCGGCATCGACCGCGTCGATAGCTGCGACCAGATCTGCGGCGACATCGGCTGCAACGGCGCCGTCTGCGTGGACGTGTGCAGCGTGCACGCGTCGCACGAGAGCCCGTAGTCCTGAAAGCTGACAGGTTCGTGACGACCGAAGGGGGGTGGCGGCAACGGTGCCGCGCCCCCCTTTTCTGTTGCTGGCCGAGCACCAGCGGGGAATCCGACGCTTCCGCCCGTCAGACGTCAATGTACGAGAAGGGAAGCGCGCGGCACGTGCGCTGTCTCGACTTGGAAACATCCCGGAGACCGCCAATGCCGTTTGCACGGATTAAGGAAATTATACCGCGTGGCACGCCGACTGCAGTCGGCTTGGCCCCTGGCGAAAAGTGCGCTTCCTCTGACCGGGATTTACCAGCGACCGGGGATTTACCAGCGACCGCAAGCGATTTGGGTGAATGGAAGTTCAAGAGCTGATTTACGTGGCGGCGGTCGGCGTGTTCACGCTGATGGCCAGCGTCAGTGACCTGCGGACGCGAAAGCTGCCGAACTGGTTGACGGTTCCGGCGTTCGTGGCGGGGCTGGCGTTTCACACGGTAACTGGCGGCTGGAACGGCCTGGGGCAGTCGCTGGCCGGGTTCGCCATCGGGTTTGGAATCCTATTCGTCCTCTGGTTGATTGGCGGCGGCGGGGGCGGCGATGTCAAACTGATGGGGGCTTTGGGCGCCTGGTTGGGCCCGATTCCGATTCTGATCGTGGTGGGGTTGAGTGCCATCCTGGCGCTGGTGGGAACGGTCGGTATGGCGTTGCGCGATCTGGCGGCATACGGCTACGGCCACGTCCGCAGGCGGTACATGCCGGTGGTGGCTTCGAGCACGCGCGGCGGGCGCGTGATGAGTGATGAGGAACTAGCCCGCAACCGGCAGAAGCGGCGGGTGTTGCCCTACGCCTTGCCAGTGGCCTTGGCGACCTGGTCGCTGCTGGCATGGAAGCTTGTCGTGGTCCCCAGCTAGTCGGGACTGTCCACGGGTGCGCTACATTAAAACACGGGTAAGGGGTCCAGCAGAGAAATGTCTCGCATAAGTCCAGGAACCGTCATCGTTGGCATCTTTGCCGTCCTGTTTGGTTTGGTGGGTGCTTATGCTGTTCGCAAGAGCCTGCAGAGGCCTGAGCAGCAGGCCGAGGCACCCCAATTGAATGTGGTCCCGGTCGCCAGCATCGACCTGATCCCCGGGCGGACCCTGTCCGTCGGCGACATTGCCATTATGCGGTTGACCGCCGAACAGATCCGCGAACGGGGGCTGCCCGAAGGTTACATGACCAACAGCCAGCAGATCATCGGCCGCACGCTGCGGGAACCGCTCAAGCAGGGTCAGCCGTTCATGACTACCGACCTGTACCCCGAGGGAATGGGGCCCAGCGTGGCGGAGCGGCTGAAGCCGGGTTTGCGGGCCGTCACCGTGCCGATCGCCAACACGGCCGCGGTCGCCGGCATGGCCACGCCAGGTTCTTTCGTGGACGTGCTGTTCCGCACCGACTCGTCGTTCGGCGGCGAGGAGCTGGCTCAGACAACCATCACGCTGCTGGAGAGCGTCGAGGTGCTGGCGTTCGGCCAGAACATCCTGCCGGGCACGCGGCCGCCGAACCGACCGCAGGCTCAGGACACGGTGACGCTGGCGGTTTCGCCTGAGCAGGCGGCGGCCCTGAAGGTGGTCGAGGACCGCGGTGACCTGATGCTGACGTTGCGCAGTCCGGCCGACCTGGAATACATCAGCGACCCGCAGCCGCTGACCTTGGACAGTCTGCTGGGCCTGGCCGCGGCGCCTCCGCCCGCGACGACCGAGATCTATCGCGGGACGAACAAGGAAACGATGTCCTTCTTGAGCGAGGAGCCGCCGATGACCCGGATCACGGCTCGACCGGTGCGTCCTGGCTTCGTGCCGGCGCCAAGCTCCCCGCAGCCGGCCGGAAACGGGCCGGTGACGCGGCCGGCGGGGGCCCCGACCGAGCCGCCAACCACGAAGCCAGCCAGCGGGCCGACGGATATTCCGAGTCCCGCCGCCGAGCCGCAAGCTCCG
>JAGFJK010000350.1 GCA_024102795.1 Pirellulaceae bacterium
CCCGCCGCGCCGCTGGGACGGCCCGCGGGCAGAGTGCCTGGCCGAGCCGCACCGCTGGCGGGAATGTCCAGGAAGTTCTGCAGTTGCGAGGAGGAGGGCCGCGTGGCTACGCCGGGACCCGTGCCAGGTCGCACACCAGGGCCCGTGCCAGGTCGCACACCAGGGCTCGTACCGGGTCGCACGCCAGGGCTCGGACTTGGCCGCACGCCCGGACTGGGTCGCACACCAGTTGAGGGCCGGCTGGCTGTGGGCGGCCGGCTGACCGAGGGCCGGCTGGCTGTGGGCGGGCGGCTGACCGAGGGCCGACTGACCGAGGGCGAACGGCTGATTGAGGGGCTGGGCCGACTGTATCCGCCGCCACCTCGCGAGATTCCTCCGCCGCCACGTGCGCCGCCACCACCGCCACGCCCGCCGCGAGCCCAGGCATCGCCAACGGCCAACGACATCACCAACAACATCAACACGCCGATCTGCAGCGTCGTTTTCATGATCGCATCACTCCTTCGTGATTTTGACTTCATCGATATTTGGCAACAGTTCGCCGTCCACGGTGCGGTTGACGGACTGCAGGGTACACGAGTTGTCGTCCAGGCGAGTGAGGATGTTCATGGCGGAAGTCTTGCCGCCGTCGGCCAGCACGCCGTTTTGCTGGATGTACCAGCGGTTTCCCTTATTGGTCCACGTTCCCTGGCCGAAGCCGCCGTCGGAGTCAAAGACCCAGGAGCGGATCGACTTGGTCGACGGGTCCCAACCGATAATTTGCATGCCGGCCATGTCGATGCGATCGCCAATCTGGACCGTGAACGATCGCACCAGGAAGTTGTTGTTCCGCGTCCAGTTGCATTCGGTAACCACGGTGGCCTGATCGTCTTGGTCCGTCCAGCGTCCAACCAGCCATTCCAGCGGCTTCAGTTGTTCGTAGTGCGACAACGGTTCGATCACATCTTCCTCGGTCACGCGATCCAGCAACCACTGGCCATTGCGTTTCACATAGATGGCGGTGTAGGTGGACTCCTCAGGCTGCTCATCGGCCACGAGCAGTTTTGCCCTGCCCTGCTCCACGGCCACGCCCGGAGAAATGAACCGCACCGAGTCGGTGGTCGCTTCCAGCCTGGCCTCCTTCGTTTCCGTGAAGATCGACTCGAACTGCTTCTCGATCTCTTCGCGGCCGGTAACCTCCACGCCGCTCAGGGGGTTCGTATAGACTGCCTCGGGCGACCAGAGCGCCGCCAGGGCCTTGGCGTTATGCTGATTGAAGGCCGTGACGTACGCTTCGACCGCCTTGCGGATGGCCGCCTCGTCCGCGGCCTGGTCCGCGGCGCAAGCGTGGCCAGCCGCCAGCAGCAGGCTCACGGACATCACTACGGCAGCGAGCATGGTTCGTATCATTTGATTCTCCTTTGAGCTGGAGGATTGTTGGTCGCCGGGACGCCGCGGAAAGCCAGGTCTCACTTTGTATGATGCGACGCTGATTCCGCCGGCACCATTCGTAAAACTACCATAAGTCCCTTGCGGAAAGCGCAGGGTCAGCGACAGATCACCGTGCCTCCGAGACCTGGTCGGTTGGCGGCGTGGGTTGGGGGCCGCCTTGCCGTCCAGGTTGCCGGATCGTGCTGAACCAGCGGACGACATAGAAGAAGACCGGGGTGAAGAAGACGCCGAAAACCGTCACCCCCAGCATGCCGCTGAACACCGCCACGCCCAGCGTGAACCGCATTTCCGCGCCGGCGCCGGTCGCCAGCACCAGCGGAACAACGCCCAGAATGAACGCGAACGAGGTCATCAGAATCGGCCGCAGCCGCAGCCTGCAGGCGTCGACGACGGCATCGAACCGCGGCTTTCCCGAGTCCTCCAACTGCTTGGCGAATTCCACGATCAGGATCGCGTTCTTGGCGGCCAGCCCGATCAGCACCACCAGCCCGATCTGCACGAAGATGTTGATGTCCAGCCGGGCCAGCCAGACGCCGGTCACGGCGGCCAGCAGGCACATCGGGACGATCAGGATGATCGCCAGCGGCAGGGACCAGCTTTCATACTGGGCGGAAAGCACCAGAAACACGAACAACACGCCCAGGGGAAAGGCAAGTTTCGTCAGGACGTCCTTTGAGGCCAGAATCTGCTGGTAGGTCAATTCGGTCCACTCATATCCCATCGTCGCCGGTAGCGAGGTCGCGGCAAGCTGGTCCATGATCTCGATCGCCTGGCCGGAGCTGACTCCCGGCGCCGTCGCGCCGTTCAGTTCGGCCGACGGGTACAAGTTGTAGTGGTTGACGATGGGCGGGCCGCTGGTGTCCTTGATCGTCAGCAGGGTGGCCAGCGGCACCAGGTCGCCGCTGGAGTTGCGGACCTGCAGATTTCCGATGTCCTCGGCACGCATGCGGTAACGCGGGTCCGCCTGGACGTTCACCTGCCAGTTACGATTCTGGAAGGAGAAGTCATTGACGTAGGCCGAGCCGAGATAGGCCTGCAGGGCCAGGTGCACTTCGTCCAGCGAGACGTTCTGGGCCTTGACCTTCTCCCGATCGATCTCGGCGAACAGTTGCGGCTGCGCGACGCTGAACGTGGTGAATACGCCGATCAGACCCGGTTGCGTGTTCGCCTGGTCGGCGAAGTTCTGCACGGAGCCGTACAGCGCGCTTAAACCCGCGGCGCGGCGGTCCTGCACCTGCAGCTTGAATCCTCCCGTGCTGCCCAGCCCTTCGACGGGCGGAGCGCCGAAGACCGCGACCTGAGCCTCCTGGAACTCGGAGAACTTCTGGCGCAGCCTGGCAATCACCGCGGGGGCCGACAGCTCGGGCTTGCCGGCCCGCTCCTCGAACGGCGCCAGAATGACGAACATGCCGGCCACGTTGGAGATGTTGGTGCTGAGAATCGTCGAATAGCCGGCCAGGTCGATCGTGTGAGCGACTCCCTCGGTCTGCCGCGCGACCTCGCTGAGCTTCCGCACCAGGGCGTCGCTGCGGTCCAGGTTGGCTCCGTCGGGAAGCTGCGCGTTGACGATCAAGTACCCTTTGTCCTGTTCCGGGATGAAGCCGGTTGGCACGGCTTGAAAGGCGCTGTAAGTCAGGAACATCAAGCCGCCATAGACCGCCAGCACAATGACGCTCGTCCGCAGCAGCAAACCCACGCACGCGCCGTAGCCCTTGATCGTGACGTCGAACACCCAGTTGAAACCGTCGAACAGCCGGTTCAAGACCCAGTTCACGGGATGGGCCAGCAGCCAGCCGGCGACCGCCCCGACCGCGAACAACGCCGCCCGCAGCCACAGCGGCGACGCGGGACCGTGCCCGCCCTGCCCCTCGGCCGCGTGCACCTCCAGTCCCAGCAGGTG
>JAGFJK010000382.1 GCA_024102795.1 Pirellulaceae bacterium
GGCGCATCGCCGGACCGCGCATCCGGGCCGCTGGCCCGATGAACCCGATTGGGGACAATCGGGCTACACTGTGGGTTGGGCGATTGTCCTCAATCGCTCTTTCGGCGCCTCGCCGGGCCGCGCATCGGGGCCGCTGGCCCGACGAACCCGATTGGGGACAATCGGGCTACACTGTGGGTGGAGCGATTGTCCTCGAGCGCTCTTGCGGCGCATCGCCGCACGGCGCATCCGGGCCGCTGGCCCGAAGAACCCGATTGGGGACGATCGGGCTACACTGTGGGTGGAGCGATTGTTTTCAATCGCTCTTGCGGCGCATCGCCGGACTGCGCATCCGGGCCGCTGGACCGATGAACCCGATTGGGGACAATCGGGCTACACTGTTAAGAACCCGATTGGGGTGTCAGGTGCCTTTGCGGCACACTATTGGAAACCAACCATGACACATCGCACGGCCGCGGGAGCACGCACGCTGCCGCAGCGCTACTACCAGGCGGCGGACGTCTATCAGCTCGAAGGCCAGCGGGTCTTTGGCTGCCACTGGCTGTGCGCGGGGCGAGCCAGCGAGCTGGCGGCCGACGCTGGTCCGCGGCTGGTCGAGTTGGAAGGCGAGAGCCTGATCCTGTGGCGCGACGACGACGATCGGCTGCGCTGTTACTACAACGTCTGCCGGCATCGCGGCACACGGCTGTGCGATGAGCAGGGTGTGCGGGACGAGCAGGGCGTGCGGCAGACGCTCCGTTGTCCCTATCACGGCTGGACCTATGGCCGCGACGGGCGGTTGCGGGCGGCGCCGAACATGCTGTCAGTGCCGGGGTTCGACCGCGGTCAGTATCCGCTGCGCGAGGCGGCGGTGGCCCAGTGGCAAGGCTTCGTGCTGATCTGTCTGCGGGAGCCACCGGTGGAGCTGCCGCCGTGGTGGACGGAACTTGGCGCGCGGTTGTCGCCCTGGCAGCTCGACCAACTGGTCCCGGCCGCGCGGCTGGAGTACCAGGTGCAGGCCAACTGGAAACTGCTGCTGCAGAATTACAGCGAATGCTATCACTGCCCGATCGTGCACCCGGCGTTGAACGCGCTGACTCCGTACAAGGATGCCGAGAATGATTGGCACGAGGGTCCCGTGCTGGGCGGTCCCATGCGGCTGGCCGACGGCGTGCAGAGCATGACGTGCACTGGCCAGGCGTGTGCCGCTCCGCTGCCGGGTCTGGATCCGGCTCGCCGCCGCCAGGTCTTCTACTACACGATCTTTCCCGGCATGTTCCTCAGTCCGCACCCCGACTATGTGCTGGTTCACCAGTTGCACCGGGTGGCCGTGGATTGCACGCGCGTCGAATGCCTGTGGCTGTTTCATCCCCAGGCGGTGGCTGCCGCCGGTTTTGATCCGGGGCCGGCGGTCGAGTTCTGGGATCAGACGAACCGGCAGGACTGGCAGGTCTGCGAGTTGTCGCAGCGGGGCATCGCGTCTCGGGCGTACGAGCCCGGCCCCTACTCGGACCTGGAAAGCGTGCTGGCCGCGTGGGACCGGCACTATCTGGAAACGCTGGGCTAATTCGTCAGCGCCAGCCTGGATGTGAGCGGTGAGGCCTAATTCGGCAAGGAAACTCATGAGAGTATTCCCAGTCTGGGAGTGCTCCCAGGTTAGGGGCAAGGGCCGCTACTTCGATTCTGTGCCTGCGGGATACGGGCGACTTTCTGGTGATCGGTGTTCGTTCCCAGCAGACATTCATCCTTGTGGCTCCCTCCCGGCTTGGAGATCGTGCAGCTTGTAAGCCATTGTGACCTCGGAGTTTAGGGACTTAGGCTCCAGGTCAGCGCGAGTCAGGGCGTAGTGGGCTTCCAGTGCAGCAACAAGCACTGGGTGTCGCGGTCATTGCACACTGGACCGGTTCTCAGCCCAAAATCAACCCGCGAGAAAGTAGCCATCACGCTCCGCGTGATGAGCCTTCCGACCGCCGTGTGAACCCTCCGCCGCGGACGGTGTCCAGCCGGACTTGCGGGTGGCACAAGTGCAGGCGCTCCTCAACAACCGATGGTGACACCCTGCGACAGGAGACGTTGAGTCTGCAACGGGTCATCACGCGGAACGTGATGACTACTTCTCCCGAACGCCCCATCCTGCCAAATCGACCAAATCGACCCCAGAGGTCAATTGCCACAATTGCCAGAGGTCAATTGCCACGCTACTTTCGCGGAGCGAAAGGCGACTATGGGGGGAGCCAGCGGCGACAAGCGAATTAGCGCGGCTTGCGGCGGCGGCGGACGGGCGCTTCAGGCTGCGGAACGCTGGGCAGTTCGGGCAGTTTTTCTTCCAGCTCGGTCAGCTTCTCGTCGAGCCGCTGGAGTTGCCGTTCGATCCGTTCGAGCAACTGGGCGTGCCGCTGGGCGTGTTCGAATGAATCGGCCATGTGCGTGGTCCGGAACTGCGAGCGACGGTGGTGGGGGGAAACGCGGCGTGCCCCGTTTTGCGGGCCCCGCCTCTGCGGTTATCTTAAGGTACCGTGGGGCAGCCGCCCAGCCGCGTGCGTCGCGGCCTGGCGGCTCGGTTTCCAATGCCCCCTGTCGACGGGGACGATCCATGCACATTCCGATCATCCGCGGGGTCATCGAGCGGCGAATTCTGGTCAATTACCGTGTGGATCCGGAGGTCCTGGCCAGGATTCTGCCGTCGCCGTTTCGCCCCAAGCAGGTGCGCGGGGTCGGGCTGGCGGGGATCTGCCTGATCCGGCTGAGCGGTATCCGGCCGCGATTCCTGCCCGCCGTGTTGGGCCTGCGGAGCGAGAACGCCGCACACCGCATGGCCGTGGAGTGGCTGGATGACGGCGAGCAGCGGGAAGGCGTGTACATCCCCCGCCGCGATACCTCGTCGCGGCTGAACTGGCTGGCCGGAGGCCGGTTGTTTCCAGGCTTGCAGCACCACGCCCGCTTCCAGGTCCAGGAGGAACTGGACCGGTACCAGGTGCAACTGGACAGCGACGATGGCCGCACGCACGTCCTGGTGCGGGGCCGGGTGGCCCCCAGGTTACCGGCCAATTCCGTGTTTCGCAGTCTGAACGAGGCCTCGGAGTTCTTCCGCCGCGGGTCGCTCGGCTATTCCGACGCGGCGGTGCATGGGGAGTATGATGGGATGGAGCTGCGGACGTCCGACTGGCATTGCCAGGCTTTGGACGTGGAGCGGGTGGAGTCGAGTTTCTTTGAGGACGCGGCCAGGTTCCCGCCGGGTTCGTGCCAGTTCGACTGCGCGTTGCTGATGCGGGGCATTGAACACGAGTGGTGCGAGCGGCCGATGCTGTGTTGCGAAGCGGCCGCCGGCTGAGTGGGAAGCGTGGCGCATGAACGAGCAGCGGCTGCCGTCCAGTGAAGACCGGTACCATTTCGCGGCCTGGGAAGAGCTGGGAGCCGGAGCGCCGACGGTGATCGCCCTGGCCGCGCTCTGCAGCCAGGCGCTGGTCGCCCCGGCCGCTCCCGAGACGCCGTTATCGCTGCCGGCGCGGACCATCCTGTATCTGGCCCGGCAACGGGGCGTGCTGGAGATCCGGGGTAAGTACGATGCCTTCTCGGCCACCGCCCGGCTGTTGTCGGTCAGCGTGGTGCTGGACGACGAGCAGTCGCTGGCCTTGCTGACGCCCGAGGATCCCGAACTGACCGTGCGCTTCCTGGACGGGTTTCGCGAGCTGTGCCTGAGCGGGCTGGTGATGCACCACCTGTTCCGCGAGTTCTCCTTGACGACCCGCGGCTTCGAATACGCTCGGCGCGTCACCCGCGAGGAAGTCCAGCCGCTGCTGGACCGGCTGCCCGCGCCGCTCGAATCGTGAGCGCCTGCTACAGGTCCAGCAGGTAGGCGAAGATCAGCGGAGCGACGATCGAGGCGTCGGAGTTGATCATGAACTTGGGCGCTTCGGGATTCAGTTTGTACCAGGTGATCTTTTCGTTGGGCACGGCGCCGGAGTAGGAGCCGTAGGAGGTCGTGGAGTCGGAGATCTGGGCGAAGTAGCCCCACAGCGGCACGTCCCATTCCAGGTCCTGGACCATCAGCGGGACGGCGCAGATGGCGAAGTCGCCGGCGATGCCACCGCCGATCTGGAAGAAGCCGATGGAGGCGTCCGCGGCGGTCCGGCGATACCACTCGACCAGATGCTGCATCTGCTCGGTGCCGTGGCGAATCACGTTGTGGGTGGGCACTTTGCCTTCGATCACCCGGGCGGCGAAAATGTTGCCCATCGTGGAATCTTCAAACCCCGGAGTGTAAATCGGGATGTTCATCTCCTGGGCGGCGATCACCCAACTGTGTTCCGGCGGGATGTGGTAGCGGTCGCGGAGCCGGCCCTCGGCCAGCAGGCGGAAGCAGTATTCGTGGGGAAAATACGATTCGCCCTTCTCGGCCGCTTCCCGCCAGTATTCGACCAGGACTTTCTCCACGTCGCGGAACGCCCACTCGGGAATGCACGTGTCGGTCACGCGGTTGTAGCCGGAATCCCGCAGATCCACTTCCTCGGCGGTGGACAGTTCGCGGTAGTTCGTGGTCAACCGGTAGTCGTTATGAGCCAGCAGGTTGTACAGGTCTTCCTCGAAGTTGGCCGCGGTGGTGGAAATGGCGTGCACCCAGCCAGCGCGGATCAGGGGCGCCAGCAGGACGCCGATCTCGCTGGTACTCATCGCGCCGGCCAGCGTGAGCATCATCTTGCCGCCTTGTTCGACGTGCCGCCGCCAGCCGCGGGCCGCGTCCAGCGTTTCGCGGGCGTTGAAATGGCGGTAGTATTCTTCGAGGAAATCCGAGACTTTCATGGCAGGTTTCTCCCTGGGCAGCGAGCCGGCGGGCTCTTCGTGTTCCAGCGAACGTTTCGGGGCGGCGGGTCCTAGCGCAGATCCATGTCGCAGCTCAATCCGCCCGCGGCCGGCACATACATGGTCCGCGTGTAGTCCATCACCATGCGGTGGGCGCTGAACCGCCAGGCCAGCGTGCTGATGGAATTCATCATCCGCTTGATCCACCGCCCCGGCAGGCCGTCCACGTCGCGTTCGTAGAACATCGGGATCACCTGGTGTTCCAGCACCTGGTACAGCGACTCGGCGTCCCGCGCGTCGGTGATCTCGTCCGAGACGTGGCTGGTCCCGCGGCCGATGGCGAACCCGTTCTCGCCATCGTAGGCCTCGGCCCACCAGCCGTCGAGGATCGACATGTTGAGGCCGCCGTTGAGGACCACCTTCTGGCCGCTGGTTCCGGACGCTTCCAGGGGCCGGCGGGGATTGTTCAGCCAGACGTCGACGCCCTGGATCATGTGCCGGCAGACGTTGATGTCGTAGTCTTCCAGGTACACGACGCGATGCTGGAACCGAGGGTCGTGCCGCATGTTGGAAATCCGCTGGATCAGGTGCTTGCCCGGTTCGTCCTTGGGATGGGCCTTGCCGGCGAAGATCAACTGCACGGGCCGTTCGGGGTTGTTCAGCAGGCGGGCCAGGCGTTCCTCGTTGGCAAACACCAGGGCGGCCCGCTTGTAGGTGGCGAAGCGGCGGCCGAATCCGATCGTCAGGTAGTTCGGGTTCAGCACGTTCCGCGCCGCCTCGACCACCTCGTCCCGCTCCGCCCGGCGGCGGCACTGGCGGCTTACCCGGCGGCGCACGAACGACAGCAGCAGGTTCTTCAACGCATGGTGCGTTTCCCACAGTTCGCCCGGATCGACCTGGTGGATGAACTGCCAGACTTCGGGTTCGCCCATGCGGTGAATCCAGCCCGCGGGGAAGTGCCGATCGTACAGTTGCCGCATCTGCCAGGCCAGCCAGCTCGGCACGTGCACGCCGTTGGTGATATGCCCGATCGGAATCTCCTCCTCGACCCGCCAGGGCCAGAGATGGGCCCACATGCGGCGCGAGATGTGCCCGTGCAGGGCGCTGACCGCGTTGGCCCTCCGCGACAGCCGCAAGCCGACCACCGTCATGCAGAACGGTTCGTCGTGGTTCTGCGGTTCGACCCGCCCCAAGCCCATCAACTGGTCGTACGAAATGCCCAGCGATTCCCGCAGCGGGCCCAGGTGTTCTTCCACCAGCGGTCCCTGGAACCGGTCGTGCCCGGCGGGCACGGGAGTATGCGTGGTGAACACGGTTTGCCGGGCCACTTCGCGCAGCGCGTCGTCAAAGCCCAACCCGTCATCGTGCATCCGCTGCCGCACCACTTCCAGCGGACCGAAGGCGCTGTGCCCCTCGTTCAAATGGTAGACGCCGGGCCGGATGCCGAGTGCCTGCAGCACCCGCACGCCGCCCACGCCCAGGACCAGTTCCTGGCGGATCCGCGTCCGCTCGTCGCCGCCGTACAACCGCGAAGTCAGCTTGCGGTCTTGCGGACTGTTGCCCTCGACGTCACAGTCCAGCAGATACAGCGGCACGCGGCCCACCCGCATCAGCCAGACGCGGGCCAGCAGGGTCCCGTTGCGAGTGTCGATCCGCACCTCGACCGGCTCGCCGCCCGGAGTCAACGCGGGCTCCATCGGCAGGTCCTCGACCTTCGTGTCGAGATACTCTTCCTTCTGGTAGCCGTTCTCGTCCAGGTGCTGCTTGAAATACCCCTGGTCGTAAAACAGGCCGACGCCAACCAGCGGCACGCCCAGCCCGCTGGCACTCTTGATGTGGTCGCCCGAGAGCACCCCCAGGCCACCCGAATAAATCTGGATCGATTCGTGGATGCCGAACTCCGCCGAGAAGTACGCCACGGGCGCGGCGCCTAGCACGCCGGCGTTCGTGGCCGCCCAGACCTGCTTGCTGTTGAGGTATTCCTTGAGCCGGCGGTGGGCGTAATTGATGCGGCTGTGCAGGACCATCTCCGCCGCCCGCGTCGCCAGCCGCTCCAGCGTGAACTCGCGCAGCAGGGCGATCGGATTGTGATCCAACTGGCGCCAGCGAATCGGGTCCAGGTCCCGGAACAGGTTGATCACTTCCGGATGCCAGGTCCACCACAGATTGCGGGCCAGCGCCATTAGCTTGTCGTACAACGCCTGCGGCGTCAGCTCCGTGATGACCGTCTGGGAATCTTCCACTTCGATCGGGGTGTCCAACTGACTCATAGGCGTCCTCGTAGCTTTCGTCGAGAGGCCGCGGTGATCTATCCGCGGCGCCTCAAGCGTATCCCTGGTTCATTGAGCCTGCCGGCGCACGTCACAGACAGGGGTGTGTCGCCTCCCGGCGACTCGCGGGACTTCCACAACGTTCAGCGTTATAACGCCTTGCATTCCCGCGGGGAAGTCTGGCTGCCATTAGCCAGCCCCTCCCATGCGCGGCCGGGCCCCGGCAATCGGCCGCAACTTGGTATACTCGAATCGGGCCGCCGGGAGCCGGCCGATTCCGCTTGCCACTGCCTTCATTCAAGCTGACCATGGGCATCACTCCAATCACGCACCCCGCGGATCCGGCCCTCGACGACCTGGTCCGGCAACTCGGCGAACTGGCCGACACGCTGCCCGATGATCCGACCGGCTGGCCGGCCGAGCAACTGCGGCTGTGCGGCGAGTACGGGGTTTTTCGCTGGTTTGTCCCCCAGCAGCTCGGCGGCGCGGGGTGGCACGAAACGGATGTGGTCCGGGGTTACTTACGGCTGAGTGCCGCCTGTCTTACGACAACTTTTGTGATTACGCAACGCACGGGCGCCTGCAGCCGGATTGCGCTGGCCGAAAACGACTTCCCGCGGCGGATGCTGCTGCCCGACCTGCTGGCGGGACGGCAGTTCGCCACGGTGGGTATTTCGCATCTGACCACCAGCCGGCGCCACCTGTCCCAGCCGGTGCTGCGGGCGTCGCTGGACGGTTCCCAGGTGACGCTGGACGGTTACAGCCCGTGGGTTACCGGAGCGCTGGCCGCTGGGACGCTGGTCGTCGGAGCGACGCTGGACGATGGCCGCGAGGTCCTGCTGGCCGTGCCGCGCGAGACGCCGGGTGTGGAAGTCGATCGGCCCGAGCGTCTGGTGGGACTGTCCGCCAGCCAGACTGGAGCCGTCAGGTTCGAACGAGCCAGGGTCGATCGCCAGTGGCTGCTGGCCGGGCCGGTCGCCGGGGTCATGCGGCAGGGCGCGGGAGCTCAAACCGGAGGCCTGCAAACGTCCACCCTGGCCGCCGGCCTGGCCGCTGCCGCACTCGACTTCCTGGAAGCGGAAGCCGAGCGGCGCGGCGAACTGGGTGAACCGGTGCGAGCGCTGCGCGAGCAATGGCGGCAACTGTGCGACGATCTGCTGCTGGCGGCCGGCGGCCAGGCGGTCTGCGGCCACGAGCAGCTCCGCGGCCGGGCCAACACGCTGGTTCTGCGAGCGACGCAAGCGGCGATGAGCGCCGCCAAGGGGGCCGGCTACGTCGCCCGGCACCCGGTTGGACGCTGGTGCCGCGAGGCCCTGTTCTTTCTGGTCTGGAGCTGCCCGCAGCAGGTCATGGCGGCCAATTTGTGCGAACTGGCCGGCATCGATGGGTAACGGTGGTGACAAGCAGGACGGGTCCCAGACCAGTCCCGCGGGTTGGTAAATGACGGGTCCGAGACCGGTTCTCAAGGAGTTGTCTTCCCATGTCCGACCCGGCGCACGTCGTGTGGCACGAGCATAGCGTTCGGCGCGAGGATCGCGAACGACTCAACGGGCACCGCGGCTGCGTGGTCTGGTTTACCGGACTCAGCGGCTGCGGCAAGAGTACCGTCGCCAACGCCGTGGATCGACAGCTCCACGACCAGGGGATTCATACTTTCCTGCTGGACGGCGACAACATCCGCCACGGCCTGAATGCCACCCCGCAGTTGCTGGAGGAGTATGGAGCGGATTTCGCCCGGCGATTCGGGCTGACCTTCGCGCCCGAGGACCGGCAGGAAAACATACGCCGGATCGGCGCCGTGGCGGAACTGTTTGCCTCGGCCGGCATCGTGACGTTGACCGCCTTTGTCAGTCCCTATCGGCGCGACCGGCAGCAGGTGCGGGCCCAGATCGAGCGTCTGGGACGGGCGGGCGACTTTGTGGAGGTGTTTGTCGATGCGCCGCTGGAAGTCTGCGAGGCGCGGGATCCCAAGGGGCTGTACAAGCTGGCCCGGCAGGGGAAAATTCGCGGTTTCACGGGGATCGACGATCCGTACGAACCGCCGGAGCGGCCCGAATTGCGGCTCGACGCGGCCTCGCAACGCCCCGACCAGTTAGCGGACCAGGTGATCTCCTACCTGCGTTCCACGGGTCAGTTGCCCGCCACGAAGTAGTAGTAGTAGTAGTAGCATGGGCTTCCAGCCCGTGTCGACCAGCCAAATCTTAGCCGCCGCGCCCCGCGTGACAACCACTTCGCCGGACTTTGAAGATCCGCGAAACATTGCCTGCTAGCAATGCTGTCAGGGTTGACGCCTGAGCGAACGCCGGACTACATTACCAAGTGCCCCCAAACCATTCGCCGTGTGACGGACGCCTCGCTGGTTGTTTGGTTTCCATCCACGCCGATGCTTTCATATCCGTTCCTGGTGAACCTGGTGTCGCCGCGTCGCAGCGGCGAGGAACGTCGTCGAGGAGTCTTGCAGGCATCGCCCGATCCGCGATGGGGCAGCCAAGGAAGGAGTTCGAGCGGGATGATCGAATCCGTGGTTGAGGACGTCGAAGTCAAGGCGAAGGCGGCTTTGCGCAACAGTCCGATCTACGCCTTGCGTGGTTTGCATGTCCGGCGGGACGGCACCTGCCTGCTGTTGTCCGGACAGGTCGATTCTTTCTATCACAAGCAGTTGGCTCAAGAGGCCGTCCGCGCAGTCGCCCACGGCTGTCAGGTCGTCAATTCGGTTCGTGTCGACTGACGTGCCGAGCGCGACCGTGGTGGCTGCCGGGCCGCGGAGTCGAGCATCCGCTGGACGGCCGCGAAGACCCGATCCGGTGTCAGGTCGCGCATGCAGCGGTGGTGTCCCAGCGGGCAGGTTCGCCGGCCGCAGGGACTGCAAGCCAGCGGTTGCAGCAGGTCGGCGGCTTGCCAGTGGTAGTTCTCGCTCCAGCGCGGGTCGGTGGACCCGAACAGGGTGACCAGCGGCACACCGAACGCGGCGGCGAAGTGCCGCGGCCCACTGTCGGTGCTGACCATGAGTTGGCTGCGCTGGACGCAGGCTTTGCTCAGGCCCAGTCCGGGCTGCTCGCCGGCCAGGCTGACCAGCCGGGGGTGGTTCGCCAGGTGTTCGATCCGCCGGGCCGCGTCGCGTTCGGCCGGGCCGCAGAGCACCAGGACGTGCGCGTCGAGCTCCACGCAGATCCGCCGGCCGAGCACCGCGAAGTAGTCGTCCGGCCAGGCCTTGGAGGGTCCGTAGGCGGCTCCCGTATTGAGCGTGACGACGCGGCGAGCGGCATTCAGGCGCAGCTTTTCCCAGACCCGGTCCGCCGCCCGTTCGTCCTGGGCCGTGGTCGCCAACTGCAACTGCCGGGTTATCTCGCCGCAGCCGGCGGCTTGAGCCAGTTCCAGATAGTGATCGACGGCCGAACGGGGCACCAGCCGGCCAGCCAGCTTGGGTGCTTGCAGGCGGTGCGTCAACAGGGCTCCGCGGGCCTGCCGGGCGAAGCCGATCCGCTGCCGCGCGCCGCTGCGCCAGGCCAGCCAGGCGGTCGAGAACGAGTTGGTCAGCAAGACGAACTTGTCCAATTGCAGGCGGCGGAGATAGCGCAGCACGGGCCGCGAGGTCCTCTCGGGCCGCCGCGACTTACGGCTGTACGGAACCACCTCGTCCAGCCAGTTGGTGCCGGCCAACACATCCATCAGGTGCGGCCGCATCAGGCCGATCAGCCGGGCCTGGGGAAAGCTTTCCCGCAGCGCACGGAGAGCCGGGGTGGCCATGACGATGTCGCCGACCCAGTTGGGAATCATGATCGCCAGATTCACGAGTCGGCACCTCGCTCTCGCGTCGCTGAATCGGGTAGGCACTCCGCCTGCTGAACACTATACGGCAACAGGCCCGAAAGTCGGAACGTCAGTTTCGCGGCGCCCAGCGCGGCAGGGCAACGCGTGCGGTGTTGGCATCCGAGGGGGCAGGGGGGGACCGCGACCGAGCGATTCTCGCTTGACAGCGCAGGCGGGGCAGGGGTAGGTTGCTCCACGCGCTACACGGAAGTTGCCCCGCAAGGTGATGGAGAGCCTGCCGATGAATGCCGCCTGCCCGCTTGGCGCGGCGTCGCTGCGCGTGCTGCTCGTGTCCACTCAGAAAGCCTGGCACGGCGGCGAGGACCAGGCCTGGCACCTGGCTTCGGGTCTGCGGGCGCGGGGCCATCATTGCCGCATACTGGCCCGATCGGGAGGCACCTTTGCCGCTCGCCTGGCCCGCGACGATTTCGAGGTGGTCCCGTACAGCACGTCGACGCCTCTGGCATCGCTCGCGCAGGCCCGCCGATTGGCTCGCGGCTGGCGGCCGGACGTCGTGCACTTCAACGACGCTCACGCGGTCACTCGCGCCGGCTTGGCCCTGCTGGGCTGCCGGCGGCTGGTTCGCGTCGCCGCTCGGCGCGTGGACTTTCCCTTACGATCGGCCTGGCCGTACCGCTGGCTGACCGACCACGTGGTGTGTGTCTCGCAAGCGGTCTCGGAGGTGTGCCGCGAGTCGGGCGTGCCGCCGCACAAACTGTGCGTGGTTCACGACGGCGTCGATCCGCGCCGCGTGGCGGCCGGCGACCGGCAGCGGGGACGCGACGCCCTGGACCTCGGCCACTCCGACCTGCTGCTGCTGACCGTCGCCCGGCTGACCGACCACAAGGGACATCGCTACCTGCTGGAGGCTCTGCCGGCCATCCTGCGGCAGTTCCCTCAAGTCACGCTGGCCCTGGCCGGCGACGGCGAGCTGCGGGAGTCGCTCGCGGCACAGGCCGAACGATTGGGCATTGCCCCGAGTGTCCGCTTTCTCGGTTTCCGCCACGACGTGCCCGACTTGCTGCGGGCGGCCGACCTGTTCGTGCTGCCGTCGCACCTGGAAGGGCTCTGCACCAGCATCATCGACGCCATGCTGGCCGATTGTCCCGTGGTCACGACCACGGCCGGCGGCATTCCCGATCTGGTGGGAGCCAGGGAACCGGGCGAGCTGCCGGTGGCCTGGTCGGTGCCGCCGCGGGTTCCAGCCGCGTTGGCCGCCGCGGTCGTGCAGGCGCTGAGCGATCC
>JAGFJK010000385.1 GCA_024102795.1 Pirellulaceae bacterium
ACTGACAACTGACGACTGACAACTCTCTTCACCCCGCCACGTCGCCTTCGATTTCCCGGACCACGATCCGATTGCCCTGGATCCGCACGATTCGGACTTGCCGAGCCTGATCGACGAAGACGCCATCCGCCACCACGTCCAGGTAGTCATCGCCAAACCGGGCCTTGCCCGCTGGCCGCAGCGGTGACACGGCCACTCCCCAATCGCCTTCCCGCACGGCCAGGTTCGATCCGGCCAGCGCGCCCGGCGGCGTTTTACTGTCGGCTGCCAGCACGGCATCGTCGGCGGCCAGTTCGCTGGGTGGCGCCAGGATCAGCCGGTTCAGCAGCGGGATGGAGGGCAAGTGGCGGCTGAGCAGGCTGATGGCGATCAGGAACGTGATGCCCGACCCGACCAGCACGCCCAGCGACACGGCCAGCGTGGACATCTGCCGAGGTGTGCTGGGCAGCAGGAAGTCCTGGCTGGCCATCAGCACGGCGATCCCCATCAGCAGAATGCCCGTGATGCCGGCCACTCCGAAGCCGGGCAGGACGAACAGTTCCACCGCCAGAAAGATCACGCCGGCCAGGAACAGCAGGATCTCCAGCCAGGTGGACGTGCCGCCCAGGAACCGGCTCCAGAAGAACATCGTAAAGCACAGGCCGCCGATCAGCCCGCCGACACTGATCCCCGGCGAACTGAATTCAAAGTAAAACGCCACCAGCCCAACCACCAGCAGCAGGCCGGTGACCAGCGGCAGGTTCAGAATGTAGACGATCGTGTCGATCGCGCCGTGCTTGAGCACCACGGGCGGATTGGCCAGTTGAAAATGCGTTTGCAGCTCGTCCCGGCTGCCGATGTTGGCATCGGCCATCTGCAGCTCGACGGCACGCCGGCCGTTGATCGTCAGGAACAGCTTGCCTTGGGTTTCCAGCACGGGAGGACCTTGAGTCCATTGTTGGGCATCGTCGGCCGCGGCGATTTCCTCCTGGGACATGAACCGCACCTGGCCCGTTTCGTTATGCGTCACTCGGTACACGGTGATATCCATATCGACCATGGCTTGAGCCAAGGCGGGCGGGCGGCCCCGCGACTCGGCCAGGTCCCGGACCTGGCTGACCAGGACGCTGCGGATTTTTTCGGGGGCGTGGCGAAACTGGAAGTCGCGGCCTTGAAAGATCGGCGCCGCGTCGCCGAACTGGGCGTCGGGACCCATCAGGATCTGGTCGCAGCCCAGCGCGGCGATCGCCGCGCCGCTGTAAGCTTCGGACGGGATATAGGCCACCGTCTCGGCCCAATCGAGAAACCGGAGCTTCTCGGCAATGTTCAAGCTCGATTCCAGGTGGCCGCCCGGACTGTCCAGTTCGACGATCACCAGATCGGCACCCAGCCCGCGAGCCTCGTCCAGCTTGCGATACAGGTAGTGTTCCGACAGCGGATGGATATCACCCTCGAAGCGGATCACGACCGCCTTCTGAAAACGGCCCGGCCAGTCGTCACCCGCTTCGCTTGCGTCGCCCGCGCCTGCCTCCGCGACGGCGCTGGCGGCCGGTGGCTGCGGATCGTCGGCCACGGCCGTGACGCTCAGGGCGGCCAGCACCAGCCAGACGCTCAGCGCCAGCCCCGCGCCAGTTCCCCATCCCCGCCGGACGAGTCTTGGCCCCGACTCACTCCGGACGGTTCTCAGAGCCGACTCACCCCGGACGGGCACTCGACCCGCCGGACCCTTGCCACCCGACCCGGCCAGTTCCCGATCGGCGGCGTTTCGATCCGGTGTTTGGCCAGCGGCGGCGAGCGGTAGAACCATGGCGGTCAGCTTAACTATCGGTACCGATCCGGTTGTGCCATAATCAGGCGGAACTCTGTGATCGTAAGGGGCTTGCCGGGTGTCGTCAAACACGCGCTCGGGCTCCCGATCGGCTTTTTCCCCTAGAACTCGTGCCACGAAGCATTGTTCCCATGAGTCGCAAGTGGATCATTTTGACCGAGGGTCATTCGAATCCCCGCGCCGGCAAGACGGCTTGCAGCGTGATCCGTTATCGTACCGACGAAGTGCTGGCCGTGTTGGACACGACGCAGCACGGCAAGACCACTCAGGAGGTGTTCGGGGTCGGCGGCCCGATCCCGTTCGTCCGTTCCTTGGACGAGGCGCCGCAGGCCAATTCGCTGCTGATCGGCATCGCGGTTTCCGGCGGCAAGATCCCGACGTTCTGGCGCGGCGTGATCCGCCAGGCGATCGACCGCGGGATGGACGTGGTGTCGGGCATGCACGAGTTTCTGAGCGATGACCCGGAGTTTGCGGACGCCGCGGCGGTCAGCGGTTCGCAACTGATCGACGTGCGGAAGAACCGCGAGAAAGCGATCGCCCGGCGGGTTGGTCTGAGCGACGACAGCCTGCGGATTCTGACGGTGGGCCACGATTGCAGCGTGGGCAAGATGGTGGCCGCGATCGAAATCACCCGCGGCCTGCAGCGCCGCGGACGCTCGGCCAAGTTCGTCGCCACGGGGCAGACCGGGATCATGATCGAGGGCGACGGCGTGCCGCTGGACTGCGTGGTGGGCGACTTCATGAGCGGGGCGATCGAGCAGCAGATCCTGGCTCAGCAGGCGCAGCACGAGTTTCTGCTGGTCGAGGGGCAGGGCAGCCTGGTCCACCCGTCGTTTTCCGGCGTGACGCTCGCCCTGCTGCACGGCAGCGCGCCGCACGGCATGGTGCTGTGCTACGAGGCCGGCCGCAAGATGATCCACGGCCTGGAGCATCTGCCGATCCCTCCGCTGGCCGAGATCCGCCGGCTGAACGAAATCATGGCCAGCATCGAGCGGCCGTGTCCCGTGATCGGCGTGGCGGTCAACAGCCGTCTGCTGTCGCCCCAGCAGGCGGAAGACGAGCGGCGGCAGGTCCGCGAGGAGCTGGGCCTGCCCGTGGTCGACGTGTTCCGCCACGGCTCGGACGAGCTGGTGGACGCCGTGCTGCAACTCCGCCAGCGCCTGGAGGTTTGAACCGTGAAACTTCGACTCCATGAATTCCAGTTGCCGCTGCGGCACGAGTTTACCATTTCGCGCGGTTCGATGACCGTGCAGCCGACGTTGATCGTGGAGCTGGAGGAAGCCGGCCAGCACGGCTACGGCGAAGCGACCAGCAGCGACTACTACGGCGTCACGCTGGCCGGATTGCGGGAGGCCATCGAAGCGGTGCGGCCGCGGATCGAAGCCCACTCGCTGGCCGATCCCGCTCGGCTCTGGGCCGAGCTCCAGCCGGCGCTGGCCGAGCATCCGTTCGCGCTGTGCGCGATCGACCAGGCCGCTTATGACTTGTGGGGCAAGAAGCACGCCCAGCCCGTCTATCGCATGTGGGGCCTGTCGCCCGAACGCATGCCCGTCTCGAACTACACGATCGGCATCGACCGCGTCGAGGTGATGGTGGCCAAGATGCGGGAGTTTCCCCAGTGGCCGATCTACAAGATCAAGCTCGGCACGCCCCAGGACCTGGAGATTGTCCGCGAGCTGCGGCGGCACACCGCGGCCGTGTTCCGCGTGGACGCCAACTGTGGCTGGACCGCGGACGAAACGCTGCGCAACGCCGAGGAGCTGAGCAAGCTGAACGTGCAGTTCATCGAGCAGCCGCTGCCCGCCGACCGCTGGGAAGACATGGGGCGCCTGCACCGGGAGTCGGCCCTGCCGCTGATCGCCGACGAGAGCTGCCAGGCGGAGGACGACGTGCAGCGGTGCCACGAGCGGTTCCACGGCATCAACATCAAGCTGGTCAAGTGCGGCGGCCTCACGCCCGCTCGCCGGATGATCGCCCGCGCCCGGCAACTCGGCATGAAAGTCATGGTCGGCTGCATGACCGAGTCCACCGTGGGCATCTCGGCGATCGCCCAACTGCTGCCGCTGCTGGACTACGTCGACATGGACGGCGCCGTGCTGCTGGCCCAGGATATCGCCACCGGCGTCTCGGTGGTCAACGGCGTCGCTCACTTCCCGCTGGAGAACGGCAGCGGCGTCCACCTGATCCAATCGTAGACTGTCCGACGGTTGGGTCTGGAGTCGTCGCGACTCGGAATCGCGTCACACCGCTTCGACGGTTTCCTCCGTCCGGTTTCGGCCGCGCACCGTATCTTCCCACCGCCTGGGATCGGCGTCGCGCAACTGCACCAGGCCGACCAGCCGGCCCTGGTGCAGGACGGGCATCGTGGCCAGCCCGCTGTCGGCCAGCCGCGCCAGCGCCCCGTTCACCGGCTCGGTCATCTCGGCGACCGGGAACTGCCGCGTCGCCAGTTCGCCCACGCGCTGGTGGCCGGACGCCAGCGAACGGAGCAGGTCCTCGCGCCGCAACAGACCCACCAGCCGCTCGCCTTCGATCACCGGAAAATCCCGCTGGCCGCCGCGCAGATAATCCTCCGGTACCTGGTCCACTCGCAGGTAGCCAGGCAGCGTTCGCACTCGGCGAATCATCACGTCGGCCACGGTCGCCGGCAGCGGCTGGGATTGCTCGTCGGGTGGCTGAATGCGGGCTTGCCGGGCCTCGGCGCCCGCACCCAGGAAGATAAACACGCCGACCAGCACCAGCAGCGGGTTGCCCAGCACCAGCAGGCCCATCAGACCGAACAGCACGGCCATCGCCTGGCCGATGCCCGCCGCGATGTCGGTCGCTCGGACGTAGTCCAACCGCAGAGCCAACAGCGACCGCAGCACCCGGCCGCCGTCCATCGGGAACGCGGGCAGCAAGTTGAACGCCACCAGCATCACGTTCACCTGCAGCAACTTGTGCAGAAACGATCCGCCCGTCAGCAGCCCTTGCCAACCGCCCGCCGGCCACAGCAGCGCGGCCAGCACGGCCGCGATCGCCACGTTCACCGCCGGACCCGCCAGGGCCACCACCAGTTCCTGCAGAGGCTGTCGCGGCATGCGTTCCAGCCGGGCGACCCCGCCGATCGGCAGCAGCGTGATGTCCCGCGTCGGGATGCCGTATCGCCGAGCGGCCAGGGCATGCCCCAATTCGTGCAACACGACGCAGCCAAACAGCGTGACCACGAAGGCCACGTTCAGCAGGGCTGACACGGCACCCTGCCCGGCGGCCAGACCGCTGAGCAGAAAGAAGCCCAGCAGCAGCAGGAACGTCCAGTGGACGTAGATATCGATGCCGGCCAGGGAACCCAGGCGTAAGGAGCGAAACATGGCAACCACCGGTTATGCATAAGTAATCAGGAACGTTCAACTCGGTTGGCTGAAACCCGTACTTCAGCCCGCCGCCCGTCGACTGCCGCCCGTCAAGGTATGCTATGGGCGAGTGCCCGGATTTCAAGGCACAAGCGGCTTGCTGCCGGCCCACCTTGGCGTCGCGCGGACAACCCGCGAGCGGGCGCGGACGGACAGCCGCCAGCATTTGGATGCCGGCACCCACCGCATCGTTACACAGCCAGTTGGTCGCCCGCCGCCGCCGGATCTTGGGCCCGCGGCCAGGAAATGAGGATGACCGCAACCGGCGGCTACTTGAACGCGGAAAGGACGACCTCGCCCCGGTTCAACGCACCGAGTCGGTCTTGCTGGCGACAGAATGCCAGGCGCGGGCGGGGGCGAGCGGCCAGGTCGAGCTGGCTGGTCAGGTGGTACCCCTGGCAGCAATCGCAGTAGTACACTCGCCGCGGCTGCTTCTTGGTCCGCCGACCCCAGTAGGCCTGCCGCACGGCCAGATAAGCGGCTCTGGCTGTGGCAAAACGCAGCTTCCCGGTATCATGGCACTCTCCGTGCATGGCCATTGCTCCCGTGCTGTGGTCTGGCGAACCGCCGCTGGGCGGGCATTGTAGCCGCGCTGCCCGAATTCCACACTAGCGATTTTGTCCTTGCTGCCGGGCCGCTCCGGCCACCCCCGACCAGGCGTCACGCATGCGACCACCTTGGACTCCGACTTCCTGGCAATCCAGGCCCGCGGCGCAGCAGCCGCAATACGACGACCCCGGACAACTCGACCAGGTCGTGGCCAGCCTGTCGCGCCTGCCTCCGTTGGTCACCAGTTGGGAGATCGAAGCGCTGAAGCAGAAGCTCGCTCAGGCCGCCGCCGGCGACGCCTTTCTGCTGCAAGGAGGCGACTGTTCCGAGAGCTTCGAGGACTGCAATCCCGAGACGATCGTCGGCAAGCTCAAGGTGCTGCTGCAGATCAGCCTGGTGTTGGTCCACGGTTCCAAGCGGCCGATCATTCGCCTGGGACGGATCGCCGGCCAGTACGCCAAGCCGCGGTCGGCGGCGACCGAAACGCGCGGCGGCGTCACGCTGCCCTGCTACCGGGGCGACCTGGTGAACGGCAGCGAGTTTACCGCGGCCGGCCGCCGGCCGGATCCTCAACGGTTGCTGGCCGCCTACCAGCGGTCGGCGTTGACGTTGAACTTTATCCGCGCCTTGAGCGCCGGCGGGTTTGCCGACTTGCACCATCCCGAAGCCTGGGACCTGCGGTTCGTCGGGCAGTCGTCTCGAGCGCAGCAGTATCACCGGCTGCTGGAGGCCCTGGGTGACTCGATCCGCTTCCTGGAGGCGATCACGGGCGTGAAAATCTCGGAGCTGGAGCGGATCGATTTCTTCACGTCGCACGAGGGGCTGCACCTGCTGTACGAGCAGTCCCAGACGCGCACCGTGCCGCATCGCGACGGCTGGTACAACCTGACCGCGCACCTGCCGTGGATCGGCGACCGCACCCGCTCGCTGGACGGCGCGCACGTGGAGTTCTTCCGCGGCATCCGCAACCCGATCGCGGTCAAGCTGGGGCCGTCGGCCCAGCCCGACGAGGTGCTGGAACTGGCCGCCGTGTTGAATCCCCACGGCGAACCGGGGCGGCTGACGCTGATCCATCGTTTCGGCCAGGACCAGATCCAGCGCTGCCTGCCGCCGATCCTGGCAGCCGCCCGGCGCGCCGACCTGAACGTGCTCTGGTCGTGCGACCCGATGCACGGCAACACGTTGACCACGGCCGACGGCTGGAAAACTCGCCGCTTCGATCACATTCTGTCCGAGCTGCACCAGGCGTTCGCCATCCACCGCGACGCGGGCACGCACCTGGGCGGCGTGCATCTGGAGCTGACGGGCGAGAACGTGACGGAGTGTACCGGGGGCGCGGGCGAGCTGGCCGAGAGTGACTTGCCGAGAGCCTACAAGAGCAGCGTCGATCCGCGGCTGAACTACGAACAGGCGATGGAGATCGCCTTTCTGATCGCCGCCGAGATGCGGCCCGAATAAGGGGACGCGGAACCAAACGGGACGAGGGTCATTCCGGCGGATAACCCCCGTCCGCGGTTTCTATTGTGGCACCGCGTGGTTGCGGTGCAGCTCGGTGAAACCGTTCTGGATGAACAGCGAGACGACCTTGGCGTGTTCCTGCAGCAGCCGGGCCACCAGCGGGTCGCTGGACGTCTCGCGGACCCAGATCCCGTGGTCGGTTTCCTTGGTCTCGATCTTGATCTTCTTGGCGTTGGCGAAGATCGCCCGGAACAGCGGGTCGCGCATGTGGATCGGTCGCCCGTGTTCCACTCGTTCGTACATCCCGGCCACGTGCTCCTGGATCTTGGCGGCGACTTCCGGCTTGTCCGATTCGGTGACCGTCTCGATGCCGTCGGGCAGGTTCTTGATCGTGCGGCGGATGGCGTCGCGATTTTCCAGCAGGAAGAAGAAGACGTTGTGATCTTCCTGGAACTGCGGATCCTGCCCGGGACCTCGGCCGGGCGGCGGCCCGAAGCCTCGCCCCGGCCCGCGCCCA
>JAGFJK010000387.1 GCA_024102795.1 Pirellulaceae bacterium
GGTCAGGTCGGCTTGGCGCTGCGTGCCTTCCAGCCGCCGCTCGCGGTCCGGCCAGTGGCTGGAAGCAGCCAGGTGAATCCGCACGTCGCCCTCGCCCACCGCCACCATCTGCCGACCACGGACCAGCAGGGCGGCGTTGGAAGCGATCGAGTAGCCAACCAGCGCCGGCTGCGAGTCCAACGCGGCGGCCAGCGGGTCCGAGTCGCCGTCGTCGTCACTGGCCAGGGCGATCAGCGACTCGGGCAACAAGCCGAATCCTTGGACCGCGGCTCCGTCGTCGGTTTCGGCACCGGCCAGCGTGGCAGACATTAGAGGCACGGCCGCGCCCGCCGCGCCGACCACGCCACCCCGGTCCACAAGCGAACGTAGGTCCTGCCCCAACGTTTCGGCCGCCAGCAGCATCCGGGCCGACGCTTCATCGCCGGCCGCCAGCCAGACGCCCGTGGCCTCACTCAGGGCCCGACGCACCCGGGGTTCCGATAGATCGTCCGCCGAATCGATTCGCAGAATCTGCAAGGACGAAGCCTGGCGAGCGTGCCAGGACTCCAGCAGGTGCGCGGTCCAGCGAGCGGGCAGTTCGCCGGCTCCCGCTTGCAGCACCAGCAACCGGGCGTCGCGGCCGTCGGCCCATTGCAGCACGGCCGCCCACGCCTCGTGGGGAACGTCGCCGCCCGACAGCACCAGCCCGCCTCGAATCCCCGCCGGGTCGAACCAGGCTGCCTCTTCCGCCCGCAGCCCGCTCGCGGCTATCAGCAACCAGACCCAGCAACCAACGTACGTCACACTCCAACGGCCCAAACACAATCGCATGATCGCCTGCCTGTTCGTGATCAGCTTCGTGACCAGATCGCCGGATTCTTACTGCACTTTTTTCGGTTCGTACGCATGGTCGCGCTTGCGAACCACTTCGGCCTTGAGGATCTTGTCCGGTTCGGGCAAGCCGCCCGGACGGCCGGGGTCGCGGCGCTGCAGCTTGGCCAGCACGTCCTGCCCCTCGATCACGCGCCCGAACACCGTGTGCCGGCCGTCCAGGTGATTGGTCCGGCGGAACGTCAGGAAGAACTGCGAACCGCCCGTGTCCTTGCCGGCGTGGGCCATGCTGAGCGTTCCGGCAAAGTGCTGCCGATGGTCCTCGCGGGGGCACTCGCAATAAATCTCGTAGCCGGGTCCCCCGGAACCGGTCCCCTCGGGGCAGCCGCCCTGAGCCATGAAGCCGGGCAACACGCGATGGAACGTCAAGCCGTCGTAATACTTCTTTTCGACCAGGTTGATGAAATTGCCCACCGTGTCGGGCGCCTGGTTTTCGTACAGCTCCAGCACCACCGGCCCGGCGGTGGTGTCCAACATGACCCGCGGCAGGTCGTTGGCCTGAGCCTCCGCCTCGCGCAGCTTCTGCTCCTTCTCCCAAGCCTGCTTCGCCGTGGGAATGTCTTCCAGGTACAGTTGCGCCACGCCGGAAATCGCCTGCTCGGTGGTCGCCTGCCGCAGATACTTCTCCGCCGTCTCGAAATCGTCCAGGCAGTAGGCGGCGATGCCCATCTGGTCGGCCAGCCCCTTCAACTGCACGCCGCCGTCCAGCAGCGCCTGCCCGATCTCGCGGGCCTGCGGATACCGGTCCTGCCGATTGTCATTGGCCATCAGCCCCAGCAGCAGCTTCGGCAGTTCCGCATCGGCCTGCGGATTCTGGCGATACTCGGCCAGCGCCGAGGTGCGCAATTGCGGCAACAGGTTCTCGGCCGATTGGACCAGCTCCACATACTCCTTACGAATCGCCTCCCGCTCGGCGGCCGGCGCTGCCTGGAATTTCTCCGCCAGGTCCTTCATCCGCTGGTCCAGCTCCGTCCACTGCTGCTTCAGCGTGGCGAACGGCGGCGCGGCCGGTTGTTCGGCGGCCGGCTGTTCGGCGGCCGGTTGAGCCGAAACGAGTTGCGAATGCGGTCCGCAGGCGGCCAGGCCGGCGACAAGCAAACCACGGGCGATGCGGTGCCACATGACACGTCACTCCTTGGACGATGGTTTGGAACCCGACTGGCGCGACCCGCGACGGAACGCGCGCGGCAGGCGGGCGATGTTACTTGACCTTGTTGGGAACGTACTCGTGATCGCGTTTGCGAAGCACCTCCGCCTTGACGATCGTGTCTGGTTCGGGCAACGCGCCGCCCGCCGACGGATCGCGGCGCTGGATCTTTTCCAGCACGTCGAGACCTTCGATCACGCGGCCGAACACCGTGTGCCGATTGTTCAAATTGGACGTGGGCAGAAACGTGAGAAAGAACTGCGAACCGCCGGTGTCCTTGCCGGCGTGAGCCATGCTGAGGCTGCCGCGGAAATGCTGGCGAGCGTTCTCCTGAGTGCATTCGCAGTAGATTTCGTAGCCCGGCCCCCCGCGCCCGTCGCCATCGGGGCAGCCGCCTTGAGCCATGAAGCCGGGCAGCACGCGGTGGAAACTCAACCCGTTGTAGAATCCCGATTCGACCAGGTACACGAAGTTGCCGACCGCTCCCGGAGCCTCGTTCTCGAACAGCTCCAGCGTGATGTCGCCCTGGCTGGTGGTCAGCCGCACGCGCGGCAGATCGTCCGCCTCGGCCTCCTTCGCCCGCAGCTCCTGCTCTTTCTGCCAGAGCTGCTGGTAATTCTTCGCCTCGCTCAGATACTGGGTCGCGGCTCCTTCCAGCACGCCGCGGTTGGCGGCTTCGGCCAGATTCCGCTCCGCCTGCTCGAAATCGTGCGTGGCGAACTGGGCCACGCCCAGCCAGTTATAAACTTCGTCCAGCGGGCAGCGATTGTCGACCAGCAACTGGCCCAACTGCAGGGCCTGGTCGTAGCGGTCGTTCTGCACGTCGTCCTTCAATGCGCTGACCAGGAACTCCGTCAGTTCGGGATTCGCGTTGGGTTCGGCCGCATAGGCGGCCTGGCCCAGCGTGCGCAACTCAGGCAGCATCTCCCGGCCGCGTTCCAGCAACAACTGGTACTGCTCGCGCAGCGGCACCTGGTCGGCGGGCGCCGCCGCCTTGTAACGAGTGCGCAGGGCCGCCAGATCGTCGATCAACGTCGTCCACTGCGTCCAGCGGGCGGCGAACGAATCGTCCTGCTTGTCAGTCGCCGGCTGGTCAGTCGCCGGCTGGTCAGTCGCCGGCTCGGTCGCCGGCTTGTCGGTCGCCGGCTTGTCGTTCGCTGCCGCTGCCGCGGGCGGTTCAGGTTTTGGTTCCGCGGGCTCCTGGGCCAAGACATCCGAGTGTAGCCAGGCCAATCCGCAGCTCAGCAGGCACCACGCGACCAGGAACCAGCGATTCCGCTTCATTCTGCAACTCCTTACCATCCACCGAACCAGGAGAACGATGCGGGTCGTCCAGGCGATCTGGACCCGAATCCTCCAGCGTAACACACGGCGGCCCGCCGCGGCGAGTGGGGTAGGACGGGCCTGAGACCCGTCCGTCTGGTGCAACCCGATGCCTTCAAGAGGCGTCCAGAAGCAAGCGCCGCCGCGCACCGAAAGCCGCGCCGCCGGCTTGCTCGAATTCCGGTCGCCGTGGAGCGGGAGGCTGCTCACGCGGGAGGCTGTGCGCCGATGACTGCTCACGCGGAGCGTGGCCTGCTAATAACAGGGTGGTTTTGGTCGAGTATTGAGGGTAGTCGATCAGGCTACTTGTGTTCCGTACCCATGTTGGAGCTAAATGGCCGCGTCAGCCTCACAAATCACTTCTGGCTCCCTCCCGGAAGGAGGTCGTGCAGCTTTTAAGTTGTTGGATCCTCAGTGTTTAAGGCCCTTCACTCCCGGTGGGCGCCCGTCAGACTGTTTTGGGCTTCGAATCCCGCCGGCTTGCCCGGCGGATCGTTAGGCTTCTCGCTAACGCCCGACCGGGCGAGCGCGTGCGAATCAAGCTGGGATTCGCAGTGGAGAGTGCGCGGCGTGCGCCAGAATTCACAGTGTGCTTCGGCGTCGCTTGATTGAAGCACGAAACTCCAGGACGGGTGATTGCAAATTGCAAATTGAGAATTGAGCGACTGTGCAACGACTTCGGCGTTAGGGAACGCTAAGGACGCTCTCAGAACGATGTAAACTCCGCAGAAAAAACAACTTGTAAGCTGCACAATCCTGAAATCGGGGATGGAGCCAGACGGGCATGGAACAGATCCCGCCCGAAAGCCCTCCCGGCTGCCCAGTCACTTTTTCGCAGGCCACGTGGAGCGTGAGGGCTACCTTGGGCCCACCACGGCCAGGGCCACAACCCCTTGGCCATACTCGCGCACATCCCAGTCCAGCCGGGACGGCAGCAGCCCGGTGTCGAACCGCTGGTCGGACTCCACGACGAGCACGCTCCGCGGCGGCGCGGCGGCCAGCAGCTCGTCCAGCAGCCGGAGCATGTCGGCCCGCCGCTCGACGTAGAAGTCGTACGGCGGCGAACAGAACACGACCCAGTGCTCCGGCCCGGCGGCGGCCAGCTTCTGCCGGACCCAGATAAAGGCGTCGGCCGCGACCACCTCGGCCCGCGACTCAACGCCCAACTGTTGCACGTTCCGGCGGATCAGGGCGGCCGTGGGAAAGTGCCTTTCGATCAGCGTGGCCCGGGCCGCTCCCCGACTCAAGGCCTCCAGGCCCAGCGCGCCGCTGCCGGCGAACAGGTCGATCGCATGTGCCTCGCGAACCGCGCCCCCCAGCAGGTTGAAGACCGCCTCCCGCAAACGGTCCTTCATGGGCCTCGTGCGCGGGTCGTGCGGAGCCAGCAGCGGGCGGCCGCGCATCGTCCCGCCGATGATCCGCAACTGCATCGGCTCGCCCGCCGCCTGGCGCTGGCCGTCGCGGACCGGGCCCCGGCCACCTCGCGGGCTGTTCGCACCGCTGCTCCGTTTACCTGCCATGTCGCCACCGCTCCTCAACTCAGCTCAACTCATTCGCCGCGCACGCGGCAAGTCACCTGGTCTGCCCTGCAACTCGACCAATCGTTCCGGCAGTTCCGCCACCGAGCGGATGACCAGGTCGGCTCCGCAGGCGTAAAACTCCCGCTCAATCGCCGCCAGCCGACGCTCCAGCTCCGTGGCCGGCAGCGCCCGAACCTCCTCCTCCGACAGCCCCAGCGCGTTGCCCGTCTGCGAGACGGCCACGGCCCAGGCGCCGGCGTTCCTGCCAGCTTCGATGCCCACGGGCGTGTCGTCCACAACCACCACGCCGCTCAGCGGAAACACGCCGAGCTGCTGGGCCGCCTGAAAGTTCATCCAGGGAGCGGGCCGACCAGCCAACACGTCGTCGGCACAGACCGTCACGTCGGGAGTGTAGCCCTGGCCAGCGGCCAGCGGTACCACAACCTCCATCAATTCCCGTGTGTAGCCGGTTGTCGATCCGATCCGGAACCCGGCCTGCCTCAACCGCTCGACCGCCGGCACGACACTCGGAATCACCTCGGTCTCCCGTGACAGAAGCTCCTTTTGCAGCGGCAGAAACTGGTCGTACATTACCTGAATGTCGGCCTCGGTCGCGGCGCGACCATGCACTTGACGCCAGAGTCCGGCCACGCGCGGCAGCTCGGCCAGACAGACCAGGTGGTCCCACTTGGCACGCCCCATCGGCCCGCGCGCCTCGCCCATCGTGATCTCCACCCCCTGCCGCCGAAACACTTCGACAAACACGCGGGCCGGAGCGCGGCTGCCATAGTCCACGGTCGTGCCGGCCCAGTCCAACAGGACGGCTTGCAGGTCGAGCGGTGAGGTGGGCATGTTGGTACCGTCGGTTAGTTCTTAGGTCCTGTTGCGTCCCTCGCTGACGCTTCGGGCTACATGGAAGCCACACGCTCGGGCTACATGGAAGCCCACTGCCGCCAGGCGCGCTCGGCCAGGCCCAGCGACAATGTCATGCCGGCGCCGCCCAGACCCGTGCAAACGTACACTCCTGGCAACGGTTCGGCTTCGAACACCGCCTGCTCCGGATGCTTGCAGTAGGTGCCGTGCCAGCGAGCAGCCACGGTCCACCGCGGCAAACGGATGATCCGCCGCAGCTCGCGCAAAATCAACTCGTCGATCTCCGCCTTATCGAATGGTTCCACCTGCTCGTCATACTCATGCGAGTCGCCCAGGATCACCTCGCCGGCGTCGTTCTGCGAGGCCATCACGTGGATTCCAAAGCGGTCCAGTTCAGGCGTCTCGCCGGCGACACGCTGCCGCAGCGCGTCGAGTCCTGCGCAGACGTCGAAGTTGCGGTAGTGCCGCAGCGTCAGGCCGCTGGCCAGGTGCGGGCCCAGTTGCCAGCCGCCGGATTGCGGGACCGTCTTGAGCATCTGCAGTTTGCATAAGCGCAGACCGGCGCTCGCGAACAGGTCGGGCAGCAGCGTCTGAAAGTCCGCTCCGCCACAAACCACCACCCGGTCGAACCGTTCCCACTGGCCGTGGGACGAACCGAGAGCGATCCGAGCCGGCGCGGTTTGTTCCACTTCCAGAATCACGACGCTGGTCGAAAACATCGTCCGCACGCCGTGGCGAACCCGCAACCATGCGGGCAGCGACCGGACGGCCTGCACGGGATTGACGCACAGCTCGGTCGGACTGAACAGCCCGGCAAGCAACGAATCGGGGTTGGCCGCCGGAGACCTGGCCAGCACCTCGGCGGGCGACAACAACTGGCTGGGCACGCCCAGTTGCCCGGAGCGTTCAGCGAACTGTTCCAACACGATCCGCTCGTCGGCCCGATGCGCCAGGTGAATCGAACCGCAGGCCCGCACCCACACGGCCGCTTCCTCGTGCAATCGCAGCCACCGCTCGCGGCTGGCCAGCGCCACTTCGTACCACGGACCGGCCGCCTGGCCGATGGGCCAGATCATGCCGAAGTTGCGCACCGACGCGCCGCTGGCTCGCGCGGACCGCTCGTACAACGTCACTCGATGGCCCCGCTCGGCGGCGGACCAGGCATGAGCCAACCCGGCAATGCCGCCTCCCACGATCGCCACGTCCAGTTGAGTCACTCGGCCGACTCCCGCGGGCCCTCGTCGATAATTAACAATCTTCCATGGCGGCACTCAGTATACTGGGCCCTGTCCGGAAAAGTAGCGCGATAGCTTGCAACCGGCTTACGCGGATTCCAGATTCAGACAAGGAAAGTGAAAACAAACCAATCCATCCTGGCTCCCTCCCCGCTTCCGAGATCGTGCAGCTTTTAAGTTTCTTCGTCGTCAGAGTTTAGAGCGTAGCAAGAGCGTCCTCGGTTCTCCCGTACGCCGAAGGCGTTCCACAGTCACAGCCCAGGGTCGCCCGCTTCGGGCGCACCCTGGGTGTGGCCGTGATTTTGGTCTCTCTTGTACGCCGAAGGCGTTCCACAAGGCGCCTTGTGCAACGCCTTCGGCGTAGAAGGGACTCGAGGCGGTCGTCCACCCAGGGTCGCCCGCTTCGGGCGACCCTGGGCTGGGTTGTTCAACGCCTGCGGCGTAAAGACAGCGCGGGAGTCGAACCGAAGGGCCACCCAACTGTCTTGGAGTCGCGCGCTTTGGGCGTTCTAAACTCCGAGTTACCAACGCCTTATAAGCTGCACGATCTCGCTTCCGGGGAGGGACCCAGAAGTGATCGATTGATTCCGTGTGGCCTATCCGCGTGAGGAAACGCCGTGAACGGTTACGCAACTTGCGGCCGGTTGGCGCAAAAAGCCCAGCGCCGAGGCTGGCTACTTTCGTGGAGCGAAGGGCGACTATTTCGACCCGTTCACAGCAACTCGTCGCCATCGGTCGCGCGAAGGTCGTGCACGTGATCCTCGCCGCCGTCGTGAAACCGATCCGCACCCAGGTCGCCGGCCAGCCAGTCTTCGTCCAGATCCAGTTGCAGCGTGCCCAGCCCGCCGGGAACGGCCAGGCTGTTGGCGGCCCATTCGTTCAGGATCGACCGCAAGGCCAGGTCGTGCGTGGTGGAGTGAACTGCCGAACTGGTGCCTCCCACCAGCAGATCGTTGCCCGAATCGCCTCGCAGGCGGTCGGCGTCCGCGCCGCCCAGCAGCACGTCGTCGCCCTGGCGCCCGTTCAGGTCGTCCTGTCCCGCGCCGCCCAGCAGCAGGTCGTTGCCATAGCCGCCTGAAATCGAGTCGTTTCCCGCGCCGCCGACCAGGACATCGTCGCCGTCCCCGCCATCAATGATGTCGTTGCCACTGCCTCCGTGAGCGTAGTCGTGGCCTCCGCCCGCATACAATCGATCGTTCCCGCCTCCACCCAGCAGAAGCTCGTCTCCGGCGCCGCCCAGCAGGTAGTCGTCGCCGTCGCTAGCGGGATGCTCGATCGGCATTCCGTCGCCATCCAGCAGGTGGCCGTCACCGTACAGCATGTTGCTACCCGCTCCGCCGACCAGCCGGTCGTTGCCTGGCCCGCCGACCAGCACGTCGTCGGCGGCTGCTCCCGCCAGATAGTCGTCTCCCCCCTCGCCGTGAAATTCCACCGGGATCGGATTGCCGCCCGCGTCGACCACATGGCTGGCCACGCTCAGCGTATCGTCGCCGTCCTGAGCGTACACGATGATCTGCCGCAACTGCTGGCTGCCGGCCACCAGCCCGAAGTGTTCGGCGAACGTGCGGCTGGTGCCCTGGTCCATGTTGTCCACTCGCAGCTTGAGGCCGCCATCGTTCCAGAGGGTGAGCGTGATCCGCTCGCGGTCGTTCGTCGTGCGCACGTACAGGTCGCCCTCGCCGAGACCATCGATCGGTCCCGACACGTCGCAGACGTGGTACGTCTCGATGTTGGCGAACTGCACGGCGGCCGTGTTTTCCGCCAGGGCGAGACCGGCCAGCGTGTCGACCACGACCGGTGCCACCGCACTGCTCATATCCAACGCCAGCGTATCGCCAGGCACGGCGCCCGTCGCCGGTTGACCGCCGTCGACGTGCAGGGGCAGCGAACCGCTGGGGGCGACAAAGAAGCGGTCCTCGCCGTCCAGTCCGAGCACGTACAGCGGCTGAGTGTCGCTGCCCGTGTAGTGCAAATTGAACTGGTCGGGGCCCGGTCCACCCACCACGCGCCGCTGTCCGCCGGCCAGCACGCGATCCAGTTCGACGTCGGTCAGTCCGAAGGTGGCGGACGCGCCGTCGAAGCCGCTGCCCTTGACCTGGCCGCCGCTGCCCAGCCCAATGGTTCGCAGCGGGTGGCTGCTGTGCAGTTCCACGTCGCCGGCGGCTGCCTGAATGACGCTGCGCACGTCCAGGTCGCGGGCCACCAGCCGCAGATCACCGGCCGCGAGATTCACGACACCGCTGGTGCCGGACACCGTGTCAATGACCAGCGTGGTTGCGGCCGCCGAGTTATCGATCTGAAGCCGCCCCGCGTTGTCGTTCCGAGCGGCCAGGGTTCCGAAGGAGGATTCCAGCGGATGATCGTGCCCGATGCCGCTGCCGGCCAGCAGCACGCCGCTGCCCGCGACCAGGTCCAGCCCCGGACCGCCGGTGCGGATCGCTCCGGCGCCGGCATTCAGACTGATGGTTGCCGCCGCGCCGGCCGACAGGGTTCCGTTCAGCAGGATGTCGGGCGAGGCCAGCGATACGTCGCCGGCAAAGGTCACCGCGGCCGACACGGTCAGCAGGTCGTTGCCGGCGCCGGTTCGCACGATCAGATTGGTGTTGCCGTGAGCGTTGGCGGCTCCAGCCAGCAGCACACTGTCGTCGCCGTCGATCGCCGTCGTGTCGACGACCAACGTGCCGTTGTTCCAGGCGTGCAATGCTTCGAAGGCGACGCCGCCCGATGTGCCGCTGAGCACCAGGGCAGGCTGCGTTCCAGTCGTGGCATCGAATCCCTGGTTCACCGCCACGATGTCGTCATTGCCCGGCAGCAGCAGCGTGACGGTGCCCAGTCCCGACATATCGACCGGTTCGAGCCCCGCGAACTGAATCAGACCGCCGCCGGCGGTGGCGACGGTGCCGCTGCCGCTGACCGCCGCGTCGGGCGAGTAGACGGCATCCTGGCCCGCGCCAACCACTCGCAGCAAGTCGCCGCTGGTTTGCGCTCCGCCGTCGTAAACGATCGGAATCGTGAAGTTGCCACCGGTCAGGTCGACGATCAACGTGTCGTCGCCGCCGCGCGACTGCACCAGTACGCTGCCTGTGACCAGCCCGGCCGGCACCCGCAGTTCGCCCACTCCGCCCAGGAACGGGTTTTGCGGATCGCGAACCACAATCTCGCCGCCGCTAAGGGCCAGCGATAGCCGGTCGCTCTTGTCCGCCACGTCCACGATCAGCAGGTCGTTGCCCGACAGCGTGACGTGCGTGCCGGGCGTGGCCAGGTTGCTGCGTCCGGGTGTCGGCGTTTGTGACAGATAGGTAGTCGTCTCCCGCGGCTGCCCGCCATCGGGAATTCGAGCGATCGCGTGCAACGCCGAGTCGCCGCCGGCCGCCTCATCCACCTGCGGCTGGCCGGGAGTCAGCGTGGCCAGCAGCACGGCGTTGTCGGCGTCGCCCGTGTCGTAAACCACGGCGTCCAGCAGATTGACGGCATGGACCAGCGTGCCAGCGGGAAAATCGGCCGCGTTGCCGGAGTACAACGCGACGGCAGCCGTTCCGTCCCGCAGCAGGTCGGGCGAAATGGCCAGGTCGACCGGCCACACGCCGGGGTTGCCCGCGACAAAGAACCCGTTGGCGTCCGTGGCGTGACCGTCCAGATCGATCGCGGCGTACGAACGCTGGTCGGCTCCGTCGTACAGCACCAGCACGTAACCATCCAGCGGTGTGTTGCCCGCACCGCTGTCATACAGTTCGATGAACTCGGCCGTGTCGCTGCCCGGCGTGTCGCTGTCCACTTCGTTGATCAGCAGTCCCGCCTGTGTGGAGCTGACCACGTTGGAATACGGCCCGAGCAGGTGCGAATCGGGCGTGGCCTGCCAGCCGAGCGACCAGTGATGCAGGGCCGGAGTCAGCGAGGGGTTCGACGTGCTCAGGTTCGCTCGCAGACGGATTCCCACGTTGCCAATGCCCAGACTCGGCAGATCGACACCCGGCGGCACGTTGCTGGCCAGCACGCCGCCGGTAGAGTTCAGGATATCCACCGTCAGCGACGTGCCGCCGGGTACCGTCCGGCCGAAAGTCAGCTCGCCCCACTGCTCCAACGGGCTGGGCTGAATCACGGGTGTGGTCACGCTGCCGGACGAGACGAAGCCAGACGCACCCATCGCCCGGAAGTTGTCGAACGCCACCCAGGCGCTCGGACCGCTGTGCGACGCTCGCACTCGCTCCTGGATCGACAGCGTGTGCGTGCCGGTCAAGCCGCTGACGTCGATGCTGGCGTTGTTTTGCGAGCCGCTGGTGGACCTGGTGAACTGGATCACGCCGTCGATCAGCACGTCCGCGTAAACCAGACTCGAATCGCGATTCCAGACGTCGAACACGATCGAGTCGACGCCGGTCAGGTTCACGCTTTGCGACAGCCGGATGAACTGTCCAGGCGAATAGCTTCCCGTGGTGTTGGTGTGGAACCGCAGGCCGTTGCTGCCTTCGGTCACAAAGTACAGTCCGCTGCGCGTGACGTTCGTGCCGCTGAACGCCCCGCTGCTGGACAGGCTCCAAGGAGGCGCCGAGAAGGTGGTACCGCTCTCGAACCCCGGATTCGAGATCACGCCCGCCACGATGCCGCCGCTGCCGCCCGACAGCACGACGTCGCCGGGGCTGGTCGTCACGCTCGCGCCGCTCAGCGCGTCGCCGCTGAAATCGGCCTGGCTGGTCTGGGTCCACGAACCGGTGGTGCCTGCGACGTTCTGCCGGCCGCGCACCCGGTAGTGATACGTCTGGCCCGGCGCCAGGCCGGTGAACGTGTGCGAGGTGCCGCTGATCCAGCCGCTGTTGGCGTTGGGCGAGGCAAAGCTCGGATCGTCGTCAGCCTCTGCCAGGTATTCATCGGCGCCTGCGACCATCGACCAACTGATCGAGTTGGAAGTGCCGGGAGTGACCGCCGGTTCGGCGTTCAGCACCGGCGCGTTGGGACCCGGCAAATCCACCGTGTAGGACCAGGTCAGGTGCGCCAGGTCGTTGCCGGCGGCGTCCTCGATGTCGTTCGGATCCGGCGCCAGGCTGATGTTCAACGTGCCCTCGGCCAATCCGCTGACGGGAAACCGCCACGTGTTGCCGCTGGGGTTACTGATCGCTCCCACACTGGCCGCCGCGGCCGCCGAGCCCGTAAGGACCAGGTCGCTGGCGTCCAAGCCCTGAACCGGTTCCGAGAAGGTAACGTCGATCTGGACCGAACTGGTGTTGATTGTCGCCGCTGGCGCAGGCACTCGGCCCGTCACGTTCGGCGGCGTCGTGTCGCCGGCCCCCACACCGACCCAGGCGATCGTATTGTGGCCCTTCGAATTGCCGAATGGCCCCACGGTGGTCGCTGCTCCGGTCGAGGTGTTGATCGTGATCACGGTGTCGGTGCCGTTGTCCGAGCCGTAAAGCACGCCGGCTGAGCTGAAGTCGAGACCCACGACAAAGTCGCGATTGATCGTGGCCGCCATCGACCGGGCGCCGGTAGCAGGGTTGATGGTCAGCAGGTTCGACGTCCCGGTACCCACCGTGTCGCTGGCGTACAGCGTGCCGCCGGGCGAGAAGGCCAGGCCGTGAACGGTGCTGACCGCGGCACCGCTCGAACCGACAAACGTCGTGGCACCGGTTGTCTTGTTCACCCGGTACAGTGCCCCGCCACCCGTGATGCCGAACAGGTCGAACGTGCCGCGCTGCACCGCCAGGCCGTTGATCCCGGCGCTGGAACTGCCGATCGGCGTGAAGCCGCCGGTGGTCGTGTTGATGCGGTAAAGCCCGTTGAAGGCATCGAAACCGAACAGCGAACTGGTTGACGAATCGTACGCCAGGCCGCTCATCAGTACGCCCGACTGCGTGGGAAAGGTGGATGTGACCTGACCAGTGGCCGGATTGAGTTCCGCCAGGTTGGAGTCGAACGTCGCGTTCTCGACCGTGAACAGTTGTGCCAGCAAGCGGCGGTCTTCCAGCGATTCGAAACGCGGTCGGCGCGACGTGGACAAGCGGAGGGGGCTGCTGGCGGAGCGCCGCGAGCGGCGATGGTTGGCGGTGCGGTGCAACATGCGAGTCTCTCCGATGGTGTTTGTCCGAGAGGGGGCGGTTGGCCTGGAAAGGGGCGGAGTCGCGGCGGGCGGCATCATGTGGGATCTGCCCGCCTTCGTCCCACCAGTGGGCAGCGCGGCAAAGAAGCGCACGCGGGATCCGCGAGATTCTCATGCAGATCTCCAGATCCCGTTCACGGCCGGCAGATCGCGCGTCCGACCTACCGGCCCAGATACTGCCGGACGGCCTTGCCCCGCAGCAGGATCAGCCCGAACACGCCCAGGGCAAAGTTCACCACGTCGCAGTTGGCCAGGCACAGGATTTGCAGCGTGGCCAGCAGAGGCAAACGGCGCGTCAGTTGGCCCGCCGCCTGGGCGATGCCGAGCGTGCCGACCAGCAAGCCGAAATACGGCGTCGGCAGCCACCACATCCGGGCGTCGAACAGCATCAACATCCCGAACGTCAAGGCCGCCACGCCACCCATCCCCATCAGGGCCCAGACTTGCCGCAGGCCCGACGGTGCGATCGCGGCAGGAAGAGGCGGAGCCGGAAGGTCCGACGAGGGCGGCTCATCGGTCGCGGCAGGGAACCGGTCGCCGGCGATCCTTGGAGGACTGGCATTCAATGAGGGGCTCACCTCCGCGGTTGCTCCTCTTGCGACGTCGGTGTCGCTGGCGTCATCTGCCGCGAACTCCGCCGGCACGATCCGCAACGATTCCAGCCAGCGCTCCGAGCGCTCCACCAGTTCGGCCACGTTGTCACCCAGCGGCTGGCCCGTCAGACACTCCACCGCCCAGGCCGCGTCGTCCCGCAGCGGCGAGTCGGCCTGGCGAGCAATTTCAACCAGCACGCCGGCCGCTTCGCCATAACCGGTTGCCCCCAGGCCGCGGATCGCCCGCGCGCGCTGCCGTCCGTCGGCCCGTTCGTCGCGGATCAGCGGCACCGTCCGCTCGACCAGTTGCCTGGCCAGCCACCACGTCGGCCGCTCGGAAGTGTCGGTCGGTTGCCGCAGCATCCACTCCTGCCACTCGGCCAGCAGCTCACGCGCGTCGCGGCCAAACTCGTCGCGCAGGAGCTGCTCCGTCGCTGCCCGCTTCGACCACCGGTTCACGAAGCGGGCGAACTGCTCGCGCCGCGGTCCAGCCTCCGTTCCCAGCAGCCAGGCACACAGCGAGCGAGCCACATCATACAGTTCGGTCGTCCGCCGGCCGGCCTGAGCTTCGTTCTGCTGCAGTACCTGGCGAGTCAGTTGCTTGCGGCTCAACCCCAGCAGTTCTTCGGGCTTGAATGCTCCGCGCCGCGCATGCAACTGCAGCCTGCGGTGAGTGGCCCGTAGCAGGTGCGAATCGTCGGCGCCGTCCATCAGATAGCAGTTCAAGACCAACTGCACCCAGGGCGGCAGCCAGCACTGTTTGCGCTCCAGCAACAGATGGTACGCCAGCAGCGACCGCCAGACGCGCCACGGTTCCGAAAGTCCCTCTTCCGCATGCCGCTCGCACAGCACCAACTGCTTCGGCCGCCAGCCGTAGTAGACCCCGGCCAGCGGCAGCCGGCGGCCCACGTACCTTTCGAACAGCCCATGGTCGTCCAGTCCGACAATCAGTCCCGGCCGGCGATAGTCGAACGGTCCCAGCAGTTCGTTCAACATGCGTTCGGCGCGAGCGATCTCGTTGGGCAGCACGGGTTCCAGCCGCGAGCGGCCCACGAACCAGGCGGTGAAGCGGCCGGCCTGCCGAGTGCGTCCCTGGCGCCCGCTAAGCTGCACGGCCCGGCCTAACTGCGCCGCATAACCGCGGCTCAACAACGATCGCAGCACCGCAAAGACAACCACGCCGGCCAGAATGACCGCCACTAGCGCCGCCGCGATGACCCAAACCAGCAATATCCGCTGGCCCCAAGTCAACGCCCAGTTCGCCGTGATGAAGTACGCCGGCAGCAGCATGAGCGCCAGCAGAATCAGCAGCGAACGCCACATCGGCGTCGCGCGGGGAGCCTGACGTGGCGAGCTGGCTGGCGCGAACGGCTCGTTCGAATCGGCCGGTGTCGTCGCGGGTTCAACGACTGCTGCCTCCGTGACGCTCGTTTCCAGCACACTTCGCCGCGGCGGATTCCAGGCTCGCGCCAGCCGGCCCCAGACCAGACCCCAGACCGCCAGGCCCGCTCCGAATAAAAACATCTGCAGCGTCGGGCGAGCTTGCCAGATCGTCTGCACTCGGCGGCCTGTGGCCGTGTCCCAGAGCGCCAGTTGCTGCCACGACACGCCGGCCACGCGCCGGCCGTCGGGCAAGAAAGCGTACGCCTTGCCGGTCAACTGTTCATCGTCGAGAGATACGATCTTCCGCCCGCTCGGCAACGCGACCAATTGCGAGCTTGCTCCCTCGTAGACGCACAGCAGCTTGCTGTCGTCGGGCGAGAATACCAATCCTGTCGCGTAGCCGATTTCGCACGGAAAGCTGGCCACCTCGCGTCCCGCGGGCAATTCGTGAATCGCAATGGTCCAGGGTGACTCCTGAAACGGGGCACTGCTCAAACTGTCCGCAGCTTGGAAAAGGGCCAACCATTTGCCCTGCGACGATGGATGCAACGCCGACGCAACTTGTATGTTTTCGATCGTTCGCAGTAGTTCGCCGCTGGCCGCGTCCCGCAGTTCGACCCGTAGCGACTGCGCATCCTGAGTGACCAGCAGGCTGCCGTTGCCGGTCAAGGCCGTGGACTGCGCGATGGCGTTCAAGGGAATGGTCCGAAGAACCTGGCGGGTTTTCAGGTCCGTCAGACTGATGGCCGGACTGCCGAAATGCGAGACGGCCATTAACTGCGCGGAGGGAGCAAACGCGACCTGGTCGACATTTGGCCCCAGGTCGATCCCGGCCAGCACCTGGCCTTGCCGCACGTCGATCAATTCCACTCGCCCCACGATCAGCCCGGCCCGCTCGTGCTGCTTGTGAATCGCCAGCAGATTGTCATCGAGAAACGCCAGCGGAGCGGCCGAGTAAACCGGTTCGTGCTGCCGGTCTTCAAACACTCGCCGCGGCCTGAGCCCCGAGATGTCCCAGACCAGAAACTGTCCGTCCTCGGACCAGGTGGCCAGCCGCGTTCCGCCCGGCGAGGCAACCACGCCGACTGGACGCTCCAGTTGGGCCGTCCGCCAGGCCGAGCTGCCCGCGCCGACCAGCAGGCCGACCAGCGCGGCCAGCAGCAGCAACTGCGTGACGTTCAGCCGCCAGCGGGACTGTTGCTGCGCCATCGAGCTTAAGACCTGTAAGTCGATAGGTTACCGAATTGTGGTAGTTCTAAGTTGCACATCTTAGCACCTGCGGCGAGCTCTCCCCCTTGATATCCCTCTGGCTCCCTCCCCGCTTCGGCTCGTTGTACCACACAAGTTAATCGGGAGAAATTTTTTTGGAACCTGGTCCGAAGACCTCCCACGCGTTGGACAGATCGTAGGTTCGCTGCAGGCCGATC
>JAGFJK010000388.1 GCA_024102795.1 Pirellulaceae bacterium
TCGCGACAGACTCTCGATCGCCCGCGTCAAAGCCGGCGCCAGCAAACTGCCGGCTTCCACCGGCTGGCCCAGCAGCCGGTCGCGGGCCCGCTGCGCCAGCTCGGCGATCCACTCGCCGCGATGGCTGGTGATCGCCGGCGAGACGACCGTCCAGTCGCGCGGCACGTCGGGATGGATCAAACTGCCGCCGCCGCCCAGTCCCAGCGCCGCGGCCGACGCCGTGCCGGGGAAGTCCAGCCCCCACAGGTCGTTGCCGCTGAGATTGAAGAACAGCGCCGGTTCGTACGCTCCCGTCGCCGTGTCGTAGACGAACACGTCGTCGTCCTCGCCGATCACTCCGCCCGGCACCGAGAAGTTGCCCAGCGTGCTCAGGTACAGCTTGCTGCCTTGCACGGCCAGGCCGTCCACGTCCTCGTTGCTGCTTTGGCTGAGCCCCTTGTTGGCGTCGCTGCCGTCAAAAAACGGGACGAACGAACCGCTGGTGTTCGTACCCAGGCTGGTCGGAATGAAGCGGAACACGTCTTCGTCCTGGAACGTCCGGCCGGGGACGGACGCGACGTCAATCGTGGACAGCAGCAGCGAGCCGTCGTCGAGCAGCGTGAGGGCGTCGAGATCCTCGCCGTTGGTGCTCAATCCCACGTCGCTGCCGTCCAGGTACCAGTAGAACGCGCCGGCCGTGTTGTCTCCCAGACTGGTGGCCACGAACAGCACGATGTCCGAGTCGTCCACGCTGCCCCAGGGCGTCTCGAACGAGAGCAGGATCTCGGTCGGGCTGATCACGTCAAATGCCGAGATCCGTTCGCCGCCCAATCCCACGTCCGATCCGTCGAACAGCAGCCGGACATTGACGCCGTCGAAGGCCACGATGTCTTCGTCGCTCACCGCCAGTCCGTTGATCGTGCTGTTGCTCTGCACGGAAAAGTAGAATTCGTCCGCCGGCGGCGCCTGATCGTTGTCCGCGATCGAAACCGTGACGTTGGCCACCGCCAGGCCCTGGTAGCCGCTGTCGGCGCTGGTCACCGAGTGGGTGATTGTGCCGCCGTGAGCTCCTTCCACCACGTCGTCATCCACGGCCGAGACGCTGACGGTCTGAGCTTGCGACCAGTTGGCTGGCGTGAAGGTGAGCGTGGCCGGAACGACGGCCAGTTGGCTGCCGGCGCCGAGCGTGATCGTGACGTCGGCCGCGGGCTGCGTGTCCAGGACCAGCGAGTACGAATCGGTCGCCCCGCCCTCGGCGACTTCGGTCGAGCCGTTCGATTCCGTCAGCGTGATGCCGGGCTGCGGCGCGGAAGTTCCCGCGGTCAGGGTAAGCTGATAGAACTGAGCCGCGTTGCTGCCGCCCGACACGGCCACGTAATACGTGCCGGCCGTGGTCAGCGGCAGGTTGCTGATCGCCTCGGAGCCGCCGAGTCCATTGGCGTCGGCGGCGGCCAGGACGGTCGAGCCGTTGGGACCGATCACCGCGATGGCCAGGTTGTTCTGGGCGGCCGCGTTGAAGGCCGATTGCGAGCCGCCTTGCGGACCCTGGTTGTAGGTTGGTCCGAGCGGCGTGACGATGACATCGACCGAGGCGTTGGCGCCGACCGTGAAGCTGTAGTAGTCCACATCCGAATCGTCATCGATGCTGACGAACGAGACGTCCGCGGCGGCGACTCCCAGGTCCGCCGCGTCCTGGCCGACGCTGACCGACTGTCCAGCGGCCAGGCTGCCCAGGCCGGTGGCCGTGGCGGCCGCGTCGTTGGGTTCGAAGCGGTCGCCGTAGCCGCGGTGAGCGGCCAGGATGTCGTCGAACTGCGGCCCATCGAAGCCCAGGTTGATGAACGGTTCCATCAGGAACGCGCCCGTGCTGGACTCGACGTGCGCGATGCCCAGCCCGTGTCCCGCCTCGTGCATCACCACGTTGCGCAACCGCAACGAACTGCCGCCGGTGTTGGTGTAAAAACTGTCCGACGTGTCGATCACCATGTCGGAAGTGTTCGGATAGAAGTTGTAGGCCAGCGTGCCCGAATTGCCGTCCAGCGGGTGCCCGCCGATCCGCACGTCGCCGCGGACGCCGGACGCCCCGGCGTAGTAGGCGAAATTGGCTCCGTCGTCATTCGGCTCGTAGACATACGTCAGTCCCGTCAGGTCGCTCCAACGATCAAACGACGCGGCGATGGCCTCGAACCAGGCTTCGCCCACGTAGTTTGTGTCCTGCGGATCGTGGGCCAGGCCGTAGTAGCCGCGGAAGGTCGAGACGAAATCGCTGGGCGACTGCGGTTCGCCGATAAAGCCATTGATGTTCGTCCCGTCCGGCACGATGCTCCAGCTAATCGTGGTCGGGTCGCCCTGACCGAGCCCGCCGCCGCTTTGCGACGTGCCGCTCCAGCGGTCCGAGTCGTTGAATTGAAACAAGTCGATCCCCGCCAGTTCGCCGTCCTTCTCCGCCTGCAGATGCTCGAACTGTTGGACGTACTCCAGCGGCGTGCCCGGCGCGAACAGCGGATGGGCCTCGAGGTCCGCCGCCAGGAGCAGGCGAACTTCGAGCGGTTCCAGGCGGAGCCGGCGGCGGCTACGAACCGGCTGTGAGCGGCGGGATTCCGACCGAGCGCGCAGGGACATCTCATTCGCGTGGAACATGCTGCACCCCCATCCTGTTCATGTTCGGCGTGAAACCGGCGGATTGCCGGTGCGTGACGTGAAAACTGACCCGTTGTAATCCTTGGTTCACGGCCGGTCAACCGTTCCGTCTTGACCTGCATCCGGGCTGTCCGTACGATCCGCCCCCCATGAAGTCGACTGACAAGCG
>JAGFJK010000408.1 GCA_024102795.1 Pirellulaceae bacterium
CTTCCGCCTGGGCGGGCCGCCGCTGCTGGCGCTGCCCGCCGCACTGCTGCTGGGCCTGACGCTGTGGCCGCTGATCGAGGAGCTGTTTCTGCTGACCCGCTGGCTGGGTCTGGATACGATCGACCCGACCAAACTGCAAGGCGTGGAAACGCTGCTGGCCCAGTGGCGCCGCCTGCCGCCCTGGTGGATCCTGCTCTGCCTGGCCGCGACGCCGGCCGTGTTCGAGGAGCTGTTTTTTCGCGGCTACCTGTTCACGGCGCTGGGCACGCGCTTCAAACCGCGGGACACGATTCTGCTGTCGGCCCTGCTGTTCGGGCTGTTTCACGTGGTCACCACCAGCACGCTGGCCGTCGAACGGCTGCTGCCCAGCATGACGCTGGGGCTGATCCTGGGCTGGCTCTGCTGGCGCACGCGCAGCGTCTGGCCCGGCGTGTTGCTGCACGCCTGCCACAACGGATTGTTGCTGATGGTGGCGTACTATCGCCGGGAGCTGGAAGCCTGGGGGCTGGGCGATGCGGGCGATCACCTGCCCTGGCACTGGCTGGCCCTGTCCGGGCTGGGATTGCTGATCGGCGCGGCCCTGATTCAACTGGCCTCGGCCCGCGTCAGTCGCGCGTCACGTCAATGACCTTCCAGTCGGTCAGAATGGCGGCGCCCCAAGGATGAAACGCGCCGCGGTCGGTGACCAGGGGAATCGCCGTGATCCGGCCGCGGACGATCAGCAGGTCCGCATGGCGCAGTCGCCGGGCGAGTTCCAGGGGAATCTCGCTGCCGATGCGGAGCCCGATCGGTTCGGCAAAGATATGGAACGTCGGCCGCTCGAGCGCGCCGACGTAGTCAATCGTCCCCAGGTTGCCCAGCAGCGGCGGCTCGGCGTGCAGCAGGACAAACCGCGTCCGGCCGTCGCGCCGGGTTTCCACCAGCACCTCCTCCGCCGTCACCCTTTGCACGAACAGGCGGACGTCCAGTTGGCTGCCGATCAGCGAGTCCGCCATCTGCCGCAGTTGCACGGCCAGCTCGTCGCGCAAGAACACGTTGTCGCGCGCGTCGATCAGCCGGCGCATCAGGTCGTCCACTTGGGCCACCTGCTCGAAGGTAACGATCTTCTCGGCGGCGGGCGGCGGTGCCACGGGCGGGTTCGGTGCGGGCGGCGGTGGAACGGGCAGCGGCGGTACCGGCAGCGGTGCGTTCAGTGAAGGCGCGGCGGGCTGCTGCGCGAAGCCGGGCCGGGCGGCGGTGAGCAACAGCGTCCAACCTAACACGGCTGCCAGCAGGCCCAGACGGAACATGCGATTGCCTCACAGTTGCGGCGGCGAAGGGGACACCTGGCGGGCACGCGCCGGCCCGCTCTCTGTCATCCTAGTTCCCAGACCGCTCCCGCCGGCACGTTCGCCGGGAGGAATCGCCAGAATTCGCCACGCCCCAGGCCGCAAAGCCGGCACAATCAGAAGGCGGCTTCCAGAATCTCCAGCAGATCCTGCTGGCTGGCGCGGCGCGGATTGACCCACAGCAGCCGCTTGATGGCGAACGTTTTTTCGGCGAACTCCGGCAACTGCTCCCGCCGGCCTCCCAGGTCGCGGATCCGCAGCGGGATCCCGATCCGCTCGCGCAGCCGGCTGACCGCCGCGATCGCCCGCTCGGCCGCCTGCCGCTGGTCGTCTCCGCTGGTGTCTTCGCCCAGCAGCCGAGCGATACGGGCCAGCGCCGCTTCCCGCTCCGGCAGATTGAACCGCATCACGTACGGCAACAGCAGTCCATTGCCGCCGCCGTGCGAGCAGTGCAACGCCCCACCCAGCGGATACTCCAGCGCGTGGACCAGGGCCACGCCGCAGTTCGAAAAGGCCAGTCCCGCCAGGGTGGCGGCCAGCGCCATCTGCTCGCGGGCTTCCCGGTCGCCGCCGTCGTCCACCGCGCGGACCAGGTATCTGCCGATCAGCTCGATCGCCTTGTCCGCCAGGCAATCGCCCAGCGCGTTGCGCCCGTCGTAGCCAGTCGATTGACCAGCGGGCACTTCCAGCCGGTCGTAATCCGTCGCCGTGCAGGCCTCGATCGCGTGCGTCAGCGCATCGATGCCACTGTCGGCCGTCACTTGCCGCGGGCAGCTCAGCGTCAGATCGGGATCCACGATCGCCAAGGCCGGCCGCAGATAGTTGCTCAGCGAGCTGACCTTCACCTGCTGCTCGGTATCCGTCAGCACGGCGGCGTGCGACACCTCGCTGCCGGTCCCCGCCGTGGTCGGCACGCAGAGCACGGGCAGGATCGGGCCGGGAACCTGGTCCCAGCCGAAATAATCCCGCGGCGAGCCGCCATGCGTGAACACGGTGGCCACGATCTTGGCCAGGTCCATGTTGCTGCCGCCGCCCAGACCGACGATCCCCTCCGGTTGAAACTGGCCGGCCATCGCCACCGCCCGCTCGGCCGTGGCCAGCGAAGGTTCCGCTTCCCCCTCGTCGAATACCTGCAGCGCGCAGCCCGCCGTGCGGAGCGGCGCCACGACTTGCTCGGTCAAGCCGGCCGAGTTCAAGTTGCGGTCGGTGATCACCAGCAGCCGCCGCAAGCCGCGCCGCTGGGCCAGCGGACCCAACTGGGCCGCGGCCCCGGCGCCGAACGTCAGTTGGCCGGCAGAGAAGAAATTCCAGGTGGTCCGCATGGCACTCGGCCGGTTCAGGTTTTCTCGAACATCTTCTTGACCAGGTTCGCCACCAGCTCGGGCCGATCCTGCTGCACCAGGTGGTCGATCTGGTCCGGCTTGAGCCCCAGTTTTTCCAGGTGCCCGCGGAGCTGCGTCCAGTACCGCTCGCGCTTCTTCCCTTCCGACAGGTACAGTTCGGTCACCAGTTCCTGGACCCGCTGCAGGGCGATTCCCTCCCGGTTGTCGTAGTACCCCTTGATGATGTTCCGCTGGTACTTGGAATACTCGGACATGGTGCCTCCTGCCTGAAAGTGGCCACCCCGCGGCGGGCAGGGCCGCTCCGCCGCGAGTTCAACCCGTGCCGATATCGATCACGCTTTCGAAACGCACCACGGGCAAGACCAGGATCTTGCCGTCGCCCATGCGGCCCGTGCGGGCCACTTTGACGATCTTGCGGAGAATCTCCTCCGCCCGCTGGTCGTCCACCCACAAGGCGATCTCCACCTTGGGCAGAAACGCCTCGGAATATTCGCTCTCGCCGTACTCGTCCAGATAGCTCTTCTGCCGCCCGAAACCCTTGACTTCCCGCACGCTGAACGCCTCCAGCGGAGCGTGCTTGAGCCCTTCGAGCACCTTCTCGGCCAGGAACGGGCGAACAATGGCGACGATCTGTTTCACGGGCGGCGACCGGGACCAGCGGATACGCGGAAATCAACTGAAGAAGTTGTCACCGAACAGGTTGACTTCGGGACCCGTCTCGACTTCGATATCGCCTTCCACCCGGGTCATGCAGGCCAGCCGCATTTTGTCTTCGTTGCCGATGTACGCCATGCTGACCATGGGATCGGGGCCGGGCAGGTAAAACTTGAGCTTTTCGCGCAGGGTCAGGGGGTTCGTGTTCTCCATCCCCTTGGTTATCAGCACCCGGCAGGTTCCGCACATCCCCAGGCCCAGGCAGTTGACGTACTTGTTGATGTCCTGGCCGATGCCGTTGACGCCGCAGTTGGTGTTGATCCCGGCCTTGGCGGCTTCGGCCCGCAGGAACGACCCGGCCGGAACCTCGATTTCCTTCTTTTCCTTGACGAACTTCACAATCGGCATGGCAGGGCCTTCGGCGGCTTCTGAGGGGAAAACGGGCAGTCCAGGGCATTTAATCGTAGCAACGGGGCCCGGCGCCGTCTACCGCGTCGGCCGGCTGCTCCATCACCGCCTGCCCCGCCAGGCGGCCGCTGGTCAGCGCCCAGGCGATGTGCAAGCCGTGGCCCCAGAGAATCATCCCGCCCAGACCGTTCTGCCCCACGGCGTACAGCCCGGGGATCGGACGGCCTTGTGGGTCGAGCACCTGGAGTTGCCGGTTCACGGCCGCTCCACCCTCGGTGGTGGTAAAGTACGACTTGACCGGGCCCAGCAACACCCAGGGCGCAGCCGCCAGCGGATGCCGGTCGCCGATTCGACCCCAGAGGTCGTTACTTCCTCGCACGTAGGCATTGTACTGCTGGACCGCCCCTTCCACGCCCGCCGCGGGCAGCCGGCGCCGGCGAGCGACCTGGGCCAGGCTGCCCGCCCGGCAACAGACATCGGGCCGCAACCGCAGGTAGTCGGCGACGTAAGCGTAGGCAATGTCGGGCGCGGTGGAAACGAAGTGCGGCCAGGCCGAATACCGCTGGACCAGCCGCCCGTCCAGCAGCAGCCAGGCCTGCTTCCCCGGCTGCTCGGCCACGGCGATCTCCCGCCGCGGGCTGAGCCGTTCGTTGACGAACCGCTGACCGTGCTGGTTCAGCAGGATCGCGCCGTCGTCCAGCAGGCTGTTCTCCGGGTGCTGCCAGGTGACCAGCAACCGCTTGATCAGCCGCTGCAAGACCCACTTCGGCAACCGTCCGGCCAGCGTGCCCAGCAGCCGGGCCACCGGCCCCCGCGCGGGCAGCCACTGCTGGAAAGGCCGGCGGCGCGAGGCGACAAAGCGCAGTTCGGGGCCGTACGTGACGTCCATGTTCAGCAGCTCGCCGCCCGCGGCCAGCACCAGTTGCTGGCCGTCGCCGCCAGCGAACGGGTTGATGCCGTCGATATGGGCGAACTGCGAACCTTTGTAACGGGCGATCAGCGGCCCGTTGTGAGCGTAGTCGCCAGCGGCCAGGATCACGCCGCGGCGGGCGACAAACGTCCGAGGCTGGCCGCTGATGCGAGCTTCCACGCCGGTCACCCGATCGCCGCTCCACATCAGCCGCTCGACGGCCGCTCGGCACAGCAGGCTGCCGCCCGCCCGGCTTAGGGCCAGTTGCAGTGCGGCGATGTAGGCCTTGGCTCCCGGCACCACGTTGTGCATCCGCGGCACGCGATTGGGAGGTTCCGGGCTGGGACCGACAAACGACAGCCCCAGCGCGGCGGCCCAGTCGAGTGTTTCGGCGGCCTGCGACAGAAAGTATTCGCGCAGCGGACCGTTGTTGCGGGCTTCGATCTCGGCTGGCGCGAACCGGCCGGCATCCTCGGCGTGCGCCCGGCAGTCGTCCTCCAGTCCGGCGGCCCGCTGCCAACGCGTGCCGGCGGCGGTGAACGAACCGACGGCGATGCCGGTGGTGCCACCCACGTGCGGCTGCTTTTCCAGTACCAGGACGCGGCCGCCTCGCTGGGCCGCCGCCAGGCCGCTGCCGCCCGCTCCGACCACGATCACGTCGAACGGTTCGTCGGCGGAGCGTGTCCCCATCAGCGCGACGCCACGGCGACCGCGTCGAACTGCCGTTCGAACTGCTCGCGGTTCTCGCGCGTGAACCGCCGGCAGAGCTCCTGCAACTGGTCCGGTCCGGAATAGCCCAGCAAGTAGGCCAGCTTGCGAAGTTCCATCGGATCTTCGGGCAAGTCGTGCCGGGCGGCCGTGTTCATCAGCCGCAAGCCCGATTCGACGCTGCGAATGAACCGGTACGATTGCCGCAAGTAGGCCGCGTCCTCCGCCGCCAGGCAGTCGGCTTGTTCCAGCGCGTCGATGGCTTCGAGCGTGCCGGGGACGAGCACTTCGGGGCGTTCGGCGGCGGACCGCAACTGGAGCATCTGCACGATGAATTCCACGTCGACCGTGCCGCCGGGACCGCGCTTCAAGTTGCGCGGCGACGCGGTCTCCTCCAGCCGCTGCCGCATCTCGCGGATCTGCCGCGCGTTCTCGTGGCTCCAGGGCTGCGAGCAGATCGCTTGCCGGATCACACCTGCCGCGGCCTGCCGCGCGGCGGGTGAACCGAAGATCAGGCGCGCCTTGCACAGCGCCTGCCGCTCCCACAACTGCCCGTGTCCCTCCTCGTAGTACCGCGTGAACTCCGCCAGGCTGATCGCCAGCGATCCGCTGCGGCCCGTGGGGCGGAGGCGGGGATCCAGTTCGTACAGACGGCCGTGGGGTCCAAGCTGCGTGGCTCGCTTGATGATCCGCTGTCCCAACTGCCCGAAGAAGTGCTGGTTGGTCGTCGTCCGGTCGTGGCGGTTGGCCAGCGCCTGCCGCGTGTGCCCATCCGCCTCGTACAGAAAAATCACATCCATGTCGCTGTGATAGTTCGGCTCGCGCCCGCCCAGCTTGCCCATCGCCACGATCAGCAGCGAACAACGCTCGCCGGCCCGCGGCCCGTCGGCGATCGTCGGTTCGCCGAACCGCTCCGCCAGCTCCGCATACTCCCGCTCGGCAATCTGCGTCAGGCAGACTTCGGCAATGTCCGACAAGGCCCGCTGCGTGTCGCGGATGTCCTGCTTGCGGAGGATGTCGCGGACGCCGACGCGCAGGTGCATCGAGTTCTTGAAGCTGTGCAGAATCGGTTCCGTATCGACCGCCCCCCGGCACAGTTCGGCCAGATTCGCCTCCAGTTGCCCGAACGTCGGCAGCTTGTCCAGCACCAGCGAATCCATCAGCTCGTCGATCATCCCCGGATGGCTGGTCAGGATGTCGGACAGGTACGGGCTGCCGGCGCACAACTGCACGTACAGTTGGAGCGAGGGTTGGCTGAAGCTGAACAGTTCCCAGAGCACGCCCTTGCCGCCCAGCGAATCGCTGACCTTGCTCAGGTTCACCAGCGTCAGATCCGGGTCGGGCGTGTCGGCGATCGCCTGCAGCAGGCGGGGCGCGATCGACGCCAGGAAGTGGCGGCAGCGGCGCGTGGACAGAAACGTGATCCGCTCGGCACTGAGTGCCATCAGGTTGTTGTATGCGGCCCGCGTATCCCGGAACTGGTACTTGCCCAGCACCTGCTGGATCGCTTGCTCCGGCGGATCGGGGTCCAGTACCAGGTCCACCTCGGGTTCGATCTGCTCGTCCTCCTGCGGGAACGCCTCATGCAGCAGATGGTTGAGGATCTTGCGGTTGACCTCGGTTTTCGTGCGGTAGTCGCGCGTGAATTCGTCCAGCGCCGAGCCGCCCGGGCCGTCCGACCCGCCGGGGCCGTCGGCGTACCCCAGGCGGATCGCCAGCCGCCGCAGCTCGTCCGCTTCGCGCGGCATGGTGTGCGTCTGCAGGTCGAACAGGATCTGCAGGCGATGCTCCAGCCGCCGCAGAAACTCGTAGTTCTCCTCCAGCAGCGATGCTTCCTGGTACGTCAGGCAGTGGACTTTCTCCAAACGGTTGATCGCCTGCAGCGTGTTGCCGGTGCGGATTTCGGGCAGGTCGCCCCCGTTGAGTAGTTGCAGGAACTGGATCACGAATTCGATGTCGCGGATCCCGCCGCGGCCCGTCTTGACATTGTGGTCCTCGCCCCCCTCGCGCAGCGCGCGGTGCTCGATCCGCCGCTTGAGCGCCTTGATGCCCGAGATGTCCGCCCGGCTCAGGTAGCGGCGATAGATCCAGGGTTCCAGGTCCCGCAGGAACGCCTGGCCCAGTTCCAGGTCGCCCGCGATCGGCCGGGCCTTGACGAATGTCTGCCGCTCCCACGTGCGACCGAACACGTCGTAGTACCGCAAGGCGCTCTCCACGCTCACCACCGCCGGCCCCTGGTCGCCGTTGGGCCGCAGCCGCAAGTCCACGCGGTAGGCCGAACCCAGCTCGGTGTTGTCCGTCAGCAGCTTGACGACCATCGCCGCCAGGCGGTCAAAGTATTCCTGGTTGCTCACCGGCCGCTCGCCGTCGGTCGAGCCGCCGCTGTCGCTGAGGAACACCAGGTCGATGTCGCTGGAATAGTTCAGCTCCACACCGCCCAGCTTGCCCAGCGCGATGACGACAAACCGGGCCGGCCGGCCGTCGGGCCGCCGCGGAACGCCGCGCCGCTGTTGCATCTGGCGGTGAGCGGCCCGGACGGCCGCCTCGACGATCGCGTCGGCCAGGAAGGAAATCTGCCGAGTGACCGTTTCGACCCGCTGCCCGCGCACCACGTCGCCGTAGGCGATCCGCAAGGTCTCCCGCCGCTTGAACCGCCGCAGGGCCTGCATGATCGTGTGCGTGTCGCTGGTCGCCAACGCCTCGGCACACAGTTCGTCCACCAGCACGTCGCGCGAGATCGGCTGGCCCTCGGTCAACCGCAGCAGGTCGAAACCTTCCGGGTCCTGGATCAGCAGGTCGGCACAATACTGGCTGGCCGAGAAGATCTGCAACAGAGTGGGCAGCGCATCCGGATCGCGCTCCATCAGCGCGCCGAGCGACAACGGGTTGCGCGTGGCGGCGACGAAACGGTCCAGGTCGTTCAGCACCCGATCCGGATCGCTGACCCGCGGCAGGCACGTTTCCAGTTGCCCGCACAACACGGCCAGCAGTTCGGGAACCATGCCCACCTGCCGGATGCCGACCAGGTTCCGATACGCTCGATCCAAGTCCTGCAGGCCCAGACCCCGCAGCCAGCCTGCCGCCTGCCGGGGGTCCTCCAGCATCTGAACCAGTTGATTGATTTCCATGTCGCCAATGATTGAAATAGACGGGCCAGGCGTCGGCGGGAGGAAGACGCTGCGGCAAACGGAGCCTCGCCAAGGCCGGCGAGCGACCAGGATGTCCCTCCATCATAACGCATCCCCCAGCGGTTGCCGACCTTGATCCTTGCCAGGAGCCTCCGATGACGCGGCCCGACCGGTCAGTTGCCAGTGATCAGTTGTCAGTTGTCAGTGGTCAGGTATCAGTTGTCAGTCGGCAGTTGCCGGGCGGCGGGCTCGAAAGCACCAGTGATCCGGCCCCCGATTCGGCGACATCCGCCGTGGCCGGACTGCGCGGCGAGCGAGCGACACCTGGCGGACCGGGCCCCGACCGCCCGGCGGCAACGGAGACCGCCGGGTCACCGGCACCGGATCGCCTGACTCGCCGGCGAGTGCTGCAATCACTGTCGGCGCTGGGCCTGGGCACGGCCGTGTTCCACCGCGCTCTGGCCGCGCAGGTCCAGGAAGGGCAAGCCGTGACGGTGGAGATGATCCAGCAGGCCGAGTGGGTCGCCGGCCTGGAACTGACCGACGAGGAACGGCAGGCCACGGCGGCAACCGTCGCCGGACTGCAGCGGCAACTGGCCGCTCTGCGCGCCGTCAAGCTGGAAAACCATGTCCCGCCCGCCCTGCGGTTCGCCGTCCTGGAACCGCCCGGCCCGCGAGCCGGCGGCGGGGCCGAGACCCGCGTGCGGCTGACCGAATCGGCCGTCCTGCCGCGGCCGGACGATCCGCAGCAGCTCGCGTTTCGACCAATCAGCGAGCTGGCTCCGCTGGTCCGCTCGCGGCAAGTGTCGTCGGTCGAACTGACGCGGATGTATCTCGACCGGCTGTCTCGCTTCGACCCGACGCTGCACTGCGTGATCAGCCTGACCGAGGACCTGGCGATGCGGCAGGCCGAGCGGGCGGATCGGGAACTGGCGGCCGGACGCTACCGGGGACCGCTGCACGGCATCCCGTGGGGAGCCAAGGACCTGATCTCGATCCCAGGTTACAAGACCACTTGGGGAGCCGGCCCGTACCGCGAGCAGCAACTGGACGTCAAGGCCACCGTCGCGCAGCGCCTGGAGGATGCCGGCGCCGTGCTGATTGCCAAGCTGACGCTGGGGGCTCTGGCCTGGGGCGACCACTGGTTCGGCGGGATCACTCGCAATCCGTGGGATCCGCGGCAGGGTTCCAGCGGCTCGTCGGCCGGTTCCGCCTCGGCCACCGCCGCCGGGCTGGTCGGGTTCAGCCTGGGCAGCGAGACGCTCGGCAGCATCGTGTCGCCCTGCCGCCGCTGCGGCACGACCGGCCTGCGACCGACGTTCGGCCGAGTCAGCCGGCATGGCTGCATGAGCCTGGCCTGGAGCATGGACAAGATCGGCCCGATCTCGCGATCGGTCGAGGACTGCGCGCTGGTGTTCGCGCACCTGCACGGAGCCGATGGGCTGGACACCACCGCCGTCGATCGGCCGTTCCACTGGCCGCCGCGGCGCGACTTGCGGACGTTCCGCGTGGGCTACTTTGCCAATGAGCAGGCCGAGAACGAACGTCCCGAACTGCAGGCGCTGCGCGACCTGGGCGTGACGCTGGTTCCGATCGAGCTGCCGGCCACCTACCCCGTGTCGGCCATGACGATCATCCTGAACACCGAAGCGGCGGCCGTTTTCGACGAGCTGACGCGGACCCATGTGAACGAGGGCATTTACCGCTGGCCCAACGCCTTCCGCCAGGGACAGTTCGTGCCGGCCGTCGAGTACCTGCGGGCCAACCGGATCCGCACGCTGGTGATGCGCGAGATGCAGCACCTGATGTCGCAAGTGGACGCCTACATCGACGGAGACGACCTGGCGCTGACCAATCTGACCGGTCACCCCACGGTCGTCCTGCCCGGCCCGCCGGTGACCAGCGACGGCGTCGAGCGTCCCTCGTCGTACACATTTACCGGGCAGTTGTTCGGCGAAAGCGAGCTGCTTCTGCTGGCTCACGCCTTCCAGCAAGCCACCGGTCATCACCTGCGGCACCCGGAACTGCTGGACCCGCCGCCGTAGGACGTGTTGGTTCATTGTGGTAGAATACGGATTCTGGGAGCAGGCGACTAAAGGGAATGGGACGATGCCAAACACGACCGACCAGGTGACGACAGCGGAACAACTGGCCGCCATGCCGAACGACGGAAAGCGGTACGAGCTGGTGGAAGGAGTCCTGCACATGATGTCGCCAGCGGGCAGCGAACATGGGGAAATCGCGGCGAAGTTGCTGGTTCGCATCGCCAACCACGTCGAACCGCGGCGTATCGGCAAGACGTTTGCCGCCGAAACAGGGTTCCTGATTCGGCGAGACCCCGACACCGTATTGGCTCCAGACGTCTCGTTTGTGTCCTTCGACCGCTTGGGTCGTCTTACCAGACATCCAGGTTACTTGCCGCTCGCCCCGGATCTCGTGGCGGAAGTTGTCTCTCCGAGTGATCGATTCGGTGACGTCGAAACCAAAGCGCGTACTTGGATCGAGGCGGGAGTCCTTATCGTGTTGGTTGTCGATCCGCAATCGGCCACGATACGCGACTATCGCTCGGCCGATCGTATCCAGGTCCACTCGGATGGATTCTTGGACCTGGACGACGTCCTGCCCGGCTTCCAACTTGACGTCGCCGACCTCTTCGCCTGAGGCGTTGAGTTGTCACACGGTCAGCAACGCCGCCGCCAGCACTTCATCGATGGTCGAGACCAGGCGGACCGTGATCTTGTTCCTCACGTAGTCGGGCGTCATCCGCACGTCTCGCTCGTTTTCCTGGGGCATGATGACTTCGGCGCATCCGGCGTCGATGGCGGCTTGCAACTTGGGCAGCACGCCGCCGATGGCGAGCACCTTGCCCATGATGGTGATCTCGCCCGTCATGGCGATGTCGTTGCGAACCGGCCGGCCTGTGAGAGCCGAGACGATCCCGGTGACAATGGTGATCCCGGCGGACGGGCCTTCCTTGGGCACGCCCATCATCGTGGCCAGCACGGCGATGTCGTAGTTGTCCTGCCAGTCGTTCGGCAGCCCCACGTCCTTGGCGTGCGTCTTGATGAACTGGGCGGCGGCGGCCACGCTTTCCTTCATCACCTTCTGCATCGAACCCAGGCTGACGATGCGGCCCGATCCCTTGGAGGCCTGCATTTCGAAGTGCAACAGGCAGCCCCGGTCTTCGCCGATCACCCCCAGGCCGATGACCTCGCCCACCCGGGGCGAGCCCGGCAGGGTTACTTTCTGCTGTCGCTGAGCGTCCGGCAGTGTCGGGCAGATGAGTGTGCCCGACTGCGTGAGCTTGCCGGCCAGCACGACCGGGCCATACTCGCCGGCGGCCATCAGATGCAGTTGATTGCGGACCCGCTGCCGCCCCTCGATGGCCACCCACAGCAGCTCCGCCAGTTGCTCGTCGCTCACCTCGCCGTGCGGGTACATCAGCTTGAGCAGGCCGGACAGCAGCTTCTCCACGCCACGCACGTCCCGCCCGGTAATCCCGGTTTTGGCACTCGATGTGTCCAGCAACTGGAACCGGCCCTTGAGCGGCCCCAGCACGTCCTTCCGTCGCAGCTCGTGCATGATCTCGCAGAAGTAGTCGGTGATGAAGCCGTAGTCCTGGGCCAGCGAGCCGGGATGAATCTTCGGAATCTCCCAGCCCGGCAGGTAACCGTGCAGCCGGTCGATGAACGCCTCGACCTGCAGGAAGTCCGGCAGCGGCTCGAACAAGTGGTAATACTTCTCGTGCGGCAGCCTGGCCTGGATGTCGATGTTGCCGACCAGCACGATCGAGGCGAAGGCCAGAATCTCCTTCTTGCCCCGGCTGAACTTGGCATCCTGCATGTAGCCCTGCATGATCGACACCAGGGCTTTCGGGTCGGTGAAGTCGGTGTTGGCAATCTCGTCAAAGACCACGACATCACGACTGCCGACCACACCCACCTTGCCCGTGGCGTTGTTGATGAACAGGCTGGCCGGGGTCGCTTTGCCACCGGAGAGAACCGTCGTGTAGTAGCTCTGATTGCGATAGATATAGGTCTTGCCCGTCTCCCGCGGCGCCAACTCAATGGTGTTGCAGTTGGCCTCGACCATCGGCACGAGCCGCCAAAGATACAGCAGCTTCTCGCGTCGGCTGAGCGGCTCCGGGTTCAAACCGATGGAGTTGATCAGGAAGTCGAGCCACTCGTCGGCCTCGAACTGCCGGCGTTTCTCCAGGTACTCGTTCAGGTCGATGACCGAAATCTGGAACGGCGTGAACTCCGTGATCTTGAACGGGCGAATCTTCTTGTTGTGAACCTCGTTCTCGTCGTAGGTCAGCGTAATCGTCCCCCACATCCCGCCGGACAGCAGCATCGGATACTGCCGCACGAGGCTCTCGGTCACGTTGACGAAGCTCTCGTTGATCGCGCCGATCGTGCCCCAGTACTTGTCCTCGGTCTCCTGGAGCCGGACTTCCAGGTTGGCGATGATGTTGTGGTTGCGGGTCTCTCGAATCTGGTGTCGAATCTTCTCGGCCTCGGCGCCGTGGACGAAGTTTTCCCGCAGCCGCTTGACGACCTGTTGCAGGTCCTCCTGAAAGCTGTCCTCGCTGCAGTAGTTGTCGATCAGGTACTCCACCACGAAACGGGGGAACTCATCGACGCCCGTGTCCACGGTCAGCCGCTTATTGACGACTTTTCCACGAAAGACATCTTTGAAGCGCGAGTTCACGGTTCCTCCTTCTTACCGCAGACCGGCCGGGACCATGCCCATGATGCTGTCGAGCTTGCTGTCCAGACGGCGGCGGATGCGGGTCGTGTCAAGCTGAATCCTGACCGCCTGGTGGATTGTCGTCCGAACCGTACGATCCTTCCACCGGTAGCTGGCGATGGCCGTCACCTGCCTGACCACCTGGCCTTCCTTTTGTTCCTGGGTGGTTGGACTGTCCAGCTTCGGCGTCCAGCGGACACGGTACTCATGTTCGGTGCCGGTGAAGACCTCCTTGCGGGGCTGGATGTCGTCCAGACCCGCTTCGACCTGAAGCTGTAGCAAAATCTCTTCCTTGACCGGCGTTCTGGCCCTGGCGGTAAGCACGATATCGATCGGCTGCCCCTCGGCCAACACGCCGTCGAAGCGGACGCCGATCAGCTCGAACGCAGGCTCGGACTTCACCTTCGGTCCCAGCACGATCAACGGTATCATGCACTCGGCCAGACTCAAGCCGCCGTGGGTGTAGCGCTCCGGGTCATGCTTCCCTTGCGGTCGCCGCAGCGTCAGGCCGGGGCGAGGGAACAACACATGGTTGAACGACCACCTGGCCTTGCCGGTCTTGTCGGGGATGTCCAGGTCGCCGACCTTGAACAGCACGCCTTTCCTGGCGTCACTGCCCTCCAGGGGTTTCTTAAGCCGACCGACGCGGTACTTCACGTCGCCGCTGTCGGTCAGCACCTGATCGGGTACCGTGAACGTTGGCGCCGGCACCGGGATAAAGCCGTGGTCCGAGATAATAAACACCTTGGCGTCGTCGGGCAGTTCCCGTAGGACGCTGCGCACGTCTTCCCGCAGTGTTTGCAGCACCACGGTATCGTAGACGAAGGCCAGTTCGTCCTGGTTATTGTGCAGCTTCTTGTCGGTGAAGTTGAAAATCACCATCTCAATCGGCGGCGACACGTAGCGTGCCGAGATGCCGCACTCCACCGTGTCGTCCTGCTTTTCGACCTGGAACCTCACCGTCAGACCCAGGTGCGTCTGAAGGGCGTTCTCCAGCAGGGCATTTTCGGTCGTGCTGCAAAAGCTGGTCGGCAGGCAGCCCGCCGAGATGGCCTTGCGGCTCAGCAGCGTTTCGCTGGGCAGGATGGCGGAGCCGGGAAGTTGTTCCAGCACGTCGTACTTCTCCTCCAGCACCGGGCGGACCAGTTCCTCCCAGGCATCGACCCGCAGGCCGTCGAAGATCAGGATCACGGCCTTCTGGCCGCTCTGCGGGTCCCAGTGGCTCTTCAGCACTCTGGGCACGAACTGGTGGGTGAAGATCGGCGGCGCATCGGCCTGGCGGATCCACCGGACATAATTGGCGTGGTACAGATCCTGGAACAAAGTGTTGGCGACGTCCATGTCCCGCTCCACCGACTTGATCGACTCGGCCAGTTGCCGCAGGGCCGCGTCGAGCCGCTGAGACAACGCCGGCCAGAACTGGTTCTTTGGCACCGGAAAGATGTCGCCGACGCCCATCAGCCGCCGCAGTCCGCTCGTATAGTAGTCCAGCCGGTTGGCCCGGTCCGTATTCCAGAGCTGTAGGAACTGCTCGAACCGCAGTTCGTCCCGCGGCAGCACCTTGAGCTGATGGACGCGGGCCTTCAACCTGGCGGCGACCTCCAGGAACAGCATCGCCTTGCGGTAGGTCGCCAGCAGGGTGCTCCACTGGGCCGTGGGACGCCTGGCGGCGACCGGCAGCGCGTCGTCCTTGCCCTTCGTCCCCTCGTCGCGAAGCTCATGAAGAATCGCGTGGTGATCGTCGACGTTGCCGTTGGTCAGCAAGTCGATCAGCAGCGACAGCAGCGCCATGCTGCGGACCAGCGACGACAGCTTCTCGGTCAGCAGCACCTTGCGGGCGTAGTCGGGGTTGTCCAGCTTGAGCCGGTCGGCCAGCAGGAAAGCCAGCCGTCCTTCCGGCTGCTCCTTCAAGAACGTCTCGACCGCCGCCACGTCCTTGGCCATCTGGTCGGGGTCGGCCCGAAGCATGTCCTTGATGGAGTACTCGATGGACCTTTTCGGAATCGCCTTGAACCGCTCCAGGCCCACGTCGAAGTTGGCCAGCAACACGCTGTATTCCAGGCCGTGCTGGTGCATGATGGCTGACAACGTGAAGGCCCGCACCACCGCTTCCGGCTCGTGGTCCAGCATCCAGCACCACGGCCTTTCGGCCTGCAGGATCTGGTCCTTGAGATGCTGCAGGACCTCGCTGGCCTCGGTCGCGGCCCCGGCCGAGAACAGGTCCTTGATCTTTTCCAGCCGCTCGTGGTTCTCGATGCACAGGCGGCGAATTTCCCCGGCGTTGAGCTTCTTGAACGGGTTGACGCCCAGCGTGGCCCCCAGGACGATCTTGTAGAGGTCGCTGTCCTGAAACCGATGCTCATCCACATCCCGCAACTGGCCGTAGGCGATGAGGGCCTGATCCAGGTGATCCAGAACGAGGCGGCTGAGGTTGCGGTCGCTGTTGACCAGCAGCGGCCAGCGCTGGTCGCCGGTCTTCTCCACCAGGAGATCCCGCAGCGTGATCGTCAGCCGGGCCCTCGATTTGCAGCGGGCCTCCAGGTCGGGATAGAACAGCGGCAGCCTGGCCTTCTCACGAGTGCGGTCCACCAGGATGATCTTGGCATCCGGGTCGTCTCGCAGGTTCTCGTACATTTCGCGCAGGGCGAGGTTGCCGCTGCAGAACAGCACCGTGAAGCCGTGGTCCTTCGCCCAACCATCCACGGCCTGGGCACCGGCCCGGATCATCCGCTGCGGATCCGCCAGGATGATCAGCTTTTCGCCCTGCAGGGGATTCAGTTGGTCGATGACCCATGGTTCAAGCATTAGTTGTCCCATTCACGGTGTGAGCCAGTCGTCCAGACGGAGGCTGGGGATGTTTTGAAAGTCGGCGGTGTTGTGCGTCACCAGCATCAGGTTGTGGGCCAAGCCAGCCGGATGCCGCATGTGGGCCGAACAGATGTTCGTGTCCAAAAGGTGCGTCATTCAAGCTCTCCTTGGGGCCGACGTTCGACCTTGCGGGCTTGGTGGATTTCCTCCATGATCGCATCCCATTCGGGATCATCCGCCAACGCCCCAGCGGTGCGAAGGTTGCCTTCACCCCACGTCCTGGATGGGGGAGCGATTTTGATCTGGACCTCGACCTCCTGCCCGTCGGCCACGCCCAGGTCTTCGTCCAGTTCAATCGTCTTGCCAGTCCGATTCGGTCGGGACGACAAGTTCATTACGCAACTCAAGGTTCTGACGCAAGACCGGCACTTCATTTCGATACGGTCGGCGGGCTGTATAGTTGCCGCATTCCAGCAGGATGAACGTGGTCGTCACAAATGGCCGTCGCTCCGACATGATCTGGGCCAAGGCCGCTTCCGCGGCAGTGTGCCATTGGTCCGCCTCGTCCCACGTCGCTATCAGACCAACCGTGTCCAGGAACACCGTGTTCATGGCTGATGTTCGTTGTGGCGGGCGGCGACTTCGCTGTCGCCGGAGTCAAACCGCTTCGACATAATGGCATACACGTCATCCAGGCTTGGAACCTTCGGCTCCGCCTTCACCTGTCGAACTTCCACTTCGACCTCGCACCGTTCCGGTAGATTGACCGGTTCGATGGGACGAAAGACGCCGTTTTCGTAAATGGCATGAATGGTCTGACTCATGGAATACCTCCTCAGACTCTTGATAAGACACCATTTCATCGCTGATGCTTGTTATGCCGCTCGGCGACGTCCGTGAAGCCGGAATCGTAACGCTTAACGAGAATCTCGTAGATTCTCCTCTACCCCTCGCTCAATGAGCGCTTGGTGGGCAGGGGCGGCCCAACATCCTTCACCTGGACTTCGACTTCCTGGCCATCAGCCACACCCAGGTCTTTATTCAGTTCAATGATCGTGCCATGAACCTTGCCGTGCAGTGTTCTGGTCAAAATTCGCTCCTCGCGTCAGGAAAGCGGCGTCAATGGCCTGAACCACTCCGCGGTCGGTATCGTTCCAATATAGATGCTGCCATTGGAAGTGAAGGCCCGGCCGTACTCGTTGACCCGAAACCGTCCCCCTTGCGGCAACTGCCTCCGCAAGGCCGCAAGAAACGAGAATAATGGACCGCTGGTCGGTGGATAGGGGGAAATGCCGGCATGAGACGAAATTTGCAGGACGACACCCTCTTCCTCGACAAAAATCTCATCCACCTTGCGAGATGGGGGCTTGGCGTTGCCCGGTGCGGCAAACTTGTAGCTCATGCCGCTCAGGGGACCGGTCCAGAGCGTCCCTTCCGTGGGTGTGGCACGAGGGTCCAGTGCGCCACTCTGGAACAGAATCGGCGTCCGGTAGGTACTCACCCCACTGGCCGTCACGTCGATGATGTGAATCGTGTTGCCGTGGCCCGCGGGGGCCTTGGCCGGGGCGATGACCTGGCCGTGCTCGTTGATGCTGAACGGCCCGCCGCCAGGAGACCCGGCCAGTCCCGCCTTCAAACTGTTGACTAGCGCAATCAGCACTGGATGTGCGTCGTCCGCCGGGATGGGAGCGGCGCCCGGCGGTTCGTAGAACACCCACCAAGGGCACCCCGCCCGGTCCGCGTTGTGTTTAATAGTGAAGCGAGAGTCCTTGCCGGGACAACAAGGTAAGCGCGTCCCGATGATGCGACCCGCCATGGATGATCCCTCCTGCTGGTTTCGTCAGTGCTTCTTGTCTTCAAAAACAAAACCGTCGGCTCCTTCGGGCGCTTGTCCCACGAAAAACGCCTGATTCTGGTAGACATAGACCACGTGCCCGGTGTCCGTCACCGTGATCTTGCTGATGGGTCGCCCGTGCGCGTAGACGTGGACCAGATGTTGCTGGATCTGCCGTAGTGCCGCTTGCTTCTCTTTGTCTTCGAGCTTGTCGGCAGGCAACACAAACTCGACGCGCCCACTGACCTTTCTCGCGATTAACCGCTTGTCTCGCTGCAAAACGGAAAACGTCTTGCCCTTGGCCAACACCAAGGGATAAGGCGCGCCAGGCGTCAGCTCGACATTGTGGTCATTGTCTCGCCGTGCTTCGATCACCTCGATCGGCTCTTCCAGGCGACCCAAATACACCGCTTGCCATCCCTCCGCGGTTTTCTCCAATTTGGTGACGTAGTGGTTTCGCGGAGTGACCTTAAATCGACCGCCCGTGGGGCAATACGATTTAACCAAGGTCATCAACTGTTCATGCGGCTTGACGAGGTTGCCCGACTCATCGCGGATCGTCCCTTGGGTATCGAGCGAGTAGAGCGCGCCCTGATCGGGATCGCCGGGGTAAGCCGCGCCGGGAACCAATGCGCTGGCGTCAACGCAGGTTTCGTCAATCGGCGGGCGCCGTGGTGGATTGTCGCAAGGCGTAGGCTCCGTGCCGGCGACGGAGTCCCAGCGGAAGTAGTCATTGCGATCGGCGCCGACAAACTCCTCCCAGTCCGCCTTGGCATAGATCATTTCGTCGACGGTGTCCGCCGTGTACAGCACGTACAGTGTGGCCTTCTTCTCCGAGCCATCGGCCGCCCGGTTCCGCCGCAGCAGACGGCCGAGTGTCTGGACCCGCTGGCGGACCGATGCCGAGGCGGCCACAATGATCCCCAGATCGGCCGACGGCACGTTAAAGCCCTCGATCAGCGAACGAGCGGATACGATCACGCGGGCCGTCCCCTGGCGAAACAGGTGCAGCGACTCGGCCCGCATGGCATCCGGGAATCCGCTGTGTTCCGCCACGACGGGATAGCCCGACTCACGGAGCCGGTCGAACAAGTGCATCACCTCGTCGATGCTCTCGTGGAACAGAATCGCCTTCGTGAGCGGATTATTCGCGAAGGCGCGGTCCAGGATCGCTAGCACCGCTCTCAACCGCTCGTCGGTCCGATAGAGCAGTCGCTTCCGCTCGCTGGTTAGCGAGAGAAAGCGCACGGCCTTCGGGTTGGCGGCGCCGGCGCGCGAGCGACACCAGCGGATCAAGGCCAGTCCGCGGCGGCCGCCCCGTTCCAGTTCGCTCCGCAAATCTGTGATATCGCGGCTCAGCCGCTCGTATTTCACGCGCTCTTTCGGGCCGAGCGACAATCCGTAGTGGACGATTTGAAACGGGGGCAAGACGCCGACGCGAATCGCCTCGGCGTAATTCATTTCGAACACCACGGGGCCAAGTTTCCGCCCCAGCACGCTTTCGTCAAAGTCGACCGTCGGATCGGACGGTGCGTCGGCCGTGTCGTCGTCGTCCGCCGAATCGTTTTCGCGCTCCGGCGTGGCGGACAGGCCCAATGAAAACGCTCGCGGGGTGTCGAATACGCGCTTCATCTCGGACGCGCCCGCCCGATGACACTCGTCGACGATCAGCAGCAAATCCTCGCTGACGCCGGCTTTGGTCACTTCAGCCGGCAACTTCCTGGCCGCGGAATTCAACACGCAAATCAGCAGCCGCGTCCGCTGGCTGAAACTATCGCCGTGGCCTCCGCCCAGGAGCCCGATGGCCGAAGTGGGAAGGTTTGAGTGCGCGGCGAGTTCGTCCTGCCACTGATTCAGCAGCACCACCGTCGGCACGACGATCGCCACTCGCAACGTCGGGCGGTGTGACTGCTGCAATCGCTCGGCGATCGCCAGCGCCAGAATCGTCTTGCCCGCCCCGGTCACCACCTTGAGAACGCCCCGTTTTCCGGCGGCGAACCAGGCGTCGACACACCGTTGTTGCCAATCGTGCAGCGTCAGGCCCTGCGTGAGTTCCCACGAGTCGGGGATTCCCACATCCGGTCGATTGTTGGTTTCGCCGGCATCCACGGCTTCGTGCTGAGCCCTCCAGAAGCGCGCTTGCTGAAGCTGCTGCAACAGCAGTTCCTCCTGAGCTGTCAGGCCCGCGGGCTGGGGCACGCCGCTGCCGGTGTCCGAGAGAGCGAGCTGTGATTCGCTCCCGACCTGCTGGCTATCACCTTGCTGGCTATACGCCATCCCCAATCCCTGATCGCTCTCGACCGTCCCTCTCTGCACCTGGCCGTGGAGTGTCTTGTTCATGGTCGCTCCTCCTGATTGATGCCCCGTTGTCCGTTATGCCAACCCTTTGCCGCCAGGAAGGTCCGCAAGTCATCCACCGTTGTTCGGTACGGGCGTCGGGCTGCCGCGTTACCGCACTCGTAAAGGATCAGCGGCGTGGTGAGCAGCGTCCGCCCAGATTTGACCAAGCTAAGGAAGACCGGCTCGGCATCATCGTGCCACTGGTCCGTCTTGTCCCAGACAGCGATCAGGCCAACGGTATCCAGAAGCACCGGATTCATGGTTGATGCTCGTTATGGCGTTCGGCAGTGTCGTGATGTCCACTGCTGAACCGCCGCCCCAGGATTTCATAGACCTGGATCAGGCCCTCATCCGTGCCGGGCGGGGCCAGAGAGCGGACATCCACCGCCTCCTTGATTACGTCCAGGTCCACCACTGTGCCCTCGGCGAGCTTCACCTGTTCCATTGGGCGAAAGACGCCGTTCTCAAAGACTGCTCGAATGGTCATGATTTTCTCCTATTCGTCGTCACTCTGTTTCTTGCGGCTCTTGCGTTTGGGCTTCGGTTTCTCGTCGCTGCCGCGGCGGACGCAGATGCGGTAGTCGTCCTCGGCCTCGATCTGTTGCTCGTCGCTGAGGTTGCCCAGGTTCAAGCCGCCCTTCTCGTAGATCGCCCGGCCCTGCTCGTACAGACCGGCACGGCGGCACTGCCGCAGCCAGTCCAGCAGGTCCACGTCGCCGCCGGGGCGGTCCTTGTCCCGGATCGGCACGCCGTCGATCAGGGCGTTGGCGAACCGCTTGATTCGACGCAGGGTGCCCTGCTCACGGAGTTGGGCAAGTTGGTCGGCTTCTTCCTTGTCGGGCAGACGCCATGTGCCGCTGGGGGTCTTGATGAAGTATTCCGGCAGCCAGTCGGCCAGCAGGCGGCGAGGCTTGTCCTGCACCGGTAGGTACTGCTCGAAAAGGTCGCTGTAGTGGACCCCTTCGAGTTCCGGCCTCTTCTTCAGATGCTCGCCCATGAACTTACTGAGGCGAGTGGCGGCGGCGTCTTCCTTGGCCTGCTCCGCTTGATCGACCTGATCGGCAGTCTCCTTCAAATACCAGCGGCTCTGGACGTGCGAACCCCACAGGTCTGGCTCTTTGTTACGGAACAGGTCTTCCTTGACCGGCTGCTGGACTTCCTCAGCAACGCTCTTCAACAAAACCTCAAAGTCATGTGCCTCCATTTGGCCTTTGCGGACCATGCAGCTAACCACTGTATCGTAAATGCGGTCCTTGGTTGCACCTGGATGTCGAGTCAAGTAGTCTCGAACAATTTGCCTAGCGAGTTCATTGAAGGTGGGCACATCGACGTTCGCAGGAATGAAAATCTGTGTAACCTTCCACTCTCCAGGTTTTGGCTTGCGAAAGTTCAAAACGAGGTCACGCTTGGTAACATTGTCGGCGACTCGTTGATTTGATGACTTTTCAGAGGTCTCGATAAACAGCGTCTTGTCAGATTTATCAACAACAAAGCCCGCTTCGGCCATGATGTCTTGCACGAGGCCCCAGGTTCCCTCCGACGTGTCGTGGTAGCACAAAGATACCCAGCGACCCGGTTTCAAAACACGATAGCACTCTGCCATTGCAGCGGCCATCAGTCGAGACCAGTCCGCCTCGTCCTTTTTCCGCACTGCGTTTACCACGATCTCTTGACTGTGCCAATTCGTATCCAAACCCAACCATGCTTCCCACACAAAGTTAAGTTCTCCATACTGAACACTGTCCGCATATGCGGGGTCAGTAAAAATATAATCGATGCTATTAGCGGGGATCGCCTGCATGTTCGTGCAGCTTTGGGTGGAGCATACCAGTAGAGCGTCGGTCACACGATCCAGTACCCATTGTGTTCCACTAACAACGTCTTGAGCCTTTCGTTCAAAGCACTCTAGTTGGTTCCTTTCAAGTGAAAGTTGAGGAATGTAATAGGTGCCACGCTGAAACCCACCACCACCTTCGTGGTATTGCTGCAACCGACTTCCAGAGAACACGTTGGACGTAAACATGAAACGTAACATATCTGCGACAATGGGATCGGCCTTGGTGCTTTTGATAGCGTCCATCCAAGTCGCCAACGCCCAGAGATTGCGTTTTGTGAAGAGTGCGGCAACTGTCCTAAAATTACTTGTGCCAGCCCGCCACTTATCACCCCAAGGCTGATTGTCGTCCTCTACATTCATCATCTTGTGCGGTGGATACCAGTGAGGAATCCTGGTATTCTCAATTTCGGCAATCTTGGCGAGATCGCACTTCTCAAAAAACCGCCGCTTCCGGGGATCGGTGTCGTTGTGCCGTCTTTCGTCACGAGCCGGTGAGCAACCGTTGAGGCAAGTGTAGAATACGAGAACGGGCACTGTACCGACTTGTTCACGTCTAGTGCTGATCTCTTCAATATGCCCTTTGTCCATGCAAATCGGACACACGGAAATCCTTTTTGCTTTTCCCGCCGCTGTCTGAGCTTCAGATTCTACACAATCGAACAGAGGAATTTTATGGAGACAACGAGGACATTGAAACACTGAACTATAGACAGTCTTCGTTACAGTGGCCTCGCCATTACATCGGTCGCAACGAGTCGAGTACAGCCATTGCAACTCGGCTTTAGCTTTTGCCAGCACCTGCAAAAAGGCAGCTTCGAGTGCCCTGGAATCGACAAGCGTTGCATAGTTTTTGGTGATGAAAACAGCAGCAGGACTCCGGTCTATGGCGACTGCTTTGCGACCCTCAAGAAGAGTAGCGAGGGCGGTTCCGCCTGATCCACAAAACGGATCAAGCACCAAATCCCCTTTATCGGTAAAGTGGCGTATGTATTGCTGAATGGCGTCGTATGGTTTCTTGGACCAGTACGTGTGCATGTTGTAGATGGCAGTTGCCTTCGTCGTCGTAATCGGCTGATTGAACGCACGCACGTTGTACTTGTCGGATTCTGCGTCATACGGCGTAGCGTGTTCCTCGACGAACCGCCTGAGATTCGGGTTTGGCTGGTCGCCCGAATAATACCCATCCGGCATCGCTGGCACGCCGTCTAGCGAGTCGAAAGTCTGTTGCCCAGGATTGTGCTTTTTCTTCGCCATGACGGTGCCTACTTGATTTCCAAAATCGTGGACTGACTCTTCCCGTCGCCATCCACAGCGGCTTCAAGGAACTTGGGGAACTCGACCACCACGGTCTCGATGGGGCCCTGCTACCAAAGCCATTTCACCTGCGGGGAAGCCTGGATGTTCTGGTCCTTGCTGATCAGAGTTCCGCAAAGGCGATTGGCCTGGATCACCAGCAGACGGTCGTGCATTTCGGCAACGGCAGGGTACTTGGATAGGTTCTCGATGTCGTCGAGAACAATGGGGTCAAACGAATAAGTCGCGTTACCGCGAATTGCCGCGACGATGTTGGGGAACTGTGCCTCCTGGCCTAGTTTCTTGAGCAGAAAGAACAGTTCGGCCAGGACGAGATGAGAAACAACCAAGCGGGCCTGCCCTGTTTCACCGTCCGCAACTGCTTGCCTGGCGGCGGCCGACAACTTCGCCGGGGCAAACAGGTGCCAAAAAAGAACGTGAGTATCCAGCAGGTACACGGTCATTCGGTCAACTCCCAGGAAGCCTCGGTGGTTTCCCGACGTAGCTGGCGAATGTAATCCATGACTTCCTCTTCCAAGGGTTCTGGAGCTGCAAAAAGCCCTGATAGGCTGGCCGCCTTTGCGGGGAGCCCGGGGCTGGACTCGAGGACGACGACCACCTCAACTGGGCCAGCAGGAAGGCCGGTCTGAAGGTCCAGGTGCAGTTTGCCGTCCGACCCAATGTGGGTTCGCGTAGTGATGGTTTTCATGGGATTTCCCCTTAATCGTCATCTGTGTGGTGACAAACGATGTGGCTCTTTCATTCTACTTGATTTCCAAAATCGTGGACTGGCCTTTCCCGTCGCCCTCCACGGCGGCCTCCAGGAACTTGCGGAACTCGCCCACCACGGTCTCGATGTCGCCCTTCTCGACCTTGGTCCTGGAGGGTTGGAAGTCGCGCAGGTGGACGACCTTGACCACGATCTTCTTCAGGTACTTCGCCAGCAGCCTGGCATTGGCCGATTCTCCCTCACCCCCGGCCCCTCTCCCCGAAGACCGGGAGAGGGGAGGTATCTGTTCGGCCAGGATGTCGGCCAGCTTCTCGTCGCTGCTGGCCGCCAGCACGTCGGCGATGAACTGCTCCTGCTTCCCCTGATCCAACAGCGACCGCAGGGCCGGTTGCCGCAGCAGGCTCGCGATGTTCACCAGAGCCGACTGGACTTCGCCCTGGGCCTTGTCCAGCGCCTCTTCCGCCTCGGCCACATGCTGGTCGGCCTCGTCTACATGCAGCGAACAGCCTTCCGGCTGCGGTCGGTGCTTCAGCCCGGCATCGACGCCGTTGCGGTCCAGCGAGGAGTGAAACAGCCCCTCCTTGTAGCCCGCCACTTCGTCCTTGAGCGTGCCGATGTGGACGCTATTCAAGGCGTCGATCTTTACTAGCTCGGCGATGGCCTGGAACGGGCGACTGCCCTCACCCCCGGCCCCTCTCCCAGAGGGCGAGGGGAGTAATGCGTCGATGTCGGTGCGGACCTGTTCGCACTTGCCGGTCACTTCATCGAACGCCTGGAGGTAGCGTGTTTTGTAGGTGCCCTGGACCGTATCGAGCAGATCGAGCAGTTGGCTTTGCAGCTTGGCCTCGGAGTCCATCAGGTCGGCGATCTGATCGAGCTTCTTGCCCAGGCTGCGGAGTTTGTCCTTGAGTTCGCCGACCGGCCCATCCTTCTTCACCGTGAGTTGCGAGTAGCGGTAGGCGGCAACGATCTTCTGGTCGTGCCGACAGAAGGCTTCGGCCTTCTCCCAGGTCTTCTTGCGGGTCGCCAGATCATCGAGTTCCGTGGTCTTGGCTTCCTGCTCGGCGTAGCACTTGTAGCCGAAGGACGTGTCGAGGGCGTTGAGCAGGTGCGAGATGGCATCGCTGTCGTCAATCTTGGCCGACAGAAACGCCTTCCACGAGTTGAGAACGTCGGCCACGGGATTGGTCTGCTGAATGTCGGCCATCAGCGTATCGAGCCGTTCGATGAGCGTGTCCACGTCGGGACTACGCCCGTGCCGCCACTTCTTCAGCCGGTCGAGGGCGGCGGTGATGTCGCCGTCCTTCTGGATCGTCTTGAGCGAGTCGTCATCGAGCAGGATGGCGGCATACGGGGCCAGCACCGGCCAGCCTTCGGGGGCCTTGAGCCGCTGCACCTTCGCCATCGAGTTGAGCAGGGCGGCGTTGAAAGTCAGATCGGCGATGTTGGTGTAGTCGATGTACTCGGCGGTCGCCGCCCCCTTGCCGGACAGCACGATGCGGAGCTTGCCTTCCCGCACCAGACAGAGCAGATAGATGTCGATCATCCGGCGAGAGAGGCCGTAGTTCTTGTCGTTTGGCCCGCCCATGCCGGTGAAGTTCTTGCACACCGTCGCCACGGGGATTTGCTGGTTGCCGTGGCTGGCCTGGGTCTCGATCCATTCATCGAGGTCTTCGACAAACGGGTTGCTCTTGGTGTTGAGTTGCTTGGTGCCGTCCTTCTTCATGATGCCCAGGGCGTAACCGTAGTTGTCGGCGGCACTGGTGTACTGGTTGGGCTTGGTGCCCTTGGGGATGTCGCCGGTCTTGACGACGCCGTTGATGACCTTGATGGCCTCGGCGTCGTTGAACGGGGCCGGCGCGTCGAACTCGATCTCCTTCGAGGCGTACACACCGTCAAGCACATGGCCGACCAGCGGCGTGAGGATCGGCAGCAGTTCGCCCTGGCAGGTGAACGACATGCTGCTGTGATCGGCGGCACTGATCTGGCCTCGCCCGTAGCTGTCGGGCACGATCTTGGCGATGCTACCGATCTCGTCCCGCAGCCGGTTGGCGACCCACTGCACGACTTCCTTGGCGTCCTCGGTGTCCTTGTGCTGGTGGTCCTTCACCAGTTCCCGGTAGGCGGCGAAGTCGAGCAGCCGGTCTTTCTCCTGCTGACTGAGTTGGGCCGGGGTCCAGAACAGCGTGCGAGCATCGCCGACCTTCTTGGCGAGTTCGGTCACTTTGTCGCCGCAGGGCCGGTTGCTGATAAAGACGGCGAAATCGTGGTCGGTGTCGGCGGTGTTGAGCGGCGGAAGGGCCTGTCCCTTGCTGGCGATGTCGAGCAGGTCACGCATGTAGACCCGTCCCTTGATGGTCCGGCCATGCCACTCGACTTCCACATCCTTCTGCTCGGCGGGGGCGATGCCCCGGAAGATCGATCGGGTGTTGCGGGCCAGGTCCATCGTCAACAGCGAGGTCTTGATCTCCCAGCCGTCGAGACCCAGAAGCTGGTGCCACGCCTCCCGCTGCTGGACCTCGTGGTTCTCGGCGTGGCTGCGGGCCTTCTGGAAAAGCTCTTTGACATCGACGCCGCCCCCTTCGGGGCTGAACACGAAGTTCTTGCCGACCTTCTTGATCTGGGGCAATTCGTGGTCCAGTTCATCGAGCAGCACTTCGTAATGGTCCAGGTTGTCCTTGACGTCGGCCTGCTGACCCTTGTCGTGATCGACCCACTCCATGACGGAGTTCATGATCTCCTCGACCGACAGGCCGCTGGGCTGCATCTTGGCGATGTAGTACAGGAACAGCGTCTTCAGAATCTTCTCGCAGCGGGAGGCGTAGACCTTGAGCCGCCCCTTGGTCGCCTGCCCGATGATGCGTCGGCCCGCCTGGTAGGCCTTGTACTCGTCGTTGAACTTGGAACTGATGGCGGCGATACCCGCCGTGGTGCCGGACGGGTCTTCCTCGTAACAGACCACGTCGTCGAACATCTGCCAGAGCGTGATGAGTTCGTTCGACCTGGCCTTCCGCTGCGTCTTGAGCGTCTGGTGCATGAAGTGCACGGACGAGCGGAGCGTGGTCAGGTTGTAGCTGACAGCCTTCAGCACATCGATGGCCGGTGGGTAGAACGGGAAGAAGCGGTTGAACTTCTCGGTGCCGATGGCCGAGGGCCAAGTGAAGCCCTTGGCGTAGTCGGCAAAGTACGGCTCGATGCTGTCGGGCCTGGTGACGGTGCGGACCCTGGACAAGACGATGTCGTAGAAGTTGGACTCGTCTTGCAGCAGGGCGACGTTCTTGAGCCGGTCGTTGGCGATGATGTTCTTGACGCCCATCTTCGATTCGAGAGCCTGCTGTGCGGAGCAGATGGTCCACACCGGCAGGCAGTGCGTCTTCGCCAGGCGGTTGGACAGCACGACCAACGTCTTCTCGTCTTCGACCCGCTGCTCCTCGGTCCGGTTCTTCATGAACAGCGAGACCTCGTCCATGATCAGCAGCAAGCCTTCGTAGCCGGCCGCCAGCAGGGTCTCGACGGTGTGTTTCAGCACGGCCTCGGCTTCCAACGGGATGTCGGGAGTGGTCTTGAGGTACTCCTTATAGAACCGCCAGAGCTTCTGCCCGCAGTCCCGCCGTACCGTCTGCTTCTTGCTGTGCCGCAGGTCGTCGAGGAACTTGTCTACCTCTTCCTGCTCTTCCTCATCGAAGAATTTGGGGTCCTTGAGGAACTTCGCCAGCGGCTTGTGGTAGAGGTCCAGGTCGGACTCGAAACGATCCGCCAGCACTTCGACCGGGTAGACGGAGATCGGCTTGCCGTTCTCGGCGTGGTACTGATCCTGCACGGCGTCGAGAATGTATTCGGTGAGCTTGCGACCGGTGTCGGTGACGCCGATGGTCCCACCGCCCTGGCCGACCAGGGTCTTCACGGCCACGAAGATGCCCTTCGATTTGCCGGTGGACTTCTTGGCAAGGCCGCTGTCGTAGAACTGGTAGATCGATTCCCGTTTGCCCTTTTTATTCTTGGTCTCCAGGTCGTTGACGGTATCCCACACACTCTTGTCGCCCAGGGCCAGGGCACCGATGAACGATAGCAGGTGCGATTTGCCGGAGCCGAACTCGGCCTGAATCCACCAACCCTGGCCGATGGGGTTGGCCTTGCTGCTGGGATCGTAAGGGGCGGCAAGCTGACGCAGTACGTCGTTCAGCAATGAGCGAACCGGATCGATCAAGAAGTCCTTGACCGTGCGAGGCTCGGCCCGCCGCTTCTGCTTGGACTCGGCCTCGACATCGATGGTGCCGCCCTGCCAGATGTGCCGCTCGACCACGTACACATCGATGATGTCGTCGGGCACGTCGCAGAGCTGATCGAGAGTTTGTCGTTTGAAGAGGTCACTCATTCGCTCAACTCCCACAGGTGATTTTCCTGGACGTAGGTGTGCGGCAGCGTCCGGTGGTTGTTGGCCGGTGCCTCGTGAAACAGGGTGACTCGCTCCCCCACTTTCTCGCCCGGCAGCAGCAAGAGGATGTGTTTCTGGTTGGCCGCACGAATGCGGAGACAGTTTAACTCCAGGTCGTAGGCGAACAGAATCTCCAGGTTCTTCAGGGCCAGGAAGGAGCCGCCGTTGAGCTTCTCGGCCACGAGTGCATCGAGTTCCTTGAACAGCCGATCCTTCACGCTCTCCGTGCGGCTGGCCTCCGTCTGCACCAGCCGCTTGAGTTCCTCGTCGGGGATGCGTTCGAGCAGGTGGTGGTTGACGTTGACCGGCTGGCCGAGCTTCTGGCCCGTGGGCGAGCGGGCCTCCGGAAAATCGACCCGTTCGTATCGATCGAGCCGCTCGTAGCTGCCCAGCACAACGTACAGATGCCGTCCGGTGGGCATTTCGAGCTTCTGCCGTAGCTGGGAGTTGATCTCGTGGCCGGACAGTTTCATGCGGGCGACTCCTTGGCGAGGGTCACGATCCGCGGCACGGCGTCGGCGAGGGTGAACTTCGTTGTGAACTGCCGCAGCCGGTCGATCTCGCTGACTTTCGACAGCAAGCCTGCCTCCCGCAGGCGGTACAGTTGGCGAACCATCCACTGCTGATCCCAGAGCATCCATTGGTGCATCGGGCCGTCGAACATCCGCTCGAAGGCATACATGCCCGGCTCTGGGAACTCCAGGTACAGCACGTAGGCGAACGAGGCGAGACTGCCTTCCCGCAGCGATACATGGAGCCGGGTGCGATTAGCGGTGCCCAGGCCGTAAAACTGGTAGCTGCGGACGATGCTCCCGGCAACCTGGTTGGCGGATTTCGAGTCGGGGAACCTGGCCTGGATGTAGTCTCGCAGCCGTGCCCGGCTGACCCCGCCCTGGGCCAAGGAAGGAAACACGACCTCCTCCGCGACCAGCGACACGATCTGCTCCGTGCGGCAAGTGAGGTAGAACAGGGCTTCGCCCAGAGCGGGCTTGCCGGCGGCGGCTGCGGCGAACGGTGGCAGATCGTCGTTGTAGAACTCGCCGGGGAAGAAGCGGCTCACGAGGTAGTTCGCCGACCGCCGGCGAGTGGCCAGGGAGTTGAACTGGAGTTTCTCCGTCAGGTAGTCACGGAACTCATCGACCGTGCGGTACTGCGCGGCCCGCGGGAGATGGCGCAGGGCGTGTTCGGCCAGGTCCTTGGCGTAGACACGCAGCGTTGGTTCCGGGAACCTGGGCCCTGGCGGAGACTCGTTGGCGTCGCCCAGCGGTGGACTTTCCACTTTCCGCGCGTCGAACAGCGGCAGCTCCTTCGGGGGACCAACGGATTTACTCAGGCGGTCCTCGACCCGGCTCTTGAGACGGTTGACGGTCTGGGTGATGTCCTTCTTCAGCTTCGCTTGTTCGGCAGCCCCAACTTCTTCAACAGCGTTCCAGACGGCACGGACGGTCGCCACCACGGACTCGATATCTGTCGAGCCGTTTGTCGAGGCAGCAGGGCGACGAGTCCGATTCAATCTGGCCAAACTGGGAATCCTGATTACGCAGACTCAGATGTTGCCGTACAGCACCGCAAGCTGCAAGAGGAGAACCTATATAGGAAGCGTTACAAGCACGACTGACGATCCGCCGAGATTCCCCCAAGCCCCAGGCGGCGCTGCCGCGAGAGTTCGAGTGCGAATCCAGCGGCGGCGCCTTCGCGAGTGTCACGGGAGCGAAGTGGTACCAAGCTACTTGTCGCGGCTGAAGCAGACCACGCACAGGTCGTCGGCCTGGGCCCGCTGGCCCATGAACCGCTGCAAGGCGGCCATGATCCGTTCCCCGACTTCGGGCGCGGGGCTCGAACTGCCGGACAGCAGAGCGACCAGCCGCTCCGTGTCGTACAGCTCGTTCGCGGAGTCTTTCGCCTCGGTCACCCCGTCGGTGTACAGGACCACGCAGTCCCCTGGCTCTAACTTCACGCGGCAGACCGGATACTGCTGATTGGGAATCACCCCCAGCGGGCAGCGGGCCTCCAGGTCGGCCAGTTCCTCGGGTGGCCGGCCGCCGCGCAGCAGCAATGGGCGCGGATGTCCCGCGCAGACGATCTGCAGTTCGTGTGTCCGGAAGTCCAGTACCAGCAGCAACATCGTGACCAGCCGCGATTCCAGCACCGGCTCCTGGTAGCTGCGATTGACCTGGTTGAACACCTCGTCCGGCGGCGCGCCGCTGGCCAGCAACACGCGGATCTCGCCCATCAGCTTCGTGACCAGCATCGCGGCCGGCACGCCCTTACCCTCCACGTCGCCCACCACGATCGCCAGCCGCTCGTCGGGCAACAGGCGGTAATCGTAGTAGTCGCCGCCCACCTCGCGGGCCGGAGCGTAGTAGTCGAAGAACTGGTAGCCAGGAATCGCCGGCGGTTCGCTGGGAAGCAGTCCCAGTTGCAACTCGCGAGCCACCCTCATCTCGCTCTGCCGGGCCAGTTGTTCATGGGCCTCGGCCTGCCGCAACGTGGCTTCGATCACCGACGTCAGCAGGTGCGTGACCAGCAACAGCACGTCCAGGTCCTCTTCCTGGAAGCGGTGAGGCCGCGTGCGGGTGTCCAACTGCAACACGGCCAGCGATTTGCCCTCCAGGTCCACCACCGGAGCGCACATGATCGACTTGAGCCCGCTGACGGCGATGCTGGTTTTTTCGTCCAGCGGGTACTGCCCGCCCACGTCCAACAGCACCAGCGACTTCTGCGTTGTCAGCACTTCGTGGACAATTGTCCGGCTGACCCGAGTCCGCTCGGCCGCGTCCGGGTTGCGATGGCGGACCACGCTGGGAAACAGCCGCCCACCCGACTCGTTCTCTCGGAACACAATGATCGCGCACTCGGCCGCCGTGAACAACGCCAGCAGTTGATCCAGCACCTGGGCCAGCACTTCGTTCAGACTCTTGGCCCGGTACAGTTCGGACACGATCCGCATGATCGCCCGCAGCTTCACCTCGGCGTTCATCGCCGCGCGGGATTCCCAACTGCCGTAGGACGATTCGATCGAGCTGTAGACTTCGGGCGGGTCGATGCCCGTAGTATCCTCAACCAGATCCACCACCGAACTCTCGTCGTCCGAATCTCCCTCGCTCCAGGTACCCGATTGCGGGTCCAGGTAGACGAACATGAAGTTGCAGACCCGGACGACGTCGTCGTGCTTGAGCGGATACCGCACGTGCGGTGTGAGCCGGTGATTGTTCAGAAAGGTGCCGTTACGGCTGCCCGCATCGACCAGGTAGTGCCGATCGTCTTCCCAGATCACCTCGAAGTGCTGCTTGCTGACTTCCCGCTTCTCGTGAGGGTCCGGCAGCTCAAAATCGTTGTCCCTTTTCAGACGGCCGATCCGGACTCGCGCAGCTTCCAGCGGGAATTCTTTCCGCGGGGTTTCCCCCTTCAGAACTCGCAGCACGGCCATGGCCTGGCACCCGGTTGGAGAGTCAGCTCGGAGGAGGACGGACTCGCCGCCATAACCACTCCCCTGCCCGAATGCCTGAACGGCGACGAGAAACCTCCTCAATGTAGAGGTCCGAAGAGGCTCTCGCAAGCGGGGGGAAGATCGCCCCTTTTCGGCATCGAGGTCGTGCAGCTCTTAAGTCTCTTACCATCAGGATTCAGGACATTTTGATCGACTTTTGGGTCCGGTGTCCCAACCGCCCTGGGAAACCTCATGAATCACTACTGCACTCTTCTCGCTTCGGGAACGTGCAGATTAAAAAGTTGTTTTGCCGAGTGGATTTGGCGTCATGACCGAGGGAAACTTGGATGGTCTCCGCGTGGGCGAACGCTCGCCCTCGATATCCCTTCGGCTCCCTCCCCGGCTTCGAGATCGTGCAGCTTTTAAGGCGTTGGTAACTCGGGATTTAGGGGGTGTGGCTACCGGGAACTTGGGACGGCCTCTGCTTCCGCGAGCTCTCCCCCCTTGAAATCCCTCTGGC
>JAGFJK010000452.1 GCA_024102795.1 Pirellulaceae bacterium
AGGGGGCAGGGGGCAGGGGGCAGTCAGATAGGGAGCCGTTTGCAGCCGGGCGACGGGAAATGGCTGCATGCTTCGGGCACACTTTTCCAGGGCCGTGCCCTGGTCTACCATTGGATGGTCCCGCTGGGACTGGACGTGAGCCGGTGCACCGGCTGTCGATCGCGGGGCATGGTGTGTTTTTTTTCAGGAAGCCGTCCCGGCGGATTCGCGCACATGACGCACAACGCTTACCACCTGATTCGACTCGTTATGTGCCTGGCGCTGGTGGTGTTCCCAGCCGTCCAGTGCCTGGCCGACGCGACGGAGCGTGGGCCGCAGGTCAGGACGTTTCGCTTCACGTACGGAGCGCGTCTGAGTGGGTTGCCGGCGGGTGGCGAGTTGCGGGTCTGGTTACCGCGGCCGTCATCCAACGACCACCAGCAGGTGGAGCTGCTGGCGGATCGGTTCCCGGCCCGTGCCCGCGTGACAACCGAGCCGCGCTACGGCAATCAACTCGTGTATTTCGAGCTCCCGGCGCCGGCGACCGGCGAAGTGACGCTGCAATCTGTCTACCACGTGCGGCGGCGCGAGGTCCGTGGACTGGAACCCGTCTTGGGGCGCCCGGTTCGCCCGCTGACCGACCGCGAGCGGGAATTGTATCTGTCGGCCAATGCGCGGGTTCCGGTGGGTGGTCGGCCGGCCACGTTGCTCGAGGGACTCAACCTGCCGGCCGATCCACTGGCTCTGGCTCGGACGCTGTACAACCGCGTGGACGAACATCTGACGTACGACAAATCCCGGCCTGGTTTTGGCCGGGGCGACGCCGTCTGGGCCTGCGACAGCCGCTTCGGCAACTGCACCGACTTTCACAGCCTGTTTATCTCACTGGCCCGCTCGCGGAACGTCCCGGCCCGCTTCGAAATCGGCTTCGCCCTGCCGACGGAGCGCGGCCAGGGCACGATCGGCGGGTATCACTGCTGGGGTTTCTTCCACGTCGACGGCCTCGGCTGGGTGCCGGTGGACATTTCCGAAGCGGACAAGCAGCCCGACCTGAAAGAATACTACTTCGGCAATCTGACGGCGGACCGGGTGACGTTCAGCACGGGGCGCGACCTGGTGCTGGAGCCGAAGCAGGCCGGGCCGCCGCTGAATTTCCTGGTGTACCCGTACGTCGAAGTCGACGGCCAGCCGCTGCCGCCGGAGCGGATCGAGCCGAGGTTGAGATTCGCCGACCAGCCAGGTTGAGCCGCCGCCGTCGCAACCCGTTGCGGCGCCGATTACGGCTCGCGCCGCTGCAGGCGGATCGCCGGCTGATTGGCCGTCACGTACTGGTCGGCGTGGGCGGCCAGGAACTTCTTCACGTCCTCGGCCTTGGCCTTCCCCTGCTCAAACGCCAACTGACCCTGGGCCACGGGCGAATCCGCTAGCACGAGCCAGATGTCGGTCTGTTCCGGGCCTGATTTGGCAACCAGGAACATGCTGGCCTGACTCGTGGCATCTTGCTTGGGCAGCGAGAGCAACAGCAGTTTCTGCTGCGAGCCGGGGATCCTGGAAAGCACGAAGTGCGCGTCGACATTTTGATCGCCCGCCGTGTACGCGAAGCGGAACTTGCCGTCGCGCTGGGTCACGCCGACGCTCTGGGGTTTCGTGTCGCCGGGCCAGCGGACAACCTGGTAGTCGCCGGCAAACGCTTTCATGGCCGCCTCGTTCAGGCGAGCGTCCTCGTACACGGACAGTTCGTCGGTCAGGCAGCCAGCGGCGAACAACAGGCACAGTGCGGGCAATAAGGGTCTGACGGAAACGGCCATGGCTGGACCTCCTGGGTTGGAACCGAAGCACGGACCGAGCGGCGGGAAACCAGTTGCGGCTGGTGCCAGCGAGCGGTCGGGACGCCGCACACGCTTGACTCTTCCAGTCTGGCGCTGGCGGGAGGGGAAATCAAGGGGCGACTCAGGCCGCTTCCGCACGGGGCCGCTGGTAGGCCAGGCGAATGCAGCGGACCAGGTTGGCGCCCGAAAAGCAACGATAAGCCTCCAGGCAGCACTGCCGCATCTGCTGTTCGCGGCCGGGTGAAACCGTCCGCAGCAGGCGCTCGACGTCGGCCGCCCGCGCTTCGGGCAACCGGAGAATACAGCGCCGCCAGTCGTAGCCGGCGGGCAGCCGCATGGCGTCCGAGATCAACACGGGGACCGCTCCCGCCTGCAAGGCTTCCCAGAATCGCAACGTACTGGGGCCCGTTCCCCGCGGGCAGAGTGCAAAGCGGCTGCGGGCCAGCACCTGCTGAAACTGCTCGCGTTCGGCCCGTTGCCGCGCAGGATCGTGATCGAAGTGCCACCGCGCGCGCTGGGCGATCACCGTGTCCGTGCGGGGCGCGAGCTGGAACAGCGGTCGGCGACAGGCGTGGGTGTCGGTGCCGATGAACGAATACCAGAGGTCCTTGGGTGCCGGTGGCACTCCGTTCACGGCCAGGTGGGGCAGCGGCAGCACGCGGAACGTACGCGGCTGCACGAGCTGCCCGCGGACCATCCGCCGCCAGCGATGGCGCCAGGCGTAAGCCAGATCCGCGTGAGCGGGCACGGCGTGCGGAGTGAACACCACGTCCAGCCCGATCCGCTGGCAAAGCCGCAGGATTTGCGGGTAGTCGACATGCTGGCAGATGGTGAATCCGCCGTTGAGCCGCAAGCGTCGCAGCCGCCCATAATGCTCTTCCCATCGCCGCTCGGCGGCCTCCAGGACGTAACCCCAGGGCACGGCCAGGGCGTTGATCGGGCCCGGCAGCGGCTCGGCCCGCAACAGCTCCCAGGCCCGAGCCTCGGTGGGCACGGCGGCTTGGGCAATCAAGTGGGCATCATGGGTGATCAGACGCATGGGCCGTCTCGGCTAGCGGCGCGCGGCACGTGTTCGGTGGGGCTTATAGCACGGACCCCGCCCCGGCCACAACCCAAAGTTCCTCGGCCAGCAATGGCCCGATCCACGTTGACTTCGCTGGCCCGCTTTGGTACCAGCAACCTCCCAAGGATCGCCAGCGGGAGCCTGCCAACGCCGTGAGACGCCAGATTCGCCGGACCTGGGCCAGCCTGAGGGGACCGCGGGTCCTGGCCAATTCATTCCCCAAGTCGGGCACGCACCTGCTGCTCCGCTGCCTCTCGCTGCTGCCGTGGCTGGTGCCACAATGGCACCACCACCTGGACCACGGAACCCCGGATTACGAATCTCGTATCCGGAGGATCCGGCGAGGCCAGTATCTGTCGTCGCACCTGGCCTGGAGCGGACATCTGGCCGGCGCGCTGTCCGAATCGCGGGTGCGCTCGTTGCTGATGGTCCGCGACCTGCGCGACGTCGCCGTTTCGAATGCATTCTACATCGCCAACCCGAAGCACCGGCACCGCCTGCAGGACTACTTTCGATCGCTGCCCAGCGATGGCGAACGCTTGCTGGCCTCAATCGCGGGCGTCCCGGCCGAGCAGTTGCCGGACGGGGTCGCCTCCCTGCCGCTGGGCACCCACGCCGCGGCGTATCTGCCCTGGCTGGACGATCCCCATTGCCTGATCGTCCGCTTCGAGGATCTGGTGGGCGGTGCCGGTGGCGGATCCGACATGGCCCAGCGGGAAACGATCCAGCGGATTGCCGACCACCTGGGAATCCCGCTCTCGGCCGCTCGACGGGACGCGATCGCCCGCTGCGTGTTCGACCGCGGCGCCCGCACGTTTCGCCAGGGCCGGATCGGCGATTGGCGACACCACTTCGACGGGCGGCACCGAGAGGCATTTGAGCAGACCGCCGGCCAGTTGTTGTCGAGGTTCGGGTACGCCGCTGACGCGGTTAAAAACTCGTGAGCGGACTTTGCCTCGTTGCGCCAGCCCCGTTATACTTTGAACTGTCGCGGCGCTGCCGCGGCGTGCAAGGGGGAGCAGGCCGGTTTGCGGAAACCGGATGCTGATCCTCCAAGGTGGTTTGATTCGGCGGAGGGCTAACATGCCGCAGGGTAGGATCAAGAGGCTGGTTTCGGATCGCGGGTTCGGGTTCGTCGAAGGGGATCGGGGGGACGTGTTCTTCCACCACTCGGTGGTGAACGGCGTGACGTTCGAGGAGCTGCGCGAGGGGCAAGTTCTGGAGTATGAGATCGGCCAGGGGCCCAAGGGGCCGCGGGCCGTCAATGTTCGCCTGGCGACTCAGAATGCCTAGGCGCGGCGACGCCTGGAGTTTCGAAATCAGTTGTCGACCCACGCCCCGCAGGGAACTGGCGGGGCACTTTTTTTGTGGCTTTCAAGGCCCAAATTGGGGCCGAACCGCGAAGACACCTTGACCCGGTCTCGACCGGGAAACGATACTGCAAGGCTGCTGGCAGGCCCGCGTGATCGGAATCAGGGACGGCGACACGCGGATCGAGTGACTTTCAGGACCTTCCACTGGTGAATCGTAACCGCTCAGTTCGGCTGGCGACCCGTTGGCTGGTGGCTTTGCCACTGGTCGCCGCGCTGCTGCACGGTTCCGTACTACGGGTCACGCACCACCACCATCATCTTCAGCAACAGCCGTGCTCCGTGCCGTCCGCCACGGCGGGTTGTGACGCGGACTCCCCGGCCTGGACCGCCGTGGCCGGCGGGCACGTTCACGCCGGTAGCTGCTCGGCCCACAGCCATCTTCTGGGAGCGGAATCCGGGGCCCCGGCACAGCGGGAGCCGGCGGCACCGGCGGACGCCGAGCACTGTGCGGTCTGTCACTATCTGACCCAGGTGGCCGAGGTCTGGAGCGGGCCGTCGCCCCAGGTGGCCGAGCTGTTTGCGGTGGATCCGCCGGCGGCCGACATTACGGCCCCGCGGACCGTATCTTGGAGCGCCTATTCGACGCGCGCTCCGCCATTGCCCGTCTGAAGAGTTGTCAGTTGTCAGTTGTCAGTCAGAAGTCGTTTCACTACCGACGACTGATTGCTGATCACTGACGACTGATCACTGATCTCTGATCACTTCTCATCGCCACGAGGCGGGCAAGATACATCGCAAAGGAACCGGATTGTGATTCGACAAGATCTTCATGTACTGCGTCGCCACGGGCGGCGGGCCGGCTTTACGCTGGTGGAACTGCTGGTGGTGATTGCGATCATCGGCGTGTTGATCGCGTTGCTGTTGCCGGCGGTGCAAGCCGCGCGCGAAGCGGCTCGGCGCACGTCCTGCTTCAACAACCTCAAGCAGACGGGCATCGCCCTGCACAATTACCACGATACGTTCGGAGCGCTGCCGCCCGGCTGGATCGGGCAGGAGACGCCCGGCGGGCGGCCGCTGGCCGAGGGCGAGCCGGGCTGGGGCTGGGCCTCGATGCTGTTGCCATTCATGGAAGAAACCAACGTTTCGCAACGGCTGATTGATTTCCACTATTCCATTACCGACCCGGTCAACGATGCGGCGCGGGTTTTTCCCATACCGACGTTTCGCTGCCGATCCGACACCGGTCCCCCGACGTTCCTGTTGCCCTCGGAAGCCGATCCGGCCACGCCGATCGGGCACGTCGCCACGTCGAACTACATCGGAGTGTTCGGGACGCTCGAGCTGGAGGATTGTGAAGGCTTGTCGGCCGGCATGCTGTGCCTGGGGGACGGTATTTTCTACCATCACAGCGGCACGCGTCTGGCGGATATCCTGGACGGCTTGAGCAACACGCTGATGGTGGGCGAGCGTTCTTATCGCCGCGGCGGTTCGACGTGGCTGGGCGCCGTGCCCGAAGCGGAGGAATCGCTGGCGCGCGCCCTGGGCATCGCCGACCATGCTCCCAACGCCGCGGGCGGGCACCTGGACGATTTCAGCAGCGAACATCCGGCCGGCACCAATTTTCTGCTGGGCGATGGCTCCGTGCGGTTGATCACCGAGACGATCGATCTGGAGGTCTACCGGGCGCTGGCGACTCGGGCCGGCGGCGAACCGGCACAAGTGCCGTAGCGAAACAAGGCCGGTGAGTCAGGAGTATCTGGAACAGAAAGAAAAAGAAAACGGGTGCCTCCGGCGAGCGGACTCGCCGGGGCACCCGTTGTTCTTACCCCCCTGGTAATGCCTCGCGGTCTGGACCGCAAGGAGTTGCTCGTATCGTGGAACGGGTCTCCGACCCGTCCGGTTGCGGGACGGGTTTCCGACCCGCCCTGCCTGGCGGCTGCGTCTTCCAGCGCTCAGGTGCTGGCCAGAGCGGCTTCCTCGAGCCGCAGTTGTTCCCAGTAGGCGGCCGGCATGCTCATCGCCAGCTTCAGCGCGCCCGAAGCGCCGGCGAACACGCTGTCGTAGACGCGGGTCACGTTGCCACCGCCGTACGGCACCAGTGCCTGCTCGATCAGCCGATCGAGTCCTTTCAACTGGCTGCCGCCGCCGCCCAGCAGAATGTTCTTCAGCAATTGCTGGCGGAATTCGGGATCCAGTTGCCCGATCAACTGGCAGATGCCGTCGATGATCGGCTGCACGATGCTGCCACAAGCCTCCTTGAGCGGCTGAGTGACATCGAACTGCCGCGGCTGCCCCTCGGTGGGCAGAGTGACCAGGGCCTGTTCGTTGACCTCGTGCACGAAGCCGTATTTTTCCTTGATTTCGCGGGCCATGTTCAGCGACAGCCGGGCTTCGGGGTAGGCCTGCCGCACGAGTTCGTGGAAGGTGGCGTCGACCCGGTCGCCGCCGAACGGGATCGTCACCTGGTCTTCGTCCCGCGGATAGGTGCCGAACATCGGGCAGATGTCGATCGTGCCGGCGCCGATGTCCACGACCAGCGTGTTGGTCAGGCGGTTCATGCCGTAGGCGACGGTGAACGGTTCCGGGACGATGATCACCGCATCGAAGGTCCCCTCGGCGGCCTCCATGACGATCTGTTTATTCAGCGTGGTGGCTCGCGACGGCGCTCCGATGACGCCGTAAATCCGGCCTCCCGGCCGGGACACGGTCTGTCGCACGGCGTGTTCGACGATCAAGCGGGCGGCTTCTTTGTGGCGGGCCACCTGATCAGGCGAAATGCCGGCCTGGCCGTGGTCGTTGAACTTCAACGCTCCCAGGGCGAACGGGCGGACGACATCCAGCGCCATCCGCTGCCGCTGGACCTCCTCGCCAAACACCACGTCCCGTCCCAGCAGGGTCCGGGCCACGTGATCCTTGGGCCAACCGACGGCCGTTTGCAGCACCTCGCGGCGGCCATCGGACGAGACGACCGAGGTCTTGAACGTGCCGAGGTCCATGCCAATGAAAGTAATCGCGCCTTCCATGAATTCCTCCCCGATTCGAGATCGTCTCACTCGTCCGCCGCCCGCAGTTGTTCGCGCAGCTTCATGTTCTCTTCCCAGACGTGCCGCAAAATGGCTTCATCCCGTGCCCGCTGTTCCTCTTCTTCCCGTGCTCGTTGTGCCGCCAGGTCACCCATGCCGGGCAGGGGGGGCAGGCGGTGCGCCGCTTCGGGAGAGGTGGGGTCCAGAACCGCGGTGCGGCGCGTGGGCCCCCGACGCTTGGGACGCTGGCGGCGGTGAGCCGCGCGGTGTCGTCCCTCACGCTCGTCCCCGCTGTCGTCATCCTCGTCCAGTTCGTCGCGGTCCTGAGCGGTTCGGCGACGGCGGAAACGTCCGGCCACGGGGTCGGGTCCGCCGGAGAATTGAACTTGCAGCAGCGGCCCCTGGTGCCGGGCAATCTGCCGCACCGCGACCGCAAAACAGAAGGCCAGCGTCAACGGGCACAACAGCAGACCCAGGAAGAATGCCAGCAGCGGCAATTGGTGTAGCCAGATGGCCGTTTCGCTCGACGCGGCAGTCTGGCTGCCGCCGGCTTCGATCCGCAACAACTGAGGGGGCGTGGCGGCAACCAGCGGGCGAAGCTGCTGATAGCTGGCGGCCTCGATCCCCGGTTGTGCCGCCGGCATCGCCAGCCGCTGGGATTCGCGCCAACGTTCGAACTCCAGCCGGTCCAATTCACCGGCCCGTTCGCCGGCCGTGGCTTCGAGCGCCGGGCGTCCGTCGATGACCTTGCTGCCGGAAGTCGCGGTGTAGGCGTGCTGCCGGTAGGCGTCCAGCGGCGGACCCCAGTTACCGGGACCGCCGCCCAGCCGCGCGTCCAGGCGATTGGCTGGCCGATCATGCGGTGGGACCAGTTGCAGCGACGCCGGCTCAAACTGAGCGCCGACTGGTGGCGAGGGAACGTTGGCGGGCGGCGCGGGCACGCTGGCCGGAGCGGGCGCGCCGGGACCCAGGTCCGTTTCCGCCCCCGGTTCCAGGGTCCGCGGCGGGACCGTGTCCCAATTCGGCTTGCGGAACGGCACCGGGGGACCAACCTCGAGAATCTTCGAGCGAATCCGGCGGCCACCGCCGATTTCGTCGGCGGGCGGATTCTCCGTCGCCAGGCCCGACTCGTCGGCTGCCTCCTGGCCCGTCTCTCCCGACTGCGTGTCGGGCAGGCGCCGCAAGGCCTCGGCTCCCTCCCCGCTCCATGCCGGATAGATGATCTTGGACTGAGCCGACCCGAAGGTGGCCACGGGCACGGCGTCGTTGTCTGGGGCGGCGGCGCCGTCCAGCCGGGCGAGCAGTTGTTGAGGGCTCTCCTCCTGTTCGTCCCAGGTCACCGGAAACCGGGAGGCCTGGTGAGCCAACTGACGAGCCCGAACGACGTGCCCCAACTCGGCCAACTGCCGGGCTTCCTCCAGCATCTGCCGGGCGACCAGCCGGGCCTCGATGGTCTTGCTGCGAACAGGTTCGGCCGGGGTGGCTTCAGCCGCTGCCGACTCGTACCCTGAACCCGCCGCGGCGGCCGCCGAATTCCGCATCCGTTCGCGCAACTCGCGGTTGGCTCGCACTGCTTCTCGCGCGCCGGCGTTACCTGAGATCCGCTCCGGATCCTGGACTCCGTCCGGTCCCGTGCCCCTCGGCGAACTCGTTGCCGGCTGGTCGAACGGCGCCGGTGCAAACCGGTCAAAAGGTGCTGACGGCAAATCGCCGCCAGGCGACCCGGCCGGTGCTTGGGCGACCTGGGTCCCGCCCGACCAGGCGTCTTCGATGCCGGTGGTCGCTCCCATCTGCTGCGCCCAAACCCAGGTCCCTGCCGCCGCGGTGCCCACGGCCAACAGTGCCGGAAGAACGACCTTCCGGGCCTGTCGGCCACGGCTCTCGGACCGCCGGTGGCGTCCGGACCCCCTGGTCCTGGCCTGATCTTCCGTAGTCATTGAAAAACCCCCTCGGCGAACGACATCAGCGATTCCGCGGCCCGACAGCGGCCCCACAATCTCGTGGCATCTTCGATCTGAAACAATTAGACGAGTCGATAGCCGATCCGTGCCGGGGGTCTGGAATCCCCCGGTTTTTCCAGGCTGGAGTGTCAGCGTTCCGGACCAACCTCGTAGGCGGGAACCACCGGAGGTGTTTCAAACTCCTGGTAGATTTCCTGGAATTCCCGGTTGGCGTAGGGATGGCGGGGATCGCCGCCGTAGCTGGTCACCTCGGCCTGTTGTTCGGGGATATGGAACCACTGGTAGGGCCGGAAGTAGTAGTAATTCTTGGGCATCGCCAGGTACGGAACGTGCTGGTGCATGTCGCCGGGAGAATGCCACACACCGGGGAGACCGTGCAGGCTCCACATCGAGACATGCCGATGGCGATAGGGGGAGCAGCCGGCCGGCCCGCAATCGTTGCAGCCGGGGCCGCCGAATTCCACCGGGCCCTCCACAATGGTCTCGCCAAAAGACGGGACGCCATAGCCAGCAGGCGTGGGGCTGAACGATCCGGGAACGTATCCCGATCCAGCTCCGGACGGAATATGGGACGGAGCAATGACCGGCGCCTGGGCCATCCGGACCGGCGAGCGGACGGATTCGCTGCCGGAGCTGGCCGTCTTGACCTCGGACTTCCGGACATAATCCGACAGCCGAACGGTGGCCGGCTTGCTGGCCGGGTCGGCGGCAACCGTCAGCATGGCCAGGGCCACTGTGACGCTGGAAAGCATGGCTTGGTTCCTCTTGGCTTAAGTCTGGGTCGGAGCAGGCAGGGGCATCCGCAGGCACACCTGCTCGACCCACTCTATCGGCGCCCCGGTCGGGTCGGGACCAGAAAATCCAGCAAAACCCGCAGAGTCGAACCAGCCCTTCACCCTCCCCTTATGTTGCCAGAAGCCAGGAAGGTCCGAAGGAGGTCTCCACAGGCTCGGCAGCGGCGGCAAGCGGCTCGCGGCCAGCGGTGGCCAGACGCTGCTGGCCGAGTCCTACAGGCGGGACAGAAAGAAAAAACGGAGCAACCCGACCATTGGGATTAAACCGCAGAGATTCCCACATCCGAAAAATATGACGGCAGAACGTTCCCGCAGGGGATGGCCCCTTGCGCGGTGTGCGATGTACGACTGGCACAAGCACGATGGACGAAAAAATCATGGTTGGTACAAAGCTGTCCCAAGGTTGTTTGTCGTGGGGGGCCAACCACGGTTGGCAGCGAGCGACTGGCCGGACTGCGGTGCGGGGATTGGTCCTGTTGGCACTGGTCGCACTCTCGACCAGCGCTGTCCGGCCGATCCTGGCTCAGCAGCCCGAACTGGTCCCGATTCCCCAACCGGACCGTGACTCGGCTCTCAGAACTCCCTCACCGGAAGTGCGAGCGAAGGAGTCGCGGTTGATTCATGAGTTCGTGGATCCGGAGCTGATCCTGTATGTCGATCCGACCCGCTCGCGTGTGGTGCACACGAAGCAGCCAGTGACGCGGATCGTGATCACCGACCCGAACGTGCTGGATATTAACCAGTTCGGGCCGGCGGAGTACGAGTTTATTGGGCGCCGCCGCGGCGAGACGACCTTGTCATTGAGGATTGTCGACGAAGACGGCCGCGAATCCCTGCTGCGATATGTCGTCCGTGTCGCCCCGGACCAGGCGGACCAGGAACGTGCCGACGCCGAGTACGGCCAGTTGCAGGACCGGATCAACGAGTTGTTCCCTAACAGCATCGTGCAGTTGATCCCGGTGGCCGACAAGTTGATCGTCCGCGGCCAGGCTCGAGACGCCGAAGAAGTGTCCCAGATCATGGCCGTGCTCCGCGACGAGGCGGTGGATCAGTTCGGCGGCTATTGGCCTGGCGGCGTCACCGGGGGAACGGCTGCCCGGATCCCCGGTGCGGAAGACCTGCCCACGGTGAACATCGTCAATATGCTGACCGTGCCCGGCGAGCAGCAGGTGATGCTGAAGGTGCGCATCGCGGAACTCAGCCGCTCGGCGCTCCGCGAACTGGGAGTGGACTTCACCGTGGTCCAGGACACGTTTGCGATTCAGCACGTGATCGGTGGCGCGGGCAACCTGACCGCCATCCTGGATTCGGGGGATGTGAACCTGTTCATCAAGGCCTTCAGCAGCAACGGCTACTCGAAGATCCTGGCCGAGCCGACCCTGGTCACGCTCAGCGGCCACACCGCCCGGTTCATCGCCGGCGGTGAATTCGCCGTGCCGACGGCCGTGGGCATCGACGGGATCGCCGCCGCCAGCACCAGCTTCCGCGGCTTCGGCACCCAGTTGGCCTTCACGCCCACCGTGCTGGACAAGGATCGCATCCGCCTGCACGTCGCCCCTTCGTTCAGCGCGTTGAATCGGCAGAACGACGTGGACGGGATCCCCGGCCTGGACACGCGGGCCGTGGCCACGACCGTCGACCTGCGCGAGGGCCAGTGGCTGGCGATCGCCGGCCTGATCCAGGACGAACAGCAAGGCAGCCGGGCTCGCTTCCCGCTCCTGGGCGACATCCCGGTGATCGGTGCCGCCTTCGGTAACCAGAGCGTGCAGCGGGGAGAAACGGAGCTGGTCGTGCTGGTCAGCCCGGAACTGGTCCATCCGCTGGAAGCCGAACAGGTTCCGCTGATCCTGCCCGGCATGGAAGTGACGGACCCCACGGGCCATGACTTCTACCTGCTGCAGCACATCGAAGGGCGTCCCAACCTGCACCACCGCAGTACGGTCTGGCCCGCCTACCAGCAGCAGTTGCGGGGCGCCAACAAGACCGCGATCCACGAAGCGAAGCGGCAGATCAAGCTGCACTCGATGTTCAACCGGCACCAGCAGTACTACCTGTCCGGAGCCTGCGGATATTCCCGGTAGGTCCTCAGATACCGTGCGGCCGAACCTGGCCTAACCCAGACCCAATCGTCAAGGATGTGTGAGATGAATATTAGTAACCTGATCTACCGGGCCCTGCCGGGGCTGGCACTAAGCGTGCTGGCCGCCGCCGGCGGCTGTCATCACGGAGCGGCCTCCTTGTTCTATCAGCAGCCGCCGCCGCCCCCGATGCTGGGCAGCACGGTGGACATGCTGAACGAGGCCCAGGAGCACAACGGCGAGGCGTTCAAGTACGTGATCCATCAGCATGAGTTCGAGCTGAACGACTTCCAGGACGGCCATCCGGTCGGCGGCTGGCGGCTGAACGAGTACGGCGAGGACCATGTGAAGCGGATCGCCGAAATGGTCAAGAAGGGCGTGCACTATCCGGTGGTCGTCGAACGCAACCAGACCTCGGTGCGGCCCCACACCCGGTTCGCCTACCCCGTGCACTTCGATCCGGATCTGGATCTGAAGCGGCGGGCCGTCGTGGTCAAGGCCCTGACTCGGCTTGGCGTCACGGACGCCGAGGAGCGGGTCGTGGTGGCTCCGGCCTTCGCCCAGTCCTTCACCTCGCGTGAAGCCGAACGCGCCTACTATCAAGGCATGAGCGGGGGCGGCATCGGCGGCTTCGGCGGCTTCGGCGGTTTTGGTGGCTTCGGCGGCTTTGGCGGCTTCGGCGGCTACTAAGCGGCCCTGGATTCGCGGGCGCGGGCGAGGACCGGCAATCACCGCCATCCTCGCCCGCGGCCCCTTTTCCCGGCTCGCCGTCGCAGCCGGGCGAACGCTGACTGGCCAGATGCGGATAACTTGTCGAGGGAGGGAACCCATGACGCGCGGAACTGGAATGCTGCTTGGTTTGGCCTGCACCCTGCTGCTGACCGGCTGCCAGCAAATGCCGCTGCGCCAGCGGGTCGCGGCCATCGGTCAGCGGATCACCCCCGCCGCCGGCGAGAACACCGACAAACTGGAGTCTCAGATCAGCCTGGCTCGGCTCAGCGAACGCCATGGCCAGAATGATTACGCCGCACAAGTCTACGAAACCATCCTCCGCAAGCATCCGCAGAACGCCTACGCCCACCATCGGCTGGCAGTCCTGCTGGCGCAAAAGCAAGATCATGAGCGGGCGGAACAACACTTCCAACAAGCGCTGGAACATGGCCAGCGAAGCCCCGAGCTGCTGGCCGACATCGGCTACTACTTCTATGCCCGCGACCAACTGGAGGAAGCCGAAAAAATGCTGCGGGAATCCCTGGACGGCAACCCGGATCAGAAGGTCGCCCGCAGCAACCTCGGCCTGGTGCTCGGTGAGCAGGGCCGTCTGGAGGAAGCCCGCCAGCAGTTCAGCAAGGCGCTCAGCCCGGCTGAGACACACGCCAACATGGGCTACGTCCACGCCATGCTCGGCGATCTAGCTCAAGCCAAAATCGAATTCAACAAGGCGCTGACCCTCGACAGCTCCCTGCGCCCGGCGGCCGATGCGTTGATTCAGCTCGAACAACAGATGCGGGCCGATACCTCCCTGGCGCAAAAGCAACCGGCCCCGAACGGCCCGCCGGCATCCGCCAACCCGGGCATCCCCACCGTATCCAGCCGGACGTCCGAGGCGCAGCTTGCCACCGCGTCCGGCAACAACCCGGCCGCCGCCGGCCTAACCAAGGAGAACTCGCCCCGGCGACCAGGTCAATTGATTGCATCCATCCACGACAAGCCGCGGCCAATCGCGAAGGACGCGGTCAGCGGCCGGAACATGCCCCCCAGCGACAACAGTCCAGCCACCGAGGTCCAGTCCGCGTCGTTCGAACAAACGGTACGCGAAGTCCCGGTTACCACCGACCAAGCACCGGCGGCGAATCCCTCGACCTCCAGCCGGAAGACTGCCCAGACTGATACCGAGGCCGTGACGGCGAACGAGACGGCGACCGAGGCGGCGACCGAGGCGGCGACGGAAGCCGCGGAGTCCCAGCCAGCCGCCGGCAAGTCGACGCACTACCGCATCGAGGACACTCCGGTCGACGGCGACTCGACTGAACCTCAGACCAAGGGCCCGCTGGCAAGGGTTTCCACGCCCGAGTCAGCCGCCGAGCAACGCTCGTCCGACGCTCCCCGCCGGTTCTCCTTCCCCTGGCAACTGCCGACCCGGTCCAGCCGAAAGTAGCAACGTGGCGGGTCATTAGTCGTCAGTCATCAGTCAATCGTCAATTTGCAATTTGCAATCCGACCTCCGGCCTCCGGCCTCCATCACGCCACGCACGTCGCGTCTCCCACTCGTCGCAGGCCCAGCACTCAACCACAGCCATCCGGTTTCAAGACCCTGGCTGGCCCGAAGTGTATCGGCCGCGGTGTATCCGCTTGTTAGCTGGCGGTTAACTTCCGGCAGCGTGATGTTGCATTCCGTTTACATCCCCCTACAATGCAGGATGTAAAAACGGGAGTTCTGAGAAGTCCGCGACGCCGGCATGAATTGGGCTAACCAGCGTGATTGGAGCACTTGAGTGTGCCGCAGCGTCAGCCGGGCTCGGCCCGCGACCCCGAGCGTTCGTCCGTGGTGCCTCTCAACTCCCCGCAGCTTTACCATTTCGCCCTGACTTTTGGGTGGAATGTGACGGCCATCACCCTGGAGGATGCACCGATGAGAAGTTGTTGCCCGGCACTGTTTTTATTGCTCACCACGATTGGTCTGTTGTCGGCCCATTCGAACCTGGCGGCGCAGGACCTTCCGGCGCCGCCGCCGGCCGCGCCGCGCGACCTGCTGCGGATTCTGGACGTCGTGCCGATTGAATTGCAGCGGGAAGTGACTCTGGAGGGGGCGATTGACCAGGTTGCACGTCCGGCCGATCTGACGGCCCTGGTCGGGTTGGCCACCCCGGTGGCGAAAACGCGGGATGCCATCCACAACCCGAACGCGCATTGGACGGTGTACCACCTGGATCAGGAGGCCCGCGAACCGGTACGGTTGGCGATTGTGGAAACCGCCTACGGGACGCAGCTCCTGACGCTCGGGCAACCTCGGCTGCTGTTCGTCCCCACCGAGCGGACTTCGTTGACTCCCCGGCCCGTGGCGGGCGGAACGGAAGCTCCGGCCGCGGTTCCACCAGCCAGTTCGCCGCCCGCCCAGTTACCCGCTCCACCCAGCGCGGCTCCACCCAGCGCGGAGCTGCCCAGTCCGGCGCCGCCACAACCGGCCGGCGGAGGGCCCATGTTGCGTCCCGCGTCGCTGCAACAGCCGGTTCCCGAAACCGAATCGGCGTCGGATCAACCCGGGGCGCCGGCCGCCGGTGAAGCGGCGCCGCTGGATCACTACAAGGTGTATGAAGTGATCGAGCAGCGGTGCGTCAAACCACTTGGCAAGAAAGTCGACCTGTGCGGCTGGCACCTGAAGGAGCCCGGGGTCACGCTGATGATGCCCCGTTACCTGGCGGTCCCCGTCGCCAAGACGCACGCTGACCAGCGCCACGAGATCCTTCGTGGCGACGAGTTGCTGGCGATCTATGAAACCGACTGCAACCCGCAGTGCAGCGGCGCGGCGGAGGCCAGCGACCAGTTTGGCAGGCACCTGCTGTCGTTATGCGACACGGACCTGCTGGCGGTCCCCGCCACCGCTCGTTTTGTTCCACCTCCCACCGGGCTGGATCATTTTCTGCTGGAGAACCTGGATCCGGTCAAGGTGGAGCACACGATTCGTTTGCAGGGCCTGTTCGACCTGGAGTCGCGCGAGGCGACGGTGAACTGGCTTTCCCACCTGGGCACGTCGGTACGGGTGAGCGGTTTCGAGCGGCTCGACCCAGCCGCGCGGTTGACGACGTACATTATCGAGCAGGAGTTTCCGGATCCGGTGCGGACGGTGCGGGTCTGGAATGAATTCGGCGAGCAGGAGCTGTATCTGGGCCGGCCGATCCACCTGCTGGTGCCGGCGCGCGAGCAGGGAGCGGCCGCCGGGTCGCAGTTGGACCACTACAAGTGTTACCTGGTGCTGCGGAGCTGTTGCGGAGGTCCTCATGCCGTGAGCGTGACGGACCCCGACGGCGTTGACCGCACGGTGGCGGTCACGATCCCCAAGCTGTACTGCGTGCCGGTGACCAAGACGCGCGAGGGCGTGGTCGAGGAACAGAAGACGCCTCGCAATCACCTGGTGCTGTATGGGATCACGCACCGCAACCGGACCGCTCAAACGAATGTCGAAGACCAGTTCGGCGCTCAGCAGGTGACGCTGCGTACCGGTGTGTTGCTGGGTGTTCCTTCGCTGCTGCTGAACACTTTTCCGCCGATCCCCAAGCCGCCGGCGGCCGCGGAAGTGCCGGGCGAGCAGTCGGTGAGCTTGGAAGGGGAGAACTAGTCGCCCTACGGGGACGACGGATAGAGGCCGGTTGGTTCGGCCCCGGGTGCGGATGCGCTGCCGCTGGCGACGTCCTGGAGGGACGTCGCGGCGGCGGAGCGTGCCGCGGGGACTGCCGGCCGACCAGCATTCCAGTCGGCGATTTCCGCCGGCCAACTGCCGTTGGCCGGTCCGGCGCTGGGGAACACGCCGCCCGGTTGGTACCGCGGCGGTCCCGCTTCGACCCCCAGCGCGCGGGCGATGACCCACGGCGGGCGCTGTTTCACCTCGTCGAACACCCGCGCCAGGTACTCGCCGACGATCCCGATCATCAGCATCTGCAGTCCCGACAGGAACAGGACCAGCGAGGTCAAGCTGGTCCAGCCAACCGAATCGCCCGGTCGGACGCCCAGGACCGGGAGGCCGGTCAGCCACCAGCCGACCAGCAGCGCGATCAGCAGCATCGAGGACAGGCAGAGGGCCAGTCCGGTGAGGCCGGCAACGCGCAACGGCCGGCTGCTGAAGCAGACGATGCCGCTGGCCGCCAGCCGAACCAGCTTGATCAGCGTGTATTTGGGCTTGCCCGCTTGCCGGGCGTGGCGTTCGTATTCCAGGCCGGTCTGCCGGAACCCGGCCCAACTGCGCAGGCCGCGGACGAACCGTGTCCGTTCCGGCATCGACCGCAGCACGTCGACCACGGCCCGGTCCATCACGCAGAAGTCCCCGGCATCCAGGGGCACTTCGATCGAGGCCAGACGCCGCAGCAGGCGGTAGAACAGTTTGTAGCAGGTTCGCTTGAGCAGGTTCTCCTTCCGCTTCTGGCGGATCGCGTACACAACCTGCGAACCGGCTCTCCAGCGGGCGAACATCTCGGGCAGGACTTCGGGCGGATCCTGCAGATCGCCGTCCATGACGGCTACCGCATCACCCTGGGCATGGTGGATGCCGGCCGAGATCGCCGTCTGATGGCCGAAGTTCCGCGAAAACAGCAGCACCTTCCACCGCGGGTCGCGCTCGTGCAGACTCTGCAGCAATTCCGGCGTGGCGTCGCGGGACCCATCGTCGATCACCAGCACCTCGTACAGTTCCCCGCAGGCATCCATCGATGCCGAGACGCGGGCGTACAGCGAGGCGATGTTTTCCTCCTCGTTGTACACGGGGATGACAAGCGAAAGCATGGTCTGTTCCGGCCGGGATCGTCGGCTGCGATTCGGGAATGCGTCTGCGGAGCATGCCTGACCGCAAATCAAGTGCCAGCTCAGCGCACGCGGTCGGGCGAAGCGCCGGCATTACGCAGGGTTAGCGCTTCCGGGGAGCGCGCTTCCATCTGGCAACACGCCGCGCCGCCCTGGCCGGCCTGGAAGGCGACGCGCGAGCAGTCCAAGCCGATTGCACGTTCGCCTGGCGGGCGTCACCGGAACAGATCCTCCGCCCGTTCAGCGCGGCACAGCAGTTGCATTTCCCACGACCGGGGCCGAGGTGCGCCGTCGCCAGATGCCGTTTTCGGTCCGTGATTCCCAGGCAGCGGCGAGTCGCTGGGCAGTGCGAGCCGGTTGAGCCGGTTCGCGCCGGCGCCCAGTGGGATGGAACGGATGGTCAGACTGGCGGACATTCTGGACAGCGCTGGGGCTTACCGCCTGTGGCAACTGCCGTTCGCGCGATCAAAATTCCGTCCGATCGTCTCGCGCAACGAACTGCTGGAGGCTCGGCGCGTCCTGGACGTTGGCTGCGGTCCGGGCACGAACGCCCCGTTCTTCGCTCACGCCGCGTATCTGGGCCTGGATCTGAACCCGCGTTACATCCAATATGCTCGCCAGCGGTTCGGACGCGACTTCCAGGTGGCGGACGTGCGAACGTACCTGCCGGAGGACGGGCAGCCGTATGATTTCATCCTGGCCAACAGCCTGTTTCACCACCTGGACGATGCCAGCACACGCGACATTCTCAGCCGGTTGGGCCGGCTGTTATGTCCCGCGGGCCACGTGCACATCCTGGACCTGGTCTTGCCGCCCCAGCCTGGCCTGGCCCGCTGGCTGGCTCGGCAGGACCGCGGCGATCATCCGCGGCCGCTGGAGCGTTGGCGCGAGCTGTTCAGCGAACACTTCGAGCCGATGGTCTTCGAAGCGTATCCGGTCCGCGGCCTGGGGTTGACGCTTTGGGAGATGGTCTACTTCAAAGGCAAGGCTCGCCAGTGAGCGGCTTTCGGGAGTAGCGCGGGATGAGCGTTCTGGAGCAACCGAGAGGGCCCGCGCGGCAAGCGGCGCCGTTGGTTCCGGCCGGCCCGTCGGAACTACGGTCCTGGTGGCCCCCGTCCTGGAAGCGCTCGTCCTGGGGGCGCTCGTCCGGGGCGCGAACCTGGCTGGTGCCGTTGCTGCTGACCGTCGCGGCCGGCGGTTACCTGGCCTTCTACTTCGATCGCGGCTGGATCCCCAGCGACGAGGGCCTGTTGGCCCACAGTGCCGAGCGGTGGCTGCAGGGCGAACTGCCGCATCGCGACTTCGACGAAATGTATACGGGCGGCCTGACCATGCTGCACGGCCTGGCCCTGTGGTTGTTCGGCATGCAGCTTACGTCGCTGCGGGTGGTGCTGCTGTTGTTTTCGCTGGCCTCGGTGCCCGCCATGTACTGGATCGCCTCGCGGCAGGGACCGTGGTGGCTGGCCGCGCTGACGACCGCCTGCGGCTTTGTCTGGGGCGTGCCAAATTACTTCGCGGGCCTGCCGTCGTGGTACACGCTGTTCTTCAGCCTGTTCGGGCTGCTGGCACTGCTGAAATTCAGCGAGACGGGCCGCTACCGCTGGGTGCTGGCGGCGGGAGTCTGCGGGGGCCTGTCCCTGCTGGTCAAGATCGTGGGCCTGTACTACATCGCGGCCGGGCTGATGTTCCTGATGTACCAGGAACAGTTCGCCTCGCGCGACCGGGCCGGCGCGGGCAGCCGCCGCTCGCCCGCCATGCTGACACTGACGATCGCGGCCTGCGGACTGCTGCTGCTGATGATGCTTGGCCTGTTGCGCCACAGCTTGCGTTCGATGGAGGTGGTCCACTATGTGATGCCCACGGCGGTGCTCTGCGGCGTGCTGGTATGGAACGAGCGGGCGGTAGGTCGTGGACCGCTGCTGGACCGCGTGCGACACTTGAGCCGCAAGGCGGCCACGTTCGCGGCCGGCGCGATCACGCCCGGATTGCTCTTCGCCTTGCCCTACGCCGCCACCGGATCCCTGGCGGACTTGGTTCGGGGAACTATCGTGCTGCCGCAACAGCGGTTTGAGTTCGCCAGCCTGGGACTGCAACCCTTGAACACGATGCTGCCGGCCCTGCTGCCGGCCGGCATGGTTCTGGCCAGCGTGCTCGGGCGCCGGCGTCCGCGGGCGGTGGGCAGGGCGGTGGCGACGGGCCTGCTGGTGCTGCCGGGGTTGTTGGTTCTGGTATTTGCCAACGCCTGGTACTATTGGGGCGTGTTTGCCTTGCGGGGCCTGTTTCCCGCAGTGGCGTTGGCGGCTGGCTGGCTGTTGGTGCGGGGCAATCCTCAGGACTCGACGTCCGCCGAGCGGCGGGCGTTGTTCCTGGTCTGCGCGGCGGCCTGCCTGGGCAGCCTGGTCCAATACCCGTTCGCCTTCCTGATTTACTTCTGCTACTGCGCGCCGCTGGTGCTGCTGGCCGTGCATTTCCTGGGTGCGTTTGCCCTCGGCAGGCAAGCCGGCCCGGAGTGCCCGGCCGGTAACGACCGCCCGGAGTCCCCGGCCGGCGAGAATTGCCCGGCCGGCGAGGAGCGCCCTGGCGGCGAGGAAAGCCGGGCGGAGGGGAGGGTGAGGTGGTGCGTGGCCGGGTTGCTGGCGTTTTTTCTGATTTTCGGGATCCTGCGGCTGAACGCCGGCTATCTGACCGACTCGCGCAACGCCATCGCCCTGCACCGGCACCGCCTGAACCTGGCACGAGCGGGGCTGCGGGTGCTGCAATTCGAGCAGCAGGCATTCCAGCGGCTGATTGAGTTCGTCCAGCGGAACTCGGCCGAGGGCTCGGCGATCTACGCCGCTCCCGACTGCATGGAGGTGTATTTTCTGGCCGAGCGGCGCAATCCGACCCGCACGATGTACGATTTCTTTGACCAGCAGCCCGACCGGGCGCGGCGGTTGCTCCAGATGCTGGACGAACAGGATGTTCAGGTGATCGTGATCAATACCCGGCCCCTGTTTTCGGACGAGGTGCATGGCGAACTGGCCGCGGGCCTCGAAAGCCGGTTTCCCCGGCAGACGCGAATCGGTAACTTCGTGGTAGGGCTGCGGGCCGCGGCGCCGGCGGCCGGCGCCGGTACGGGGCCTCGGGCATCCGGGCCGCGACCGGCCGGCAAGTTGCATGCGTCTCGCGACGCGAATCTTTCCCTGGAACTGTGAGGACGAACCGTGTCCACTTACACCGACTCGCGGCACGCGGACGACGATCTGGCGCCGGAAGCTGCCGACGCGCTGAAGCAGCTCGCGCACCTGGACGCTCGCCAGCGCAGCGCGCTGCTGCGGCAGTTGTTGGGCACGGACGCGTGCCGCAAGCTGGGCATCTATCCGCTGCCAGCGGACTTCCTGTTATCGGTCGTGATCCCGGTCTACAACGAATTGGGCACGGTGCAGGAGGTGATCCGGCGCGTGCGGGAATCCGGCGTGCCCTGCGAAATCATCCTGGTGGACGATGGCAGCACGGACGGCACCCGCGAGCTGCTGGGCAAGCTGCAGGGCGAGGCGGACTTGCGGGTGATTTTCCACGAGCGAAACCAGGGCAAGGGGGCCGCGGTCCAGACTGGCTTGGAGCACGTGCGGGGCGACGCCGCGGTGATTCAGGACGCGGACCTGGAATACCATCCGGCCGAATACCGCTTTCTGTTGCAGCCGATCGTCGAGGGCGAGGCAGACGCCGTCTTCGGCAGCCGGTTTCTCGGCGACAACCAGCGGGTCTTGTATTTCTGGCATTACGTGGCCAACCGCGTGCTGACCACGCTGTCAAACTGTTTCACGAACCTGAATCTGACCGACATGGAAACCTGCTACAAGGTGTTCCGTCGCGAGGTGGTCGAACAGATCGCGCCCACGCTGAAGGAAAAAGGCTTCGGGATCGAACCGGAGATCACGGCCAAGGTGGCCAGTCTGCCAGGAGTGCGAATCTTCGAACGGCCGATCAGCTATCATGGCCGCACGTACGCCGAGGGCAAGAAGATCACCTGGCGCGACGGCGCTTGGGCCTTGTGGTGCATTATCCGCTACGGTTGGGCGCCGCGTGCTGGCAAGCGGCCCGTCGGCAGCCGGCCGCCCCAAGCATGACAACGCTCCGCCGGGACATCGCGCTGGCCGGTGGAGCCGACGATCCGTTCGGTCCCTGGACGGCCGGGCGCCGCCTGGGCTGGGTCCTGGCGTGCCTGGTCGTGTCGAGCGTCTTTCTGCCGCGGTACGTGGCGGCCTGGAATCCTCCACCATACCAACTGATCGACTTTTTCCAGGAATGGTCCTCGGCCCGGAACGCCGTGTCGGGGCGGCCCGTTTATGCTCCGGTGGCCGAGGCAGTGGAGAGGTATCTGGGCCTGCAAAAAGTCCCGGACGGCAGTTGGGATGTGAACGTGCATCCGCCCAGCTCCGTGCTTCTGGCGCTGCCCCTGCAGGGATTCGCTTACCCGACGGCCTTTCGCATCTGGAACCTGGTCTCGCTGGCGGCCCTGGCCGCCAGCGTCTGGCTGGTGGTCCGCAACCTGGGAATCCGCTTTTCGGTCTGGTCGGTATTTCCCGCGGTGCTGCTGTTTTCGATCTGCGATCCGCTGTACCAGCAGATGTTGCAAGGCCAGTTGAATCTGATCCTGCTGCTGTTGATCGTGGGAGTCTGGGCCGCGGACCGCGCGGGCCGGCCGCTGCTGGCCGGCGGGTTGCTGGGAGCGGCGGCGGCGATCAAGCTGTTCCCGGCGTTTCTGCTGCTGTATTTTCTCGCCCGGCGGGACGGGCGAGCAGTGGCGGCCAGCGCCGCGTCGGTGCTGCTGATCACGCTGGTGACGCTCGGTCTGCTGGGCTGGGAAACGTATGCCACGTACCTGAGCGACGTGTTGCCTGTGGCGGCGACCTGGAAGGCGGCCTGGAACAACGCGTCCCTGGCCGGCTTCTGGTACAAACTGTTCGCGCCGGGACCTCGCAACGGCGAACTGGCTGCGCTGCTGGCCAGTCCCGCGCTGGCACTGGCGGGAACGGCTGTCTCGGTGGCCGCCGTGCTGTTGGTGCTTGTGCCGCGAGTGGTGCGGGCTGCGACGACTCGCGCACGCGACCTGGCGTTCGGCCTGACGATCACCGCCATGTTGCTGGTTTCGCCGGTCACGTGGGAGCATTACTTCCTGCTGTTGCTTCTGCCACTGGTCGTGGTCTGGCTCGAGTTGCCGCGTACCTGGCTGCACCAGGCGGCGTGGTGGGGCCTGGTGGTGGTGCTGTGGGGACTGCCCATCATCGCGGTCTGCAACGTGTTGATTCCTGGCGGCTTCTGGGCCGGCAACGCCACGCCTTGGCACACCCTGACGTTGCTGTCGGTGCAATGCTACGGCCTGTGCGGGCTGTTGGCGCTCGGTTGGTACGCGGCGCGCCGCGAGGAGTCCGCATCGGCCTTGGCCGTGGCGGGCGCGGGCGCGGGGACTGGGAGACCATCGGTCGGCGAGGAACGTGGCGGGGTGGCGACCGCGGCCGTGGAAGTCCGGGAAGAGGTGATGGCGTCTGCCTCGGTCGGGCTGCCGCCCAGCAGCCGGGCCGCCCAGTAGTAGTTCCCCACGGGGATCCGCCGCAAGGCGGCGGCGGTGGCTTGCAGTTTCTCCGGCGGCATGTTGGTGGCGGATCGTTCCAGGGGTGGAAAAGTCCGCGACCCCAGGCAGTAGCGCTGCAGGTCGTGGTTTACTTGCCAGTGGGGTCGCTGGAAGTACGAACGCACTGCCTCGTCGGCAATGAATTCGCTCTCCGGCTCGGCGAACAACTGCCGGGCCCGGAACGAGGCGAAGAACTCCGAGGCGTGAATTGCCAGCGGCGCGTTGATGGTCCACAGGGACCAGCCAAACAGACCTGCCACCACCAGCCCCTTGGCGTACCGTCCGGGCCAGCTCGCGCTCAACCAGGCGGCGGCTGGCAGGCTGAGCACGGGCAGCGCGAACAGCAGGTAACGCGGACCGTAGCACCAGTCGCCGCGCCAATTCACGAATGAGGAGTTGATCGCGTACAGCAGCAGAAAGCCGAGCCACGCCCAGGCCAGCGTCGCTCGTCGCGGCACGGGCATCCGGGCCACTCCCAGCAGCGCCAGCGGCAGCAGGGGGAAGTACAGCAGCAGGCTCTTCTGAGGATCCGCCAGGTAGCCGACGAAGCCCTCGGTCGACCAGTGGAACAACGTGCGTTCCGCGGCGAATTGCTGGTACCCGTTGTTCCAGGGCGAACCGAAGCGATACCAATTCGAGGCCGCCAGCAGCAGGCCCGCCAGCAGTGCCACCAGCAGCGGCCCGGCCAGCAGCAGACCGGCTTGCGCCGTCCGCCGCTCGCCGCCTCGTGGCGCGCCGGCCCC
>JAGFJK010000459.1 GCA_024102795.1 Pirellulaceae bacterium
CCTCCCCAGCCCTCCCCGAAGCGGGGAGGGGGCCAGAAGTGATTTGTGGGGTTTCCCGCGCCGGTTGGGAAACCGGATCGAATAGTCGACCAAAATATCCTGAAACTTGCTGGCAAAGGACTTAAAATCTGCACGATCTCGAAACGGAGGGCGAAAGCATGACCGAAACGCAACTGGCGGAACTGGTCGCCCAGGGCGATTCCGACACGCTGGAATTCAAGAAGACGACGGCGGAAAAGGAAGCCGCCATGAAGACGTTGTGCGGATTGCTCAACGGCAACGGCGGATTCTGTTCATTTTGCGGGACGGCAAACCCATCCGGGCCGAAGAAAGTCGGATTCAGATAAACCCCAATCTCCCCGAACGCAACCTGCGCCATGACCTCAAATCGTTGCAGGAATGGGGGGTTAGACGCTGTAAAACAATAACTTACCGAGATTGAGGTAGTCTTCACTCGCATTCTGGAGGCATCGTATGTATACCATTCTAATCCCTCTGGCTCCCTCCCCGCTTCGGGGAGGGTTGGGGAGGGGCTCTTCTGGCACTTCCAAACTCAACCCGCACCCAACCGATCCGCTCAATTACCAGCTGAACGCATACATCCGGTCCCGGATTCCAAACCCGAATCACTACGAATCCGCGTGCCTTCCAGGCCATTCTGCGCGTTGAACACCTGGTTGACCGCTCTAACTCCGCAGGCCCCTCCCCAGCCCTCCCCGAAGCGGGGAGGGAGCCAGAAGGAGTTTAGTTGTTTCCTCGTCGCCGGTTTGCATGATGAACTGCTTGCGATTGATTGCATTCCCAATGCACATGCGGATTGAGAGCCAATATGTGCAACTTAAAACTACCACAACTCGGTAACTTACTGTTTTACAGGTCCTTAAGTCGGAAATCCGGGCGTGGCCCTGGGGCGAGCTGGATGCTCGTTTAATGCGGCCAAATGCGGCCAAGTGCGGCCACGGCAGGCAATGGGCGGCAAGCAGAGGCAATCAAGAGAACCATGACCAACGACACCCAGCAAATCGTCAACAAGGCCTGGAATTTCGCCCACGTCCTGCGGGACGATGGCCTCTCGTACATGGCCTACACCGAACAGATCACGTTCCTGCTCTTTCTGAAGATGGCCGATGAGCAAACGAAGCCGCCGTACAACAAGCCGCCCATCGTCCCGGCCAGGTATGGCTGGGAAAGTCTGCTGAAGCGGGAAGGCGACGAACTCGAAGCCCACTACCGGCACATCCTCGAAGAACTCGGCAAGCAGCCCGGTATGCTGGGCGAAATCTTCAAGAAGGCCCGGCCCGAAATCCAGAATCCGGCCACGCTGCGGCGGTTGATCGTGGACCTGATCGACGTGGAGAAGTGGTCCTCCATGCAGGCCGACGTGAAGGGGGACATCTACGAGGGCCTGCTCGCCAAGAGCGCCGCCGAGAGTCCCAAGGGAGCGGGGCAATACTTCACGCCTCGTGAACTGATTAAGGCCGTCGTGGACTGCGTGCAGCCGACCGTGGAAGACACGGTTTGCGATCCGGCAGCCGGAACGGGCGGCTTCCTCCTGGCTGCCTACGATTATGTCGCCAGGCACCAGGGCAAGACGCTCGACAAGGACCAGAAGCGCCACCTGCGAACAAAGTTCGTGAAGGGCTGGGAGCTGGTCCCCAACACGGCCCGGCTGTGCATCATGAACCTGTACCTGCACGGCATCAACGCCGATCCTTGCCCGATCAAGTCCGGCGTGGACAGCCTGGCCAGCGATCCCGGTGAACGGTTCAGCGTCGTGCTGACCAATCCGCCATTCGGCAAGAAAAGCAGCATCGCCATCGTGAACGAAGAGGGCGACCTGGAGAAGGAGGACACGTCCTACGAGCGGCAGGATTTCTGGACCAGCACGAAGAACAAGCAACTCAACTTCGTCCAGCACGTCAAGACGCTGCTCAAGGTGAATGGCCGCTGCGCCATCGTCGTGCCGGACAACGTGCTGTTCGAGGGTGGAGCCGGGGAGACGGTGCGGCGGAACCTGCTCAAGCAGTGCGACGTGCATACGTTGCTGCGCCTCCCGACGGGCATCTTTTACGCCCAGGGGGTGAAGGCCAACGTCCTGTTCCTCGATGCCAGGCCCGCGCAGGAGAAGCCCTGGACAAAAACCCTGTGGGTCTACGACCTGCGGACGAACATGCACTTCACGCAGAAGACCAATCCGCTCAAACGGGCCGATCTGGACGAGTTCGTGGAGTGCTACCGCCCCGGCAAGCGACATTTACGAAAGCCGACCTGGACCGATGCGAAACCCGAGGGCCGCTGGCGGTCGTTCGATTACAAAGACCTGATGAAGCGGGACAAGGTGAATCTCGACATCTTCTGGCTGCGGGACAAGAGCCTGGAAGACAGCGACGACCTCCCGGCGCCCGACGTGCTTGCCCAGGAGATCGCCGACGACCTGCAAACCGCCCTGGAGCAGTTCACGGCGATTGCGGAGAAGGTGAGGGGGTAACCGTTCACGGCGATTCGCAATTCCGATAGACGGCAAGGACTCAGTCGATCACTCTGGGGGGCCAGGGTCGCCCGCTTCCGGCGCACCCTGGGTGTGGCCGTGATTTTGATATCTCTTGTACGCCGAAGGCGTTCCACAAGGCGCCTTGTGCCACGCCTTCGGCATAGAAGGGACTCGAGACGGTCGTTCTCCCAGGGTGCGCCCGAAGCGGGCGACCCTGGGCTACGGTTGTTCAACGCCTGCGGCGTAAAGACAGCGCCCGAAGTCAAAATGAGGGTTCTTGAACGTTTCGTCCCGACATGGCGGCAACTCACTGTAAACCTCCGATCTAATGCAACTTAAAAGCTGCACGAACTCGCTTCCGGGGAGGGTTGGGGAGGGGCCTGCGGGACTATGAAGCAAAGCAGGGCGCTCAATTCACACATGGCCACTCGCTGGACGCGGATGTCGGACGAGTCGAACATCAATTGACGATCTGAATTCTTGAGTGCGACAGGTGTTGGGTGATTCCATCGGGTGCCAGGAGCGTCATAACAGGGTGCACAAGGGCCTCTCCCCAAAGTAGCCATCACGCTCCGCGTGATGAGCCTTCCGACCGCTGTCGGAATCCTCCGCCGCGGCAAGTTTCCAGCCGGACCTGCGGGTGGCCCAGGTCCGGGCCCTCCTTAACGACCGATGGTGACTCCCCGCGACAGGAGACATTGAGCCTGCAAGGGTTCATCACGCGGAGCGTGATGACTACTTTGCCGGATCTCCCCATCCTGCCAAATCGACCCCAGAGGTCAATGGTCCAATTTTCTCCGTCGCCTCTCCGCATCTCGAATTCCCCTGAACGGTTTCCTGACAACTGACAACTGACTACTGTCGCCCGAACCAACGGGCGTAGCTGCCGCTGGTCAAAATGCGGCCGTCGCCGGTTGCCAGTTTCAATTCGCCCATCTCGCACTGTCCCTGCTGGTCCCGCACTGCCGCCCGCAGGCACTGCCCCAAACGCCGCGGGCCGTAGCCGGGCGTGTGGCAGGTGAGCAGCAGAAACCCGGCCCGCTCGCGCACCAGCTTGCCGCAGTCTTCCAGGAGCGACGGCAACTGTTCCTCCAGCTTCCAGGCCTGTCCCTGCGGTCCGTGGCCGTAGCTGGGCGGATCCAGCACGACCCCGTCGTAGGCCCGCCCTCGGCGAAGTTCGCGGCGCACGAACCGAACCGCGTCCTCGACGATCCAGCGGATCGGGGCCGCGTCGAGTCCCGAATGCCGGGCGTTGCGCCGAGCCCAGGCGACTGCGGTACGAGCCGCATCGACGTGCACCACGCTGGCGCCGGCGACCGCCGCAGCCAGCGTACTGGCACCTGTGTAAGCGAACAAGTTGAGCAGCTCCGGACGCGCGGCCCGTTGCGCTACGAACTGCTCGACCTGCTGCTGAATCCAGTCCCAGTTCGCGGCCTGTTCGGGAAACACGCCCACCTGGCCTAACGGCGTGGGCCGCAGCTCCAGCCGCAGCCCGGCGTGACGCACCAGCCAATGGCCCGGCAACGCTCCGCCGGCGGTCCAATCGCCTTCTCGACCCGGTTGCCGGCCGAATACCGCGTCAGCCCGGCGCCACACGTCTTCGCCCCGACCGCACGGAGCGTCGGCCGCCGGAGCCGGGCGGTCCAACAGATAGCCACCCCACCGCTCCAGCTTGCGGCCCTGGCCGAAGTCCAGCAGCTCGTACTGGTCAGGCGTGAACATGGGTTGAGGATACCATGTGCCAACGTTCCTGGCGGATCGCAATCCCATCCGGCGCCAAGAACGGCAGGGAGCAGGGCTGGGATGGTAGTGAGCAGGGCTGGGACAGTCGGGGCTTGCTACGCGCCGCGCGCCAGAGCCGGGCGGTGCGCGCCGCGGAGCGGCCGGTTGAGGACTTCGTCGCAGGCCTGGCAGACCTGCTGGGCGCTTACCGCCAGCATGGCCGAGTTGTCCGTGCCGCGCCGCTGCCGGCTGTTGCCGTCTTGATGCCAGGCCTGCAGTGCGATGTGCCCGGGCCCGTAGGGACCGCAGACGGCGGGCAGCGTGGGGCCGAAGATGGCGACACAAGGCGTTCCGGCGGCGGCGGCCAGGTGCATCGGACCGGTGTCGGAGCCGACGAACAGGCGAGCGGCCCGCACCACCTCCACCAGTTGCGGCAGCGACGTGGGCGGGGCGAGCACCGCATGGCCGGCCGCGGCCGCCACGATCTGTTCGGCCCAGTCCCGCTCGCGATGGCCCGCCCAGACCACGATCGACGGCAGCCCGAACTGGCGTCCCACGTGGGCGGCCACTTCCGCGTACCGGTCGGCGGGCCACAGCTTCGAATCCCAGCCCGCACCGGGGTTCAAGACCACAAAGCCCGCGGCCAGACGCGAGTCGTCCAGCAGCGGCCGCACGGCCTCGGCGGCGTCCGCCTGCCGTGGCAGATTGAACCGGACACGCGGCGACGCGATTCCCAGCGGCGCCAGCAGCTCCAGGTAGCCGTCCACGACATGCGGCCGCGTCTTGGACACCCGGCACGTGCTGAGCCACGGCGCCAGTTCGCGGCCCTGCGGCGGGGCAAAGCCGATGCGCCGCCGAGCGCCGCTCAGCCAACCGGCCAGGCTACTCTTGGTCAGGCTCTGCACGTCCACCGCCACGTCGAAGCAGTACCGCCGCAGCTCCCGCCGCAGCTCCGCGACGGCTCGCGGCGACTTGAGCCAGCCGCGAGGAGCGATCAGCAGGTGGTCCAGGTCGGCGTGCCCTCGCAGAAGCTGCGCTCCCAACGGTTCCACCAGCCAGCCAATGGTCGCTCGCGGAAACTGGTCCCGCAGCGCGCACAGCACGGGCATGGTCAACACGCAGTCGCCCACGGCGCTGAGCCGAGTGATCAGGATGCGAGGTTCCTGGCTGCTGTCCATGCTGGGTCCTCCTGGGCGAGTGGGCCTAGCCGGCGTCCGCCGACGGCACGGGTTCGGGCGAATCAGCGTCCGCGGGCAGCGGTCCGGGAACGGCCGCGGTGTCGGGCACCGCGCGACGCGCCTTGGCCGGCGGATCGTCCGTCAAACGGTTTTCGGAAGCGGCATCACCGGCCGACGTTGGCTCGTCGGTCCCTTCGAATTCCGCCAGCCGGACGCTCCGCAGCAGATCGTCCTGGCTGATCGGACGGCCATTCTTGTCAAAGGCCGCCGCCTCGTGGAAGTCCACTCGAACCGCCGGCTGCTCCTCCTCCTCGGCCGCCGCGGGTTGCAGGGGAATATGCAGCGACGCCCCGGCGAACTGAGGCGAATCGTAGATCGCGCCGTGCTGGAAAGGTCCCGCTCCCAGCACCCAGACGTCCTTCGCCCGGCTGCGCGAAACGGCCACCCCGGACTGCCAGACCGGCAGCCGGGATTCGCGGTGGTACGCGAACACCGCCACCTTGGCCGCGGCCTGGTTGTCGTTCCGCTTGGCGACCGCGATTTCAGGAATCAGCGGCAAGGGCGGCGAGTTGGGCACCAACGTGGCCGCCGTACTCAAAGCACTCGTCGCCGGCAGGCCGTACGTCACGTCGTGCGCGTCGGAACCGAGCGCGCCGACCCGCGCCTCGACGATGAAATCCGCCTCCTCCCGCTTTTCCTGCAACAGGCACCTCGCGGCGAACATCTGCTGCCGCAGCGAGCTGATGATGTAGTCCGCGTTGACGAACCCGCTGCCCTTGATCGGTTGAACGTAGGTCGTGTCCAGATAGACCTTCCGCCCCGCCAGCACTCGGAAGTCGATTCCGGCGATCGACTGATCCACCGCGTCCGACAGCAACAACTGCTCGGTCGCCTGCTGCGACTTCATCGTACCGCAACCGGCAATCAGCAGCAGCACAGCGGCGCAGCCGGCGGCCACGACCTGCCTGATAGTGCCGATCGTGTTGTGTCGTGCCCGTTGAGTCATTGCTGGCGGTTGGAAGGTGTCTGGGTGGTGCCAGGCTTTTGGCCTGGCAGGAGAACGACTGGGACAGTCGTTCCACCATCGGTCAGGAGAACGACTGGGACAGTCGGTCCACCAACTGTGGCAGGCCGTTGGCAGGTCAGTTGCCCACCCGTGCCGAGCCGCGGCGCGGGGGCGAAGTATAGTCCAACTGGCGCTGGCGCCCAACGGCGGTTTTCGTTGGACGACGCGACCGGGTTCTGGGTAAGATACGGCCTGCCCGCACTCGGCTGAGCCCGGCAGCGTCTCCCTCAAAAAGCGATCCAACCATGCGATTCCCCACCCGTTTCTGGCCGGCCCGTTTCTGGCCGACCCCTGTCTGGCCCTGGGTCAGCGTCCTGCTGATTGGTGGTAATGTCCTGGCAGCAGAAGAGTTGCGATCCGAACGGCAGGGCCAGGTCGAGTTTCAACCGACGGCTCGCGAAGCCGACGTGGCCCCCCGTTTTCGACTGGAACGGCACCAGTTCGCCTACCGCGAAAAGCCGCTGTCGCACGTGTCCGACCACCTGACCATCTCCGTGGTGACCTTCCCCTCGCCGGTCGAAACTCCTCACCAGCGCAACAACACGGTCCATTGCGAGTACTACCGGCCCAAGTCGGACCGGCCGGTGCCAGCCGTGATTGTGTTGCACATCCTGGGTGGTGACTTCGAATTGGCCCGCTTATTCTGCAACGCCCTGGCTCATCGCGGCGTCGCCGCCCTGTTCCTGAAGATGCCCTACTACGGCCCCCGCCGCGATCCCGACGTGGCTCGGCGCATGATCTCCCCCGATCCCGACCAGACGGTCGAAGGGATGACGCAGGCGGTGCTGGACATCCGGCGAGCGACCGCGTGGCTGGCCTCGCGGCCCGAAGTGGACGCCGAGCAACTGGGGATTTTCGGCATCAGCCTGGGAGGCATCACCGCGGCGCTGGCGACAACGGCCGAGCCGCAGGTGCGCAAGGCCTGCCTGGTGCTGGCCGGCGGCGACCTGGCACGCATTGGCTGGGAATCGGCCGAACTGGACCGGATCCGCGAGCAGTGGAAGCAGCGGGGTGTCGACCGCCAGCGGGTGCTGGAACAACTGGCGGAGATCGATCCGGTGCGATACGCCGCCGCCGCCCGCGACCGCCAGATCCTGATGCTCAACGCCACCCAGGACGAGATCATCCCGCGGGCCTGCACCGATTCGCTGTGGCAGGCTCTGGGCCAGCCCGAAATCGTCTGGTACCGCGGCGGGCACTATTCGGTGGCCCGCTACATCTTCGACGCCCTTGCCCGCGTGACGGGGTTCTTTGAGCATCGCGACGGGTCGTGATGGGCCTCCGGCCCGTCAGCAGAACGACGGGAACGACTGGGACAGGCTTTCCATCAACTGAACGACTGGGACAGTCGTTCCACCAACTGAACGACTGGGACAGTCGTTCCACCAAGAGCGACGGGGACAGGCGAGGCACCTATTCCCATTCGCCGAAGACGACTTTCTTGGACACGACCCGGACGTCGCGGGCCACGTCCACCTGCGCCTCCTCGCCGGCGGCCAGTTGGGCGAGCGCTTGCTGGAACGCCTCCAGCGAATTGACCGACTGCTGGTCGACGCGCCGAATGATATCGCCGCCGCGCAGTCCCAGCCGGGCGGCGGGAGAACCTTCGGCCACGGTCCGCAGTTCCAGGCCCAGCACGTGCGGCTTGCTTTCGCGAACGCCAAAATTCTCCCGGTCCTCGGCCCGCACCAGCCGGCTCAGCTCGCTGCCACCGCGGGCCACCTTCAACTCGACCGATTCGCCCGAACTGTTCGTGGCAATCAGGTTCTTCAACCCCTCGAAGTCCGCCACCGGCTTGCCGGCATATTCCACGATCACGTCGCCTTCCAGCAGCCCCGCGTTGGCGGCCGCCGTGTTCGGCACGACCTGGATCACCGTGCAGGGCGCGGGGGGCTGATCGCAGGCCACCCCCAGGAACGCACCGCGGCGATAGTCGATTTCGGCCGCGGGCAGGGCCGTGCTGAGTTGGGCCACGGCCTCCGGTCCCATCTTCGTCCCGTACAGCTTGACCAGTCCCAGTTGCTTGAGCTGCTGCAGGTGGGCCAGCGCGCCGTCGCCGATGGGCGTGTACTTCACATCCAGCTCGCGGAGACTTTCCAGTCCGCGGAGGTGTGCCATGCCGTTTTCGGTGATCTGGGTTCGCTTGATCACCAGGCTGCTCACGCCCTTCATCCCCGCCACGTGCTCCAGGCAGGCATCCGTCACCTGCTCGCCCTCAAACGTCACTTGCTGGATTTCGCTCAGCCACTTCAGGCGCCGCAGGTCCAGGGGAGTGCCGCGCCACGAACTGCCGATCTCCACGCTGGTCACTTCCGAGATCTGAAAGCCAATCTGCCTGACCGACGTATTGACGACCGCCCCCAACTCGCGCAGTTCCGCCAGCGCCCGTTCCTGGCGAATGCCGGCCAGCGTCCGCAGCGTGTCGTCGGCCCGCCGAGCGGCCGGGGCCGCGGCGGACGCCGCGATCTGCTCCAAGGCCGTCTGAGCGGCCTCCTGCAGCTCCAGATCGTTCGACATCGCCAGCTCGCGGAGCACGTAAATGCCGCGGGTCGTCACTTCCAGGCTGTCGCCATCCAAAGCCTCCACCAGCGCCTTGACGACCGGCAGCCCGGCGTCGATCAGCTTGAGCGTGGCCGTCTCGCGAGCCACGAACTGGTCCGAATCGAGTTGCCGGATCCACTGGGTCACCCGGTCGCGGGACGGACCAGCCGGCACGGTTTGACCCACCGGCTCGTCAGCTCGAATCGGGCTCTTCCCGCCCGCCACCAGCAGCCCCGCAACCAGCAGCCCCACTGCTGGCAGCCCCATCGCCAGCAACCTTGCCACCCGCAGGAAGGCCGTCCGGGCCCGGCATACCACCCGCTCGCCGCGACAGCTTGTCGTCCAAGGCTTCATTCGCATCCCCCCCGCTTCCGACCTGGTGCCGCCAACCCGCGTCGCCGAGCATCTCGCGTCCGAATCCAAACTGCTCCGCTCATTCTAACCAATTGTGAGGAACCTTGCCGGGAAAGCAAGCAGCTTGTACCTGACCGTCCAGGGAGCAGGCAACGACGCCCGCCGCCCGCTCAACCGGCCTGCCGCCGCGCGGAATTGTACAGGTAAGGGTTGAGCGCCGGGTCGTTGTACATTTTGAACATCCGGTAGGTCCGGTGCCGCTTCCGCCCGGCGTAGATGTCGCCCAGCAACTGTTCCAGGGACCGGGCCAGATCCTGGTGCTGCACGCGGCAGACCTGCAGCTTGCGGCCGACCGATTCACGATGGTCTTCCGCCACGTCGCTCCGCTGCAACTGCTCCTCCAGATGGTAGATCCGGAGCGTGATGATCGACAGCCGGTCGATCACGCTGCCAGGCGTCTCGGTATTCAGCGGCGCGTCGTCCGGCAAGCCGATCTGCCGAGCGCCCAGGTCCTCGGTGATCCAGTCGTCGATCCGCTCGATCCAGTCGTTTCGTTGCTGATTGTACCGGTCGATCGCCCGCTTGACGCTGGCGATCCGCTCGTCCGTGGCGTCCGGGCTGCGGGCCAGATCCTCCTCGTGCCAAAGCAGAAAGTTGAACTGAAACTGCTGGCAGACGATCTCCAGCAGCCCCTCGTACGAGTTGTCCAGGTCGTGGTGGTGCCAGTGAGCGACCATCTGCTGATGCAGTCGAACGATTTCGCGCACGTCGATCATGGGAGCCTCGAATCAGGCGGAGGGAACTGGCGGGACTCCCACGATGGGTGGAGTCCGTGGCGGCCGGATTCTAGGGGCAGCTCACCGCGCCGCACAAGACCGATTGTGGGCCGCCCGCCTGTCACCGTTGGTGGAACGACTATCCCAGTCGTTCAGTTGGTGGAACGACTGTCCCAGTCGTTCTGGCGACATGCCGCAGGCCTGTCGCCTCCTATCAAGTGGTGCTAAAGCTTGACTTCTTTCTCGCTGATGACCACCACGTCATCGCCGGCGGCGAACGTGTGCTGGGCGGGGTTGACCTGCATTTTTCCGCCCCGCGGCTGGACGCCGACCAGGATCACGTTGTGGCGGCGCTTGAGCGTCTCGAACGCCTCCTGAAACGTCTTGCCGTGCCAGGCGGCGGGCAGCGCCAGGCGATAGAAGCCGTTGCCCCGCTGGTAGGTCATTAGTTCGGTGATCACCTCCACCAGGCCGCGATTCATGGCGGCCTGGGCCAGCATGTACGCGCTGTATTCGCCGCTGACGACGTAATCGTTGACGTGCCCCATCTGGAGGTGCGAGGCGTAATCGCCGTTGAGCAGTTCGGCGCAGGTGTAGACGTGCGGGTTGAGCTTCTCGACGGTCAGGGCGGCCAGAATCGTGCGGGCGTCGGCGTCCTGTTCCGAACGGCCTTGCGACATGTCGGACAGGATAATGCAGGTGCTGGCTCGGTCGATGCCCGCCTTCTGCAGCGCGGTCACGCGGGTGAAGTCGTCGTTCAGGAACCAGGCCTGCCGGTGCGCGTCGGGCGGCAACTGCGGCTGGTGGTCCAATTGGGCGATCACGGCGATCGGCGTTTCGCTGACATGCGACGCCCGATACTCCCGCACGATGATCTCGGCCTTGCTGTTCCAGCCGCAGACGATGATGTGGCCATGCAAGTGTTCCCAATCCACCGAATGTCCCTCCGACTGCAAGCGGTCCACCATGAAGGCCGAGACGGTGCCGGTCAGCATGGCGAAGATGGTGAGCCCCATGAACATGACGAACACGGCCACCACGCGGCCGCCGAGCGTGTCGGGCGGAGCTGGAATCGGTTCGCCGGCCAGCAGCGAGTAGACGCTGAACCAGAACGAGCGTTCCAGCGTGAAGGCGGCCTCGCCGGGTGACGGCTGATCCACGTCGGCCACCGAGGCGTCGGCGGCCTGCCGCGGAGTGCCGCTCGTGCCGCCCGCTTCTGGACCGCTCTCGCCGCCAGGCTTCGCGCCGCGCCGTCCCCCCTCGAAGTACATCATGGCTCCCGTGCCAAACAGCACGGTCAGCGCCAGCATGCCGCAGACGAACGCGAACTCGACGAATCCCCGCCGCATGATGTACGGAAAGTGGCTGGAGAGCCGCGAGGCGACGCCGAACAACCTGAGCAACCGGGCCAGCCTCAACAGGCGCACCACGCGGGCCGCCCGGAACACGCGGAACAGCGGCAGCACGGCCAGGATGTCCAGCCAGTATTCGCGGAAGAATCGCCGCTTGCTGGGAGCGGCCAGGTATCGCAAGCTGAGCTCGACACCGAACAGCAGCGTGATCAGGTCGTTGATCAGTTCGATCCGCGCCAGCAGCAGTTGGTCCCGCGCGTCGGTTGGCTCGGCCAGCCAGGTAAACTCCACCAGCGTCAAGGCGACCGACACCAGCACCAGCAGCCCGATGGCCAGTTCCACGGCGGGCCGGCCGAAGAACCGCAGCAGGGCCATCTGCCAGGGCTTGGGGATCCTGGCGGGGCGCGGCGGCGCCGGGACCGGTGGTCCGACGGGCCGGGAGGTCGAGCGTTTTGGTTCGGCCGGTGGCACGGGCAAGCTGCCGGAGAATGCATCACGATGGGGGAACGGACGCCGAGAGGTTTGTTATCCTATGTCGTTTCGCCGGGTGTCGGAAGGCGTTAGAATTTCCCCTCCCCGCGGGCTCGCCCGCCACCGAGACCATCGCCGACGCCGATCACGGTTCGGCGCGAGGAAACCGCCGCATGACCAAGATCAAACGTCTGCTGGCCGCCAACCGCAGCGAAATCGCCATCCGCGTGTTCCGCAGCGCCCATGAACTGGGCATCCGCACGGTCGCCATGTACTCGCACGAGGATCGCTTCGCGCTGCATCGCTTCAAGGCGGACGAGGCGTACGCGATCGGCTCGCCGGGCGAACCGATCCGCTCGTACCTGAACATCGACTCCATCCTGACGCTGGCGCGGGAGCACCAGATCGACGCGATTCATCCCGGCTACGGATTTCTCTCGGAGAACGCCCAGTTCGCCGACGCCTGCCGCGAGGCGGGCATCGTGTTCGTGGGACCCAGCGCGTCGATCCTCCGGCAACTGGGCGACAAAACGGCCGCTCGCCGCATTGCCGAGGCGGCGGGCGTGCCGATTCTGCAGGGCAGTCCGCGGCCGATCACCAGCGTCGACGAGGGGCTGCAGCGGGCCGCCCAGATCGGCTATCCGGTGATGCTCAAGGCGGCCATGGGGGGCGGCGGCCGGGGGATGCGGGTCGTCCCCTCCGAAAAGCAGCTCGCCAGCAGCCTGGAGCAGGCCCAGTCCGAGGCCCGCACCGCCTTCGGCGATCCGGCCGTGTTCATCGAGAAGTTCATCGCCCGCGCCCGCCACATCGAGGTGCAGTTGCTGGGCGACTCGCACGGCAACCTGGTGCACCTGTTCGAGCGGGACTGTTCGGTGCAGCGGCGGCACCAGAAGGTGGTCGAAATCGCACCGGCGCCCAACCTGGACCCGGCGCTCCGGCAGCAAATCTGCGACGCGGCCCTGGCGATCGGCCGCCAGGTACGGTACGAGAACGCCGGCACGGTCGAGTTTCTGCTGGATCAGGAGACCGGCCAGTTCTACTTCATCGAGGTGAATCCGCGGATCCAGGTGGAACACACGGTCACCGAGGAAGTGACCGGCGTGGACATCGTCAAGTCGCAGATCCTGATCGCCGAGGGAGCCCGCCTGGACGACGAGGAAATCAACCTGCCGTCGCAGGACGTCCCGCGGACCACGGGCTACGCCATCCAGTGCCGGATCACCACCGAGGACCCCAGCCGTGAGTTTCGGCCCGACTACGGGCACGTGACGCATTATCGTTCGGCCAGCGGGATGGGCATCCGGCTGGACGCGGGCAGCGCGTTCTCCGGCGCGCTGGTCAACCCGTTCTACGATTCGCTGCTGGTCAAGGTGACCGCCCGCGGCCGGCGGTTCATCGACGCCGCCTCGCGGATGGAGCGCTGCCTGCACGAATTCCGGGTCCGCGGCGTCCAGACCAACCTGCAGTTCCTGATCGGCCTCGTCACGCACCCGGAGTTTCTCCGGGGAGGCTGCACGACGCGGTTTATCGATGAAACGCCGGAACTGTTCGACCTGCCCGTCCGCCGCGACCGGGCCACCAAGGTCCTGACCTACATCTCGGACGTGATCGTCAACGGCAATCCGCTGGTTCACGAACGACCGCGGGCGCGGCGTCGCGAGCCGGCGGCCGTGCCCCAGTTCGATCACGCCACGCCTCCGGCGAACGGCATGCGGCAGCGGTTCCTGCAACTGGGCGCCCCGCAGTTTGCCCAGTGGATCCTCAAACACAAGCCGCTGCTGATCACCGATACCACGTTCCGCGATGCCCACCAGTCGCTGCTGGCCACGCGGCTGCGGACCTTTGACATGCAGCAGGTCGCGGCTGCCTATGCCCACCTCTGCCCCGACCTGTTCTCGCTGGAAATGTGGGGCGGAGCGACCTTCGATACGTCGATGCGGTTTCTCAAGGAGTGCCCCTGGCAGCGTCTGGAACAACTCCGCGAGGCGATCCCCAACATCCTGTTCCAGATGTTGCTGCGGGCCTCCAACGCCGTGGGCTACACGAACTATCCCGACAACGTGGTCCGGGCGTTCGTCGCCGAGGCGGCGGCGGCCGGCATCGACCTGTTCCGCGTCTTCGACGCGCTGAATTCGATGTCCAACATGCGGGTCGCCCTGGAAGCGGTGCTCAAGACGGGAGCCCTCTGCGAGGCGGCCATCTGCTACACGGGCGATATTCTCGACCCCCAGCGGACCAAATACAGCCTGCAGTACTACGTCGATCTGGCGAAGCAACTGGAGTCGATGGGCGCGCACATCCTGGCCATCAAGGACATGGCCGGCCTGTGCAAGCCCTACGCGGCCGAGCTGCTGGTCAAGACGCTCAAGCAGGAAGTCGGCCTGCCGATCCACTTTCACACGCACGATACGGCCGGCACGCAGGTGGCCGCGATCCTCAAGGCGGCCGAGGTCAAGCTGGACATCGCCGACGCCGCCATGGCGCCGATGGCCGGCGGCACGTCGCAGCCCAACCTGAACACGCTGGTCGAGGCCCTGCGGTTCACGCGCCGCGACACGCAGTTGCCCGTCGAACCGCTGGAACAGCTCGCCGACTACTGGCGCGCCGCCCGGCAGTTCTACACGCCGTTCGAAAGCGAATCGCTGGCCGCCACCGCCGACCTGTACGACCACCAGATGCCGGGCGGACAATACACCAACCTGTACGAACAGGCCAAGGCCCTGGGACTGGCCGACCGCTGGCGCGAAGTCTGCCGCACCTACGCCGACGTCAACCGGCTGTTGGGCGACATCGTCAAGGTCACCCCCACGTCCAAGGCCGTGGGCGACATGGCCCTGTTCCTGGTCGCCGGCGGGCTCTCCGCCCAGGATGTGCTGGACGGCCAGCGGGACCTGGCGTTTCCCACCTCCGTGATCGATCTGATGGCCGGCCGCATGGGGCACCCGCCGGGCGGCTTTCCCAAGGCGATCCAGCGGCGGATCCTGCGCGACGAGAAACCGCTCAAGGGCCGTCCCGGCGCCACTCTGCCGCCCGCCGACTTCGCGGCGGCCGAAACCAAGGTCCACCAGCAGCTCGACCGCCAGCCCACCCGCCGCGAACTGCTCAGCGCGCTGCTCTACCCGCAGGTGTTCGAACAGTTCGCCGCGCACCAGGCACAGTACTCAGACACCAGTTGCCTGCCGACGCCCGTGTTTTTCTACGGACTGGAACCGGGCGAGGAGATCGCGGTCGATATCGAACGCGGCAAGACGCTGATGATCAAGTTCCTGGCCCTGGGTGAACCGCACGACGACCGGCGCAACGTCTTCTTCGAACTCAACGGCATCCCGCGGGTCGTGACCGTGGTCGATCACGCCCTGGAAGGCGGCGCCGTGCACGTGGAACAAGCCGACCCGGAGAATCTCGGCCACGTCGGCGCCAGCATGCCCGGCATGGTGGTGACCGTGGCCGTCATGCCCGGTGACGCCGTCCGCAAGGGCCAGAAACTGCTGGTGCTGGAAGCGATGAAGATGCAGTCCACGCTGGTGGCCGAACGCGACGGCAAGGTTAGCCGCGTCTGCGTCCAGGCCGGCACGCAGGTCGACGCCGGCGACCTGCTGATCGTGCTGGAATAGGCACCCAGCTCATACCCGCCCCGGCACGGGCACCGCCGTGACTTGGCCCCCTTCCACGCGGAACAACTGATCGGCCAGTTGCACGGCCTCCTCCAGGTTATGCGTCACGTGCAGGGTCGTCACGCCCGTTTGCCGGCGAACCTGTTCCAGCAGCGTGTACATCCGCTGCCGAGTGTCGTCGTCGAGCGCGCTGAGCGGTTCGTCCAGGCAGAGCGTGGTGGGGCGGAACGAGAGCGCCCGACCCAGCGCCACCCGCTGCCGCTCCCCGCCGCTCAGCCCGTGGATCGTGCGGTCCAGCAGGTGCTCGATGTGCAGCAGGTGGGACAGCTCCTCCACCCGCTGCTGGATCAACTGCCGAGGCTGCCGGCGGACCGTCAGCGCGAACGCCAACTGCTCGCGGACCTTCATCGTCGTAAACAGGGCTCCGTCCTGCGGGACGTAGCCGATGTTCCGTTCGGCCGGCCGCCAGTTGGTCACATCCTGCTCGTCCAGCAGGATGCGTCCGGATTGGGCCTTCTTCAAACCGGTGATCGCTTCCAGCAGCGTGGTCTTGCCGCTACCGGTGCGTCCCATCAGCACGGCGTAGCTGCCGTTGGGCACGGCCAGCGAGATGTCGTTCAGGCGGAAGGACCCCGCCTGCAGGTACAGTTTTTCCACGACGATCATCGGCCCGTTGCCTCACAAGGTCAGGGTGCGAGTGCCCCACAGGCGGGCGATCACCAGCACGGTCACCGCGCCGAACACCATGATCAGCGACACGGCCACGGCCGCTCCCAGATCCCCCACGCTCAACTCCAGGAACACGGACGTCGACAACACCTCGGTCTTGTTCCGCGTCGCGCCGGCGAAGATCAACAGCGGGCCGAATTCGCCCAGCGAACGAGCCCAGGCCAGCGTCCCGGCCGTGATGATCCCTCGCCAGGCCTCGGGCACCACGACCATGCCGAACGCCTGGAACCGGCTGCAGCCCAGCGTCAGCGCCACCTGCTCGCGCCGGGCGTCGATCTGGTCGAACGTGGCCCGCATCGTCCGCACGGCGAACGCGCAGGCCACCGCGAACTGCGCCAGAATCACGGCCGGAATCTGGTACACCACCGCGTCGTGCAGCCAGCGCGGCACGAACTGAAACAGGATCAGCAGGCTCAGGCCGACCACCAGCGGCGGCAGCACGATCGGAATGTCCAGGATGGCGTCGATCAGGTTCCGGCCGGGAAAGCGGTGCCGCGACAGCAGGTAGCCGATCGGCACCGCGACCCACAGCGAGAGGATCGCGGTCAGCGTGCACGACACCAGGCTCAGGCGGATCGAATAGCGGATCTCGCGTTTCGACAGTGCCTCCGTCAGCGGATTATGAAACAGGCGGGCCAGACCCGGATTCCGCCGCTCCCAAGGGCCGAGCGCTCGGCCGGCCCACTTGAAACGCAGTTCCGCCACCGCGCCGCTGTGAGGCAGATCGATCTCCAATCGAGACACTCGCGACTCGTACTGCTCGCTGGCCGCTTCCGGTCGCAGCAGCTCGACCACCACCACGCCGTTGGCCCCGGCGGCCGGCAGATCCCAGGTTCCCAGCCGTTCTTTCTGATCATCGTACGTGACCAGCGTGCCGCCGGGCTGCTGGATATCAAGCAGCGTGACCTGATCGACGCGGACCGGCGCCGACCATTCGAAGACCACCCGGCCCCGGTCGGCCAGGTCCAACTGCTCGGCCCGCCGGGAAAGCACCAGCAC
>JAGFJK010000470.1 GCA_024102795.1 Pirellulaceae bacterium
ACTCGCCAGGTTTCGGCCACGCGCGGGCGGCCGGAGCCGGTGGTGGGCATCGACCTGGGAACCACCTACTGTTCGCTGGCGCGTCTCGACGCGCGCGGGGCCCCCGCGATCGTCCCGGACGCGAACGACCTGACGCGCACGCCGTCGGCCGTGCTGATCGACGGCATGCACGTGGTGATCGGGGCCAAGGCGCTCAAGGCGATCGAACGCGAGCAGGCCAAGGTCGCCCTGGATGTGAAACGCACGCTCGGAATGCCCGTGTATCCGAAGAACCTGGGCGAGAGCCGCTATCCGCCCGAAGCGCTGCTCGGCCTGCTGCTGGCTCGCTTGACCGACGACGCCCGGCGGCGGATCGGCAACTTCCGGCAAGTCGTCGTGTCGGTCCCGGCGTGGTTCGACGAGGTGCATCGCAAGTCCGTGCAGGACGCCGGCTACATCGCCGGGCTGGAGGTGGTGGACATCGTCAACGAACCGCTGGCGGCGGCCATTGCCGAGGGCTTTCAGCATGACTTTCTCAAGTCACCTGGCAAGGGCGACCAGCCGGTGCGGATGCTGGTCGTGGACCTGGGTGGCGGCACGCTGGACGCCACGGTGATGGAGGTCGACGAATCTTCGTTTCGCGAGCTGGCAACGACCGGCGATCTGCAATTGGGAGGCCGCGACTGGGACAACTGCCTGGTGAACCTGGTGGCCGAACGCTGCCGGCAGGATGTGGGCCTGGACCCGCGCCAGGACCCGACCGTTTCCGGGCGCCTGTGGCTGCAGTGCGAGCGGGCCAGGCGGATGCTGTCCGAGCACGAACAGGTGGCGATCGATTGCCGGCTGGAAACTCGCACGGCGCACGTCGAAATCAGCCGCTGGGAGCTGGAAGCTGCCACAGCCGAGCTGCTGGTCCGCCTGCAGGAGACCGTCGAGCAAGCGATGTCGCGGGCCGATCTGAACTGGGACCAGTTGGATCGGGTGCTGCTGTCGGGCGGCGCCGGCCGGATGCCGGCCGTCAAGCAGGCCCTGCTGCGGTTGGCCAAGCGCAAGCTGGCGATCTCGCAGGCGGACGAGCATGCCGTGGCGCTGGGCGCCGCCCTGTTCGCCGGTGCTCGGCAAGCCCGCCAGCAGGGACGGGAGCCCGTGTTTCGCGGCACGACCGTCAACGCGCACAGCCTGGGAGTGGTCGGGATCAATCGCCGTACCAGCCGCCGCCTGAACGCCGTCCTGATCCCCCGCAATACGCCGCTGCCGGCTTCCAGCAAGAGCACCTTCAAGACGCAGCGCGTCGGCCAGGATTCGGTGGTGGTGCAGATCGTGCAGGGCGATGACGAGGATGCCGACCGTTGCACTCCGCTGGGCCGGTGCGTGATCGAAAACCTGCCTCCGGACCTGCCCGCCGGAAGCCCGGTGATCGTGGAATTCCACTACGCGGCCAATGGCCGCCTGACCGTGTTCGTCGAATCGCAGGCCACCGGATACCGGGCGACCAACGAGATCGTGCGGGATTCGGGCTTGACCAATCAGGCACTTACCCGTTGGCGGGAATGGGTCGAAACGATCGTGCTGTGCAGCAACCTGTTCTAGCCGCTTGACGGCCTGGCGTGGACGGTGCCCAGTGGCCTGGAGGTCGGATATCGGTTATCAGTTGTCAGTTGTCGGTTGTCGGTTGTCGGTTGGGGAATGACGCGAGGCGTTGGTCAAGGGAGGTGCCCCGGATGGGACCATTTCAGGATTTGGCACACATCGTGCGGGAAAACGAGCCGCTGGCGCCGTTCACCTGGTTTCGTATCGGCGGGGTGGCCGAGTTCTTCGCCGAACCGACCAATGTCGACGAGCTGGCGCAACTGGTCCGCCGCTGCCACCAGTCGGACGTGCCCGTGCGGTTGATCGGCGGCGGGTCCAACATTCTGGTCCGGGATGAAGGCGTGCCTGGCATGGTGGTCCACTTGTCGGCCGCCGAGTTCTCGCGGATTTCAGTCGTGGGGCAGGTGATCACGGCCGGCGGCGGCGCGAAACTGGGGCACGTCATCTCCACCTCGGTCCGTGAAGGTCTGGCGGGGCTGGAGCAACTGGTTGGCATCCCCGGCACGGTCGGCGGGGCCTTGCGGGGCAACGCCGGCACGCAGAACGGGGACATCGGCCAGTGGACTCAAAGCGTCACGCTGCTGACGCTTGAAGGCCAGCAGGTGACTCGCGGCCGCGAGGACCTGAGGTTCGCCTATCGTGCCAGCAACCTGGACGACCCGGTGATCCTGTCTGCTGAATTCGCGTTGGAGGCGGGGGATCCCCAGGAGTTGACTCGGCGGATGCAGACCCTGTGGATCCTCAAGAAGTCGACGCAACCGACGGGCAACCAGCATACCGGCTGCATTTTCAAGGACCCCAGCGGTCTGAGCGCGGCGGGGCTGATCGAACAGGCCGGGCTCAAGGGGACCAAGGTGGGCGAGGCGGAGGTGAGCGACCAGCACGCCAATTTCATCGTGGCCGGGCCGGGGGCCTCCAGTTCCGACGTGCTGCGGCTGATCGATCTGATCCAGGGCCGCGTGGCGGAACGGCTGGGAGTTGAACTGGAAGTGGAAATCCAGATCTGGTAAACCTCGATCGCGGATCCGCCGCGCCCACCCCCTCTTGGGTGCGAGCGGCTACCCTGCCCACGAGTCGACGGAAGGGAGTCCGACGCATGAACGCCACCCGCGGTCGAGGATGGACAGGCGGCCTGGCGGCGCTATGGGGAGGGGCCGGAGGGGCCAGTTCCCTGCTGCCGATCGGTTTGCTGCTACTGGCCGCCGCGTTGGGCGGCTGGTTCGCCTGGCAGCGCTGGGGTGCCGGGGTACTGCAGCAGCCGTCCTATCTGCTCACGCCGGACAACATCCTGGTCACACCGCAACCGGCCTGGATCCACACGGATGTCAAGAGTGAAGTGGTGCGCAACGGCAGTCTGGAGAGGCTGAAGATCCTGGACCCCAACGCCGCCCTGCAGATTCAGCAGGCGTTTGCCCTGCATCCCTGGGTGTCGGACGTGCGCCGAGTGCGCAAGCGGTACCCGGCGCAGGTGGAGGTCGATCTGGAGTATCGCCGGCCGGTGGCGATGGTCAAGGCCGTTTCGGGTGGCTACTGGCCGGTAGCCGCGGACGCCGTGCTGCTGCCGCCCGAAGAGTTCTCGCCGGAGCAGACGCGGCATTTCCTGCGGGTGATCGTGGAAAACTCCCAGCCCGAAGGACCGGCCGGCACTCCGTACGGCGACGAACGCGTGGCGGGGGCGGCCCGGATTGCCGACCTGCTGCAAGCGCACCGCGAGCGGCTGCAACTGGAGCACGTGCTGGTCATCGCGCAGCGGACCGAAACGGGGACGCTGGCGGAACCGACCTATGAGCTGTACACGTCCGGCGGCACGCGCGTTCTGTGGGGCCGTTCGCCGGGGCGCGAAGGGCCGGGCGAAGTGACGGCGTCCGAAAAGGTCGCCCGTCTGCTGGCCTATGTCGAGCAGCGTGGCCCGTTGGACTCCGCCACCGGCGCCGCCGAGCTGGACTTGCGGGACGCCGCGGGCATCGGCGTGGTCCCTCGCACGGCCGCTGGCCTCTCGCCGCGACCGGCGCGGTGAACGGGGATTCATGCCGGGAGTTATTGGCTGCTGGGCGAACTTGGCCGGTTTACCCCTTCCGCGGCGGAACGCGCCAGCCTGGCGGCTCGCGCTGGTCCGCGGTCAGCTCCTCCCGCACGATTAACAGCGACGGCGGCGCTTCGATCCCGATCCGCACGGTCCCGCCAATCAGCCGGACCACGGTAATCGTGATTTCGTCGCCAATGCGGATCCGTTCCCCGACCTTGCGACTGAGCACGAGCATGGCAACCATCCTTGAACCAAGAGGCTGTGGGAAGCAGCAGCGAGAAGCGACGGGCCGGGCCAGATCTTCCGGCCCGCGGGCGACTACCGCCGCCCAGCCCATCGGTCCAGCATGGTAGCAATGCTAGCAGTTCTTTGCAAGCAGTTTCCGGGCAGAGGGATTGGGGAGCAACGACGACGGACGAAAGTCTTCGGGTACTTCGGTGGCGCGGCAGCGGGCTTCCTACGGACTGGTCGCCAGCTCGCCCAGTTGCCGCGGCGTGGTCAGTTCGCGCCGCCGGTCCCGCGGCAGGAATTCGCGTTCGATCAACTCGGGGTCGTGCTGGGTCCAACTGTGATGCACCACGGGCGCGCGCACGCGGCGCAGCACCGGGCCATCCTTCCACACCGCCTGGTAGTCGCCGCGTTGCCAGTCGCGCAGCGGGATCTGAGCGTCCGCCTTGAGTAACCGCCAGGCCAGCACCTGGTAGCGGCCTTCGACATTCGACCATTCGTAGTAGATCGTTTGATCGAACACATGTTGTCCCTTGGCATCGTACACGTGGTTGACTTCGATCAGGTCGACATGGTCCTCCACGACATCGGTCGGCGGGTTCAGTCCGAGTGTGGTCCAGAGTACGCAATTGGCCAGCAGCGTGGCGTTCATGTCCGCGCGTCCTTTCCCTAGCGGCTTCGGAGAATGGATTGGCCGGCGTCCCATCATGGTGCGCCGGGCTGCACCTGGCAGCTCGTCAGCGGCCCGAAGCAACTGGCGCGCCGCCGCTCGCGCCGCGCCATCCACCGGCCGACGTAAAGCTCGACGGAGCAAGCGACTTGCGGTTGGTTTTCCCAGCTCTGTCCGCGAACCCGCGGTTGGCGAATAGGCTCGATCGGTCCGCTGCAAACTCAGGCAGCCTGCCCAAAGACAAGGCACCAATGCGCAGCGTGTGAGGCCAAACCGGATCGATGTGACGTCGCGTTCTGGAGAAACCTTGCGCGGCGGAGCGGCCGTGCACGAACTGACGGTTATGCGGCCCGGGAAGTCGTCAGTTGTCAGTTGTCAGTTGTCGGGCGTCGTTGGGTTGCCCGGGATGGTGGTTCGGATGCTCAGCAGCAAGCCGCCGCAGGTGACGTAGAGCGTCTTGAGGTCCGAGTCGCCAAACGTGCAGTTGGTGACCGTGTCTTCGGGCGTTTCGCGAAACGCCAGCAACTTGCCTTGCGGTGAGATGACGTGGATTCCGGGGCGGGTATCCAGTGTTTCGCTGGTCTGGCGCGTCGCGTGCAATCCCGCGGCGACGTACAGGTTGCCCTGTGAATCGAGACACATCCCGTCGCCGCTACGGCCCGGATAGAAGTCGAACACGACGCGCTCGTTCGCCAGGCTGCCGTCCGGTTGCAGGTCGTAAGCCCGGAGGTCGCGGTGGTGGTCGGCGTCGGGATGGGATTCGATCAGGTACAGCGTCTTGTTGTCCGGCGAGATCCCGATGCCGTTGGGCATGTGCACCTGGGGCCAGCGCAGCAGTTGGCTGACAGAGCCGTCCAGGTTGATCCGATAGACGGCGTTGACGTTGCCTTGCCGCGGATCCTTGACGCCGGGGCGCGACGTGAAGTAGACGCGTCCTTGCCGGTCGGTGCACAGGTCGTTGGGTGGCGCGAAGGGAAAGTCCTGGTAGCTTTCGGCCAGGACTTCGATCGCGCCCGTTCCCAGGTCGGTTCGCGTGATGCGTCCGGCGGAGCCTTCGCAGGCCAGCATCCGTCCGGAGGCGTCGAAGTGCAGGCCGTTCGCCGCGTGGCTGTATTCGCGGTAGATGTCGAGCGACTTCTGTTGCGGGTCCCAGGCCAGAATCTTGTTGACCGGCACGTTGGTGAAGAACAGGCGTCCCCGGGGGCTGAAGGCGGGGCCTTCGGTGAATACGCGGCGGTCCTCGATCCTGGTCAGGATCTGAACGGGTCCCAGGAAGGCGTCGCTGTCCAGGTCTTGATACTTGTCGGCCGCGCGAACGGGACGAGGGTGGGAGCCCAGCGCCGCCACGGCCAGCGCTCCAGAAACACTCCGCACAAAGCGGCGGCGGGTGCAGGGAATCGGCTGGGCAGGGTCTGCGGGCATGGGTGGTTCCTGATCGTTCGCGGGACGAGGGCGCGCCAGGCGGCGGGCCGGTTTCTCTCTGTATTTGGCGGGAAACCAGGAGTATACTGCCGTTTTCGAGTCGCCGCGATGTGGGGCCGCCGCGCGATGCCCGACGACCACGAGTTTCGAATCCGCTACTGGGGCGCGACCGGCACGTTCGCCACGCCGCTGGCTCCGCACGCGGTCGAGGACAAACTGGTGCGGTCGCTGCGGTGGCTGTTACGGGAGGGAGTCCTGCGGGACCTGCCGTCCGACTGCGATGAGCAACAACTGCGCGAACTTGTGGAGCGGCACGTGCCGTATCCGCTGCGCAGCACCTACGGCGGCAACACCACGTGCGTGGAAGTCCAGACTCGCGACGCCCTGCTGATCCTGGACGCGGGCAGCGGCCTGCGTCGCTTGGGCTCCGAGCTGGCTCGCCGATGGAACGGAGCTGACGAGCCGAGCGACCCCGGCAACCGGAGCGCCCCCGCCGTTCGCACGGCACATGTGCTGATCACCCACGCGCACATGGATCACACCTATGCGACGCCCTTTGTGGAACCGTACTACGACCCGCGAAACACGTTTCACATTCTGGGCCCGGCAACGGCGATCGCGAATCTGAAGGCGGTGATGGGCGACAAGTCGCCGCTGCGGCAGGTGTTCTTTCCCGTCACGTTCGACATGATGCCTGGCATCAAATCGTTTCGGCCGGTGGAGGCCGGGCAAAGTTGGACCATCGGCCGGACGCGGATTTCGACGCTGGCCCTGCACCATCCGGGCGGCTGCCTGGCCTATCGGTTGGACTGCGGGGGGCGGCGCTTCGTGTTCGCCTCGGACCACGAACACACGGCGGTGCCGGATCCGGCGCTGAGCGAGTTCGCGGCCGGCGCCGATCTGCTGTACCTCGACGCGCAGTATGTCGAGTCCGAGTATCAGGGACTGCAGGGCATCGAAGGGCAGCCCGCCGTGCCGCGCCGCGGCTGGGGGCACAGCACGGTGGAGGCGGTGGTGGAAACGGCGCTCGCCGCCGAGGTCCGAGCGCTGCACCTGGGCCACCACGAACCGGTGCGCAGCGACGAAGGTCTGGCCGAACTGGAACAGTTCGCCCGCCGCCTGACTCAGCAGCGCCTGACGCAACTCGGCCGGTCAGTCACCGCGTGCGAAATCCATCTGGCCCGCGAGGGGCTGGCGGTGGATCTCTAATCCGTGTTTCAGGGGTTCGGAAAGGGTCGGCCGGGGGCACGCTGGCTGGAGGCGATGGCGAAGGGCCACCTCAGGCAGCTTCGAGACATGAAATGCCAGACACCCAAAATTCGAGCTGCTGGGCGGCGGGACCAGCGGTTGGGGTGGTGAGCGGGTAGTCCGGCGGCGGGAAAAAGCGAGGGGGTGGCCGCAGGCAAGCGGGCTGGAAGCGACTGGGAGCAGGCGCGAAGGACCGCGATAGGCAGCTTCGAGACGCGGCATCCATGCACGCTGAGCGGACCGTTCGAGATGACGGGTTTGCGAGAGACTGAAGGTCGAAAAGGTGGTCGAAAAGGTGTCCGGTACCTTTATGGTGAGCCAGGCAATTTGGCTGGCCACCGGCAAGGAGGGAGCGCTGTTTGCAAGCTGCGGCCTGGATGGCGGTATCACGCAGTTCACCTATGACGATGCGGGCAATCTGCCCACGATCAAGGACCCGGTCAACCACACCACGTCCCAATCGTATGACGGCGTCGGGCGGATGACGATGGAAACCAACCAGTTGAAAACTCTTGCTCAGACCACTCAACGCCGACAACCTTCGACCGCCACGTGGCGCCTTCCGTTCGGCAGGCGACCTTGCCCAGATGAACTTTTGGACAACAAACCACGTCTGAGCAAGAGCTTCCCCTGATTGACTACCAGCGAGCCGACATGATTCTCAGGCAGGTCGATAACGCTCCGCTCCTGCTGGCTGTATCTGCGGTAAGGACGGCGTCAACTCCGCCAAAGGAGTTGATCAGCTAGTGCCCAAGCGGCCGACATGCGCGTTGCGTCCCGTGATTTGCTTCGCCGGATGCTTAGTTAGAGCCCGTACACATTCTCCAGATACCAGTTGCCCTGGTTGAGGTAGACGTTGAATTGTCGCGATCCGATCGTGACCTGGCCGCGATTTCCGATCACGCTCACGGTCTGCGGATCAAACCTTTTGAAAGCCTCGATCAGCCGGGGAACCCGCTCCTCCTGGAAGCGAGCGAACGTCCCGTCCGGATCGCTGCCGCGCATGGTCGAGGCGACCAGCGAGGGAGGATAGACCGCCGCGTACGAGGCCTTGGCGTCCCCCGCCTCAAGCGTCTTGACCAGGGCCGGGAAGTGATCGATCAGCTGCTGCTTGAGCGCTGCCTGGGCCGCCGGCTGCAGTTCCGGCCGATCAAACGACGCAAAAAACCGCTCGACATCGGCCTCCACTTGTTGCTGGTTTGCTTCGTAACAGTCCTTGCGGACTTCCACGACCAGGCTCACCAGCCCGGCGCGTTCCGCATACACCATTTGAAAGCCCACTGCCGCCGGCAACTCTTGTGAAAGCGATTCGAAATTGACGCCCACAACTCGACCGCGGGAGTCGACCGACAGGGACACTTTCTCGGGCAGTTCGTAGGTGCCGCCAACATATCGGCCGCGGGAGTCGACCGACAGCGACACCCACTTCTTCCATTCCGGCATCGCGTAGCGCTGCACGCCGCACGAATAGAAATCGTCCGGAACGCCGAACGAGAGTTTGCGGGCGGTACGATTCGCCCCGCCCGCTTTGCGGTTCTCCAATTCCAGCTTCTGGGTTGACTCGACATGGTCCTGTGGAGTGCTGCCGCTGCGTCCCGGGCGAACCGAGAAAACCATGGGGCCCAGATTCAAACTCCATAACGAGTGCGAAAACGAGGTTCCATCCACCGTGATCGTGGATTCTTTCGGCTCACCGGGGAATTCCACGGTAAAGGTAAGGAATGCGTTCTGAGGTTGAATCTTCACCCACTCCGCCGGCAGCGGCAGAGATGAAGGCTTCGGCACTGCCTCGGCCGTTGCGCTGGCCGCCGGCTGCTGCACCGCCCCATGCACGGGCTGCTGTTGCGCCGTGCTCGGCGAAGTGCCGGCCTGAGCCGGAACGTCGGTCGACTCGCCGGCCTGGGCCTGGGCCTGCGGATTGCCTCCCTGCGCATTCTGGCCGGCCGCCTGGCGATCGTCGCCGCCCGGACGCCAGAAGGCGATGACCGCACCGACGACCAGCACGACGATCAGCGCGGCCGCTCCCGCAGCCAGCATGATTGTCCGCTTTCGATTGTCCGGCTCGCCCGGTAGCGCTTTGGCGACGGGTTTATGTTCGGCCCGCACGCCGTCCCGGTGGGTCGCGACAGACGCGGCGGCCGGCCGCGACGGATCGACCGGCGACAGCGCCGGCTCGTCCTCGATCGGCGCAAGCGACAAGTCAGGCGCTTCCGCTGCTTCCACCGAAAACGACCGGCTGCACTTGGGGCAGGACAGCGTTCGCCCGATCAGTTTTTCGCTGGCTTTGAGGCGGGCCTGGCAATGAGGACAATTCAGCGAAAACGACATACATGCGCTCTCCCTGCGGGCGCAACCAGTGACGGCCATACCTACAAACTAACAGGATTCCTTCACCGTGCAACATTGTTGCAGCCCTGCCGTTGTTGACGACTCAACGCCGACAATTTTCGACCGCCACGTGCCGCCCCCTGTTCGGTCGGCGATCTTACCCAGATTAATATTTGACAACAAACCACGTGTGAGCAAGAGCTACGGAGCAAGAGCTCCAGAAAGTGCGTTCATCGTGAATCCTCCACACGCTGTTGCCAGGCTTCAAACTGCCGAGCCAGTAGCTGAAGGCGATCGGGCTCACGTGGGGCGAGATCGGTTGTTTCGGTGCCATCCGCTTCCAGATCGAAGAGTTGCCAGTCGCCACCCTGGCGAGGACGAATGGCTTTCCACCGGCCGATGCGGACGACGTGGTGTCGGGGCACACTCCAGCAGAGCAACTCATGCCCCTCGCGTGTTCTTCCCTCGAATATCGGCCGCAGGCTCTTGCCTTCGAGAGGGACCGGCTTTCGACCGTGAAACTCGGCGGGGTACTTCACGTCGGCGATGTCGAGGCAGGTGGCCATCAGATCCATCACATGCCCCACGTCGTCGCTTTGCTGATTCTTGGAAATGACGGCAGGCCATCGCGCGAGCAAATGTGTGCGAATGCCGCCTTCGTAGCCGGAGAGTTTGGTACTGCGGAACGGCGTGTTGCTGAGGGTCGCCCAGGCTAAACCATAGGCCGCGAAGGTGTCGGCAGGCCCGGGAGGGGTGTCCGGGCCGCTACCCGGACGAATCGGAACCTGGTCCAGACGCCAACGGTCGTTGGGCTGGTTGGGGTCGAATCCAAAACCGCTTCTCGAAGGGCCGAGCCCACCATCCGGTGCGGCTCCGTTGTCGGAGAGAAACAGGACGAGCGTATTGTTCTCCTGCCCACTCTCTTTGAGTACCTTCAAGAGTTCTCCCAACCCCTGGTCAATCTCGGCGACTTGAGCGGCGTACACGGCCATCCGTTCGGCCTGCCAGTTGCGATCCCGGTCGTGCTTCCAATCCCGGACTTCCGGAGGTGGCGGGGCCAGTTTCCAGTGCGCAGGGATGAGTCCGGATTTCTTTTGAGACTCAAACCGTGTCGTGCGCCATTCATCCCAACCACGTTCTCGGTATTGCTCGCGGTAGGGGGCAATGTCGGCTTCGCGGGCATGCAACGGCCAATGGGGAGCGATATGCGCTATGTAGAGAAAGAAGGGCTTGTCGGTGGACACCGCCTCTTGCAAGAATTGCACGGCATATGCATTAAGCGCCTCGGTGAGATAGAAATCCTCGGGAAGCCGGAACCCTTCCCGATCGAGATAAAATGGGTTCTGCTGAACTTCGTGAAAATAGCTGATCTTTGCCTGGCACATCGGACCAAAAAAGCGATCGAAGCCCCGGTCGAGCGCCAGGTCACGTCCCTGCCATTTGCCGACCATCATGGTGTGATAGCCGGCGCTTTGCAGCAGTTCGGAGATCAACACGCACCGGGAAAAGTCCTTGGGCTGATTCCAGTGATCGCCGCGGTGGCCGGCCTGCTGGCAATACAGCCCGGTCAACAGTGATGCCCGCGTGGGACCACAGACAGCGTTGTTGTAAAACTGCGTGAACCGCAATCCGTCACGGGCCAACGAATCGATATGCGGCGTGCGGATCTCGCCACCGAAGCAGCCGATGTCCGACCAGCCCAGATCGTCCGCCATCACGAGGATGATGTTCGGTTGAGCCGCCTCGATGACTGTCTCTCTCAACAGACAGAACAGGACCAGCCCGGTGCAGAGTAATCTCATCGCTTACACCTGTGCTGGTTCAGCGGTAACTGGAATTCCTTCAGCGGCGCGTCAGCGAACTGCTGGCGGCATCCTGCCGAAGACAGTTGCGGCATCGTGCCGCAAAGGTTTATCGCTTTGTGGCGAAACCCAAAGCAGGGAAGGCAGCAAGCGTAGCTTACCGCCACCCCTTCGGTAGCACGCACCCGAGTCGGCGCTCAGCGACCCAGTTGCGCAGGGTGCCCGACCTCTGCGTTGCCCTATACCTCCGCTCGGGTTGCTTGATTGTGACCAGAGCCCGCCGGTCATGCAAGCTGCAGCTTCGCCTGGCGAGCGGCTTGTCTTCGAGCTCGTGCCGCTTCGAGCTTGCGGTCGCTTGCCTCGAAGATGCGCTTCTCCGAGCCGTTGAGTTTGTCAGCTGGCGCGATGTACCCGATGGCTGAATGCAAGTAAAGAAAGGTCAAGAGTCAAGAAAGGTCAGACACCCAGGAACTGATCGGCTGCCGGCTGGCGAGGGGTGGGCGGAGGGGAGACGGTAAGGGTTGGCCGATGTTCAGCGGGCCAAAAGCGATGGGCAACGGGCGCCAAGTTGCTCGTCTGGCAGCTACAGGGCGCGGCATCCTTGCACGCTCAGCGGACCGCTCGAGATTGCGGGGTCGCGCAAGACTGGACGAATGACCGGTGACCTACTCCGGCGGTGGGCGTGGTGGGGCTGACGATCAAGCTCGCCGATCGCCCTCACGCCTGCCGGCGCAGGTCATTGCCGGCCGGTCAGCCGAATGTCGCTCGGCAGTTCCGCATCCCCTTGACCCAGCGGTCCCCGCTGCGGTTGAACAACTCCCGCAGCCGGTCAATCGACCCGACCGCTCGGCCGAACCACTCGTCAAAGTTGTCCACCGCCGCGGTCCAGCGGTCGGGTCCAGCCCGTGGATCCTCAAGTGTTGCACCAGCGCCGACCGGTCCGACTCCGGTGCCGTTTGTGCCGCCACAGTCTGCGCTACCACCCAGGCGTCCGTTAGCAACGCCTCGACTTGTTCCAGCGACAAGTCGTAACCACCGCCGCCGCGCGAACTGCGAAATCCCTCCAGCGACGCTTGCGCCTTGCGCGCCCGCCAGCCGAGCGGCAATCGCGCTGGTGCGTGAATCCTCCAGCGTGGCGGCCATGGCTGCCTTGATCTGGTTCCAGTCCACGTACACCATGCAGGTCAGCAGTGCCTGCTCATCCAGGATTTCCCGGCACCCGAAGCGTAGCTCGCAGTGCAGCCCGATTGTCCCCAATCGGGTTCTTTGGCGCCGGTGGTGTGCGTTACGCAAGGAGCGATTGGGAATAATCGCTCGACACTGCCGCAAGCGATTGGGGACAATCGCTCGACACTTCTGGGCTCCCGCACCCATCGGTGCCCTCCCGTGCGCGACTCGAGTGCCTCTGCACGAATACCCGCGTACCACGCCTGCCGCTCGCCTTTCTGCTCACGGAGTGACCACAGGTTGTCACCGCTCACGAAAATCGCACATTTTCCTTCGGTGGCGCGAGCCGAAACGACCAGCGATGCCTGGTGGGACTATCAGGTCGAGCGAGCGACCCAGCCGAAGGCTTATCCAATCGCGTTTGTGGAGAGCGAACGGGTCCTGGCGTCGCAGACGGCTATCGCGGCGCGTGACCGCGCCGCGGACGAGTCGGATGCCGGAATCGCCTTGGCGGCTTTTCGCGTCCCACGAAAAAAGCCGGGCCGACCAACAGGTCGACCCGGCTTGGCTTGAGCGAGCCAGCAACGCGCGGGGGTGCTTAGAAGCGACCTTCGAATCGAGCCACCACGCCGTCCAGCGTCATCTGGTCGCCCAGGTTCAGGTAGTTGTTCCGCTGCACCGCGTTGATCCATTCGTCCGTCTTGATCACGTTATCCCACAGGCCGAACGCATAGCCCGCGGTCAGGCGGAACCGGTTGCAACGGCTGACCCAGCCGCCGCCGACTTCCAGGTCCCACAGCGACATGATGCGGCCGGCTTCCCAGTTCGTGTAGACCACGGTCGGATCGACGGCCGAACGCTGCCAGTAGTCGGCCGTGAAGCGTCCCGCCAGCAGGCTTACCGCCGCCTTGCCGTAGACCATCAACTGGCGACCCCGCAGATACCGCTCGCCTTCCACTCCCAGGCGGAGACCGGCCCCGTCAAAGTCGATGTCCGTCTCGACCTGGTCGATGCCGTTGACGCCAAACGACGACTCGAAGTTCTGCTCCAGCCGCCCGTAGCGGACGCCCGCCGTGAGGATCAGTTCGTAGTCGCAGCCGCAGTCCCACAACTGGCGATACTCCACGTCCACCAGGTCGAAGCGGATGTCATGCGCGGCGTTGGCAATCGGCCCGTCCGACGCCACGTTGATGCTGCTGGGATGCCGCACCAGGGACCGCACCACGTTGTTCACGTCGTTGCGCACCAACTGGTCGCTGGTCGTGGTATCGAAGTAGGTGTAGGACAGGCGGACGGCCGAGTAGCAATCGAGCGCCAAGTCGATGCCGGCCCGGTAGCCGGAGCTAAAGTCCTGGTCGACGATCCCCAGCGGTCCCTGCTGCAGCGGAACGTCGGGCGGCGAGGTGAGCGGGCCGTCGAACTCGACCGCGTAGGCCACCTCGTTGTCCCGCACCCGGAAGTACAGGAACTCGCCAAACACGGCAATATGGTGCTTCCAGCCGCAGGAGCAGCAGCAGCTCGTGCCGCAAGCCTTGCAGCCGCCGCTTGAGCAGCCGCCGTCGCACGCCCCGTCACAGGCGCCGTCGCACGAATCACAGCCACCCGCGTTGCCATCGTCCGTGATCGCCGCCACGGGCATCACCGGGGCAAACATGGGAGCCGCATACGGGGCGATTGGATACGCCTGGTAGTAGCCGCCCGGAGCCACCGGACCGGCCGGGACGAATCCCGCCGGTGCGTAGGGGGCCGGGGCATACCCGGCGGGAACCATTCCTGCCGGCCCCATGCCGGGATAGGTCTGGGCTGTCGCCGGCGGCAACATCGCCGCCGTGGTCGCCAGCACCGCGAGCAAAGTGAGCAGTCTCCTGGTCATGGAAAGTCCCCCATGTGTTGTTGGCTTGGTAAGCTGATTACTCAAATCGACCGACAACGTCGTTAAATCAACTACAATCCGAACAGGCCGCAAAGTTTTTGCAAAAATCCAGGTTGACATGGCTTGCCGACTTTGACAGGCCGGCGCCAGCCACCACCGCTGGCTGGCACGCCGGAGGCCCGTTCCACCCGGTTTCCGATCCTTTACGCTGCGGGTGGCGACTGCTAGGCTTATCTTGAGCGGTGGTAACGGGTTTGCACCAGCGCCCCCGCACGTTCGTCCAGTCCCGATGGGAGGTGCCGCGCGATGTTCGGACGACAATTCCTGGTTGTGCTGGCGGCCAGCGGTCTGGTACTCAGCGGTCTCGTGCGGGGCCAGGAGCCGAGCGATTCGCCGGCCGATCCGGCTGCCGACGTTGCCGCCGATTCGTCGATCGAGTTGCTGGTCGATCAGTTGGGCGACCCGGCGTTTGCCATTCGCGAGGCGGCAGCCGCTCGGCTGGCCGAGCTGGGAGAGCAAGCGACCCCGGGGCTGTTGGCGGCCTTGCAGCTCGAAGACCCGGAGATCCAGCGCCGCGCGCGGCGGATTCTGGCCGACGTCCTGCAGTCGGAACACGCTCGCCGGCTGGCCGACTTCATCGCCGACTCCGAGGGCCGGCACGATCACCAGTTGCCGGGCTGGGACCGCTTTCGGACGCTGGTCGGCGACGATCCGCCGGCCAGGCAACTGTTTATCGAAATGCAGCAGGCCGAGCCGGCCTTGCTGGCGTCGGCCGACGCCGGCGCGGACCCGGCCGCCGAGGCGCTGGAGCTGCGGCTGGGCGAGGTGATGGCGCAATCCCGATCCAGCGGCGGCAAAGTCAGCTCGCTGGGCAGCCTGGCCGCGTTGCTGTTTGTCAGCGCCGATCCCGAGCTGAACCTGCCGCTCGAAGTGCTCAACAGCAACGAATTGATGAGCATTACGCAGCCGGAACTGCTCAAGGACACCGTCACCAACAGCCCGCTGAGCGAACCGTTGCGACGGCTGCTGGGACGCTGGGTGCTGCGGCCCAGCGGGGTGCGGTTGTTGCAGGGCAAGCTGCGGGTGGCCCTGGAGTTTGACTTGCCGGAGGGTTTGGAACTGGGCGTGCGCACGCTGGCCCAGAAGGAGCTGCCGCCCAACTACCGCTTCTTCGGCGTGCAGGCGCTGGCCAAGCTGGGCGGGGTCAAGTATGCCGCTCGCCTGCTGCCGCTGTTGGAGGACAAGGGCGAGTGTACCCGGCGGGTGATTCGCCGCGAGGGGAACATCGAACTGATCAGCATCCAGATCCGCGATGTGACGCTCGGCTGGCTGATTCACCTGACCGGCCAGGATCACGCCGAATACCACCTGGAACATGCCAAGTCGGTGTTCGAGCGGCTGGCGCAGATGAACAACGTCAACCTGAGCATCATCAGCATCTATTTCGCCGAGGAAGCTCACCGCGACCAGGCGCTTGATCGCTGGCGGCAATACGTCCAGGAGCATCCGTTGCCCGAGCCGCCGCCACTTCCCGGCTCGTCCGCCGAACCGGCGCTGCTGGCCGGTAGCCTGGTTCCAGACACCTTTGGCGTGATGCGGGTACCCGGAGCGAAGGGCGAGGAGGCCGAACCGGCCGTGCCGCCTGGCCAGGCCCCGGCGGAACGGGCGCTGGTGCGACAACTCGATGAGGCCCGCGAGCGGATGTCGCAAGGCAGTTTTGGCGAAGCGGCCCAACTGCTCGGCGGCCTGGTGGCCGACGACCAGGAGGCCTTGTACCAGCCTGAACGCCTGCGGCCCATCTGGCGCGGACTGCGGTCCGAGGCGGAACGGATGCTGGGCGAACTGCCGGCGGCGGGGTTGGAATCGTACGAACTGCAATTCGGCCCGGAGGCCCGCGAGCTGCTGGACGCTGCCCTGGCCGCGCGCGACGCCCAGGGACTGGAACGCGTGGGGCGGGCCTACTTGCACACCCAGGCCGGGCGCGAAGCAACCTATCTGCTCGGCAGCGACTACTTCGACCGCGGACAGCCGCTGCGCGCCGCGCTTTGCCTGGAACGCGTCTGGCGGCAAGCCGGTCATCGCGCCGACTTCGAACCCAGCTTGTCGTTAAAACTGGCCGCCAGTTGGCTGCAGGCCGGACAACCGCAACGTTGCCAGGAGGTGTTGGTTCTGCTGCGCGCCCAGCGCGGAACGGGAACTCTGGACCTAGGCGGAGGCCGGCTGGATCTGTTCGAACAGCCCGAGCGGGCGGTTGGCTGGCTGGAAGCCTTGCTGGGACGGGAACTGGTCCGCGACGGCTTCCACTGGGACCTGCCGGGCGGCAACCCGGCGCGGAATCGGCCCGAGCAGGATCTGCAACCTTTGCTGCGCGGTGAGCCGCTGGTCCGCCAGGTGATTCATCCTGAGCTGGTCAAGCAAGTGACCGCGATGGAACGCGCGCAACTGGAACGTTACGAGTCGCGGATGCCCAGCGGCCAGCCGCTGGTCACGGGTAACCGGATCGTGGTCCGGACCGCCACGCACTTGTTGGCCTTGGACCGCGATACCGGCCGGACACTCTGGCAATCGCCGCTGGACGATTCGCTCGCCCACTGGATCGCCACCGGCGGCAAGCCGCCATCAGGAACCAGTGGAGAAGAATTTGTCTCCGCCGGGTTGCAGCGCCGGCTGTGGGATAACGGCACTTTCGGCTGGCTCAGCAGTAACGGCTCGCTGGTCTTCGCCGTCGAAGGCCTGGCGTTTGGGCGCCGCGGGCAGTACCAGCGGCTCGTCGTGATGCCGGATGGTCGGCGGCGGCTGGATGCCGACGGCACGAAACCCTACAGCACGCTGGCGGCGTACGATCTGGAGACGGGCAAGGTCGTGTGGGAAGTCGGCGGTCCTCAGTCGCGCAGTCCCCGACCCTTATCAGGTACGCTGTTCCTGGGGCCCCCCTTGCCGCTGGGCAATCGCCTGTACGTGATTGCCCGGCAACAGGCGACGACGCATCTGCTGGAACTGGATGCCAGCCGGGGAGATCTGGTCTGGCAGATGGCGCTGGAGCCGATGCCGGAAGACGTGTTGCCCATGACGATTCATCCCGTTTCGGCGCCGCTGGACGAATTCCCCGTGCTGCGCGCTGGTCTGAGCGCCTCGTTTGCCGGCGGCGTGCTGGTCTGCCCGACCGCGACGGGCGAACATGTGGCCGTCGATCTGGCCCTGCGCCGAGTGGCATGGCGGTTCGAGTCGCCGCAACGGGAAACGCCAGTTCCGCCGGGGCTGGTGATGGTCAACGCTTTGCAGCGGCAGATGTTCGACACGTCATTTCAGGACGCCGAACAGCGGTGGGCCGATCCGTGGATTTCGATCGCCGGCGGCCGAGTGCTGTTGACTCCGGTCGGTTCGGACGAACTGTATTGTCTGGACCTGGCCAGCGGCGAGGTGCGCTGGCAGGCCTCGCGCGGCGACGGGCTGTATGTCGCCGGGGTCTCGGTCGATGACGTGGTGCTGGTGGTCGGCCGCGGCAGCGTGCGCGGGTTGCGGCTGGCCGACGGCAAGGCGGCCTGGAACGAACCGGTGGTGCCGTTGCCGGCCGGCTCGCTGCCCTGCGGCCGCGGTTACCTTGGCCAGCGGAACTATTATCTGCCTTTGAACACCGGCGAAGTGGCCGTGATCGACGCGCTGGACGGCCGATTGGTCTCGCGCTCGCGTTCGCCCAGCGGCATCGTGCCAGGCAATCTCGTCTTGTGCGACGACGCAGTGCTGTCGCTGAGTCCCAGCGGTTTGTGGAAGTTTCCCAGGCTGGAGCAACGGGCCAGGGAGCTGGCCGAACGGTTGGCCGCGTCGCCGCGGGATGCCGAGGCATTGACGCAGCGCGGCGAACTGCGGCTCAACCAGGGGCGGCGGGCGGAAGCAGTGGCCGACTTGCGCGAGGCGCTGCGGCTGGCCGATCTGGAGACGACCCGCGCCTTGTTCATCGAAGCCGCGTTGGAAGGGATTCGCCTGGACTTTGCCGCTCATCGGAAACTGGCCGTCGAAGTCCGCCCGTTGTTGAAAACGGACCAGGAACGGTTGCGGTACTTGAAGCTGCTGGCTCACGCGCACCAGCAGGCCGGCGAACTGGCGGACGCCCTGGAGCAGTACCTGCAACTGGTGCGGTTGATCGGCGAGCGGGGCGAGCTGGAGTTCGTGGCCGCGGGACACCGGGTTCGCAACGACCGCTGGCTGCGCACTCGACTGACGGAACTGTTCCTCGCCGCGGACGCCGGGCAGTACCCGTTGCTGGAGAGCCGCGTGCGGGCGATCCAGGCGGAGTTGCCCGCCGCCCGCTTCCTGCAGTTCTTTGGCCGGTTGCCGCTGGCGTCGTCCGTGCGGCTGGAACTGGCCGATCGGGAAGTGTCCGAAAGGAACTGGCTGCCAGCCGAACAATTGCTGCGCGAAGTGGCCCTGTCGGGTCCCGATGAACTGCGGCCCAGAGCCCTGGCGAAGCTGGCCGACGTGCTGCGGCAAGCCGATCGCCCGCAGGAAGCACTGCGAGTGTACGCTCGGTTGCAAAGCCAATGGCCTGACGCCGAATGCCTGCCGGGCGTGACTGGCCGGGGCGTGCTGAACCAGTTGTCTGAAGACGACCCGGTACGGAAGCTGGCCGCTGGTGGCAACCAGTGGCCACGGGGAAACGTGGAAGTCAAAACCTCCGGCGGGTCGGCCCGCCTGACGGCCAATGTGCCTGTCACCACGCTGGCCGCCGACGGCCTGTCGCCACGCATCCAGGTGGCCTTGCAACCTCAAGGCCAGGCCCTTTCGGCCAGCGACGCCTGGGGCGACTCGCCCTGGCAGATCACGCTGGGGAAGCCCGGCAACAACGTCGCGGCCATGCCCAACATGTACAGCCTGGCGCAGGGCGATTTGCGGGGGCATCTGCTGGTCGCCTGGTTGGGCAATCGAGTTGTGGGAGTGAACCTGCTGGCCGGCAAGGAAGGCCTGTTGTGGAGCCAGGACGCGTTCACTCGCCAGCCCTCGCAGCCTCGAATAATGCAGATTGCCGCCGTGCGGATGCTCGCCCAGCGCGGCGGACCGGTTTCTCCCGGCTCGGAGGCCCGGCCGCTGGTCGTGACAAGTGACGCGGTCTGTTTTGTTCAAGACAATCTGCTGGTGGCGGTCGACCCGCTGGACGGCACACTGCTGTGGTCTCGCGAGGGATTCTCCGATGGCTGCGATCTGGTGACGGACGGCGAGCGGCTGCTGGTGACTCCGCCTCGCCAGTCCGAGGCCCGAGTGCTGAACGTGTTGGACGGTCGCGAGCTGACGGCCGTTGCAGTTCCCGATCGCCAGCAACGTTTGACCGTACGCGGACATCAGATGCTGGTCTGGGACACCGAACCGGCCCAGTGCCGAGTGCGCCTGGTGGATCCCCTGGCAGGCCGGGACGTCTGGGAGGTGAAATTCGCCGAGAAGTCTCAGCCCGCGGTCGTTGGCGGCGAGGAGCTGCTGGTGGTCGAACCCAACGGGCGGCTGGTGCTGCTGGAGATCGCCGGCGGGCAGCAGGCTTGGGAAACCAGCGTGCCTGGCTTGACCGCGGTGGATGAACTGATCGCTCGGCGGTCCGACGACCAATACCTGCTGATCATCAACACTCCGCCGCAGGCCGATCAGCCGCCGGCTGGGCGAGTGGTGGCGTTCCGCGCCGGCGCGGGCATTGTCGAGGTCTCGGGGCTGGTCGCCGGTGTGCAACGCGACTCCGGCAAGTTGCTCTGGTCGCGCGAGATCCGCGACCAGTCCGTCGACCTGAACCAGCCGGAAGAGGTTCCCGTGCTGGCTTTCGTGAACCAGGTCCGCACGGTCGCCGCGGACACGGCCCGTGCCGAATCCAGGCTGCTCTGCCTCGACTCGCGGAGCGGCCAGACGCTGCATGAAAAGTCCACCGAGGGCTACAACAACGCCCTGGAGATGCGAATTCGGCGGGAGCAGCGCCTGGTGGAGATCGTCTCCCGGCAGGCCACCGTGACGCTGCAATTCACCGCGCGACCGCCGGACTAGCTTGTGGCACGCAGCGTCCTGTCGCGCGAATCGCGACATTTGCTAAACTGCGGGAAGATCTGCCCAAGCGCATCACGCCCGGAGTTGCTTCGCATGAAGCGCAAACGCATCATTCATCGTACGACGTACAACTACAGTTCGCCCGTCACTTTTGGCCCGCACCGAGCTCTGATGCGGCCCCGTGAGGGTCACGACTTGCGGATAGTGAACACGCGGGTCGAAATCGAACCGACCGCCACCGTCCGCTGGGTCCGCGACATCGAAGGAAACTCGGTGGCTATCCTGACGTTCGCCGAACCCGCCAATCGATTATGCCTGCAGGTGGAAGTCGACGTCGACCTGTGCGACGACAACCCGATTGAGTGCCTGATTGATCCGCTGGCCCGCTCGTACCCGTTTCAGTATTCGCCGGACGAACAAGTCGAGTTGGTGCCGTATCGGCTTCCCAGCTATCCGTATGACGGCCCCGCGTTGCAGGACTGGCTTGGCGACCTGTACCAGCCGGGCCAGGTGATCGATACGTTCGACTTGCTGTGCCGGCTGAATTCGCACATTTTTCAGTCGCTGCAGTACACTGCCCACGACAATCCGGGCGTCCAACTGCCCCATCAAACGCTGTCCTTGGGCGGTGGTTCGTGCCGCGACTACGCGGTGTTGATGATGGAAGCCGCTCGGCATTGGGGCTTCGGCGCGCGCTTCGTGACGGGCTACATTCAGATGGAAGAGGGCCAGCACGGGGCGACGCACGCCTGGACCGAGGTCTACTTGCCCGGAGCGGGCTGGCGAGGCTTCGATCCCACGAACAACAAGCTGGCCAGCGCCGAGCATATCTCGGTGGCCGTGGCTCGCGCGCAGGAAAAGGCCATGCCGCTGGCCGGAACCTGGGCAGGGCCCTCGGACGCCTTCCAGTCGCTGGAAGTCTCGGTTCAGGTCGTGGCGCTGGGAAACTGAGTTATTCGGGTCTTCCCAGCAAGTGTCTCAAGGCGCCTTCCAGATCTGGATTCCGAAAGGCGTAGGCCTGTTCCTGGAGTCGCCGCGGGTAGACTCGAACACTGCAGAGCAGCAGGTGATCGGCCATCTCGCCCAGTCCCAGCCGGGCCAACGGGGCGGGCACAGGGAAGATGGTCGGCCGGTGCAAGACTTTGCCCAAAGTGCGAGTGAACTCACGGTTGGTCAGCGGCTCGGGAGCGACGACGTTCACCGGCCCCCGCAGTTGGTCGGTCATCAGGGCAAAGTGCAGGGCACCCACGGCGTCGTCCAGCCCGATCCAGCTCATGTACTGCTGGCCGCTGCCGATTACGCCGCCGAGTCCGAGACGAAACGGCGGCAACATGGTCTTCAAAGCACCTCCCAGCGGGCTGAGGATCACTCCGAACCGGGCATTGACCACGCGGATGCCCGCGTCGGCGGCGGGCTGGGTCGCCTGCTCCCATTGCTGGGCGACTTCGACCAGGAATCCGCTTCCTGCCGCACTCGACTCGTCCAGTTGTTCATCGCCGCGATCACCGTAGAATCCGATCGCCGAGGCACTGACCAACACCCGCGGCGGCTGTCGCAAGCGGGCCAGAGTCTCCGCCAGAAGTCGCGTGCCCAGAACCCGGCTGTCGCGGATCCGTTGCTTCCTGGCCGCCGTCCAGCGACCTCCAGCGATATTCTCGCCGGCCAGGTGCACCACCGCGTCGACGCCCTCCAGCGACGCGGCGTCGATCGTCCCGGCGTTCGGGTCCCATTGGCACTCGCCATCCGACGGCTTGCCGCGAACGATCCGCTGCACCTGATGGCCCCCCGTGGTCAGGAACGGCACGAGGGCGGACCCCACCAGGCCGGTCGATCCCGTGATTGCAATGCGCATGGCTTTCTTCCCTCGAAAACGGGCATGAGCCGTCAGGTCTTGAAGGGTGGTTTCATGCCGGTAGCGGAACATGCGATCGATTTGAGTCTGCGTATAACCGCCGGCTATCCACCGGCCGACTTCCCCGCCCGGCAATTGGAATGTAACGTCGTCCCGCAGCACGCTGCCGTCGCCCGCGTCCCGGAAAGCGTGGACGTGGTCCCAAGTGGCAAACGGCCCGCTGAGCTGAATGTCGCGGAACTGGCGGGGAGGCACATATTCGCGGTGCTCGGCCAGCCACGTGATGGGCAACGGTCCCAGTCGTTGCCGCAGTTTGACTCGTGTACCGGGCCCAATGCCCGGCTCGCGATCCAGAACGCGCACCGACTCCCAGGGCGGAATCAGCCGCTCCAGCGCACCCGGACGTTCGTGCCACGCAAACGCCTCGGACGACGAGACGGGCAGTTTCACCTCGCGGGCATAGTTCATGGGCGATTTCCCAAATCGAAGCGGCTCGGTTCGCAGGCGGCACACCCAGCAGATGGATTATTCCGCGGTCTGCGGTGCCGTGAGCGGCAGAAAGCCGCTCTGCTCAGAATCTATAGCCAGCGGCCCGGCGGCGACAAGGGACGGCCGACGAAAGGACGGGCACGCCGCGCTCTCACCCCCACTTCGAATGCCGCGGGCTTGCCGGGCGGGAATCTCAAGTGGTGGGCCGGCGTTTTAGTGAGAAACCGAACGATTCGTCGTGAAGCTAAGAGCGATTGGGGACAATCGCTCCACCAACTAAGAGCGATTGGGGACAATCGCTCCACCAACTAAGAGCGATTGGGGACAATCGCTCCACCAACTAAGAGCGATTGGGGACAATCGCTCCA
>JAGFJK010000476.1 GCA_024102795.1 Pirellulaceae bacterium
CCCGGCGGCTGAACGGGCGGCGGCCGAGGCCGAACGGTTGCGGCTGCGGGCGGCGGAGCTGCGCCGCCAGGAGCTGCCCTTGCTGGCTCGCGACGCGCGGCTGGCTCCGGACAGCGGAGCGATTCAGTACCGCTATGGTCTGGCGTTGTACCTGGACGGTCAGTTGGCGGCCGCCGAGGGGCCATTGCGGCGAGCCAGCGAGCTGGAACCGACGGTGCCCGACTTTCTGCTGGCGCTGGCGCTATATTACCAGAAGCTGGAGCGGACGGCCGAGGCGATCGAAGTCACGGAGCGGCTACTGCAGCTCGAACCTCGCGATCCCAGCTACAGGCAACTGCTGTTCGACCTGCGGCAAGCACCCTGAGTTGTCAGGCGAGCGGCGGGCGTGAGCCCGCTGTTTCTTGCCTTCCCGGCGAGCGGCGGGCGTGAGCCCGCTGTTTCTTCGCCCGGACTGGTCACCGCCGGGATTGCAGGACTTCGACCAGCGGCTTGCCGGTGGAGCCGGTCGGGGGCTTGATGCCCAGCACGCCGCAGATTGTCGGCGCCAGGTCGGCGGGCGAAACCAGCCGTTCGACGACGGCCGGCTCCATCCCCGCGCCCGCGAACATCAGCGGCACGTAGGTATCGTACGGATAGGGCGAACCGTGCATCGCCGCGCTGTCGGTCGGCTTGCCGTACAGGAACCACGAGGGGCTTTGCACGACGGACACGTTGCCGCTGCGCTGTGGATGGAACGCCCGCTGGACCTTCTGCAGAATCGGATCCGGCGGCAGGCCGCCCGCCAGCAGGCTGGTCCTGGTCACGGCGTAGGCAAAGCCCGGCTGCCGCAACACTTCCTCGGCCAGCATCCGTTCCACTCGCCGCACGTCCAACCGGTGCCGCTCCAGCGCCGCCAGGTCCAGGTAGAGACCCGGATTGAAAAACCGGGTCACCAGATCCTCGTCCACCTGCAACCGCTGCCGCAGGCCGTCGTTCAGCTTTTGCAGCAGCGCCACCGGATCGTGGCGGCCCGCGGGCAGGCCCAGCGACAGCGAATACTCCGGCGACGAGTCCACGCCGTGGTCGGACGAGAGGGCGATCAGCGTGCGATCCAGACCCACCTTTTCTTCCAGGTACTCAAACAGTTCAGCCAGCGTGCGGTCCAGCCGCAGCAGGTTGTCCTCGGCCTCCAGGCTGTTCGGACCAAACGCGTGCCCGATGTAGTCGGTCACTGAGAAGCCGATCGCCAGCATATCGGTCGCCTCGCCTTGCCCGACCCGCTCGGCCTCGACCAGCGCCCGCACGAAGTTCAGCGTCAGTTCGTCTCCCATCGGCGTCGTGGCCAGCGTGGCGTAGAAGTCCGCCGGTTCGGGATTGTCCAGCGGGTGCGGAAACGTGCGGCCGAGCAGCTTGAATGACTGTTCGAACGGCCGGTCGTCGCGGTCGCCGGCCAGGTACGTGGCCCGGTCGTGCAACAGGTCCCATTTCCGGCCGCGAAACTGGTCCGCGTGTTTCTCGCCGTTCCACCGTTCGACCCACTCCGGATACTGCTGGTAGTAGTACGTGCTGGTCACGAACTGGCCGCTGCCGGGCGCATACCAGAACGCCTTGCCCCGATGGCCGCCCGGGATGATCGCTCCCCGATCCTTGATCGACACCGAGAACACGCGCGAGCGGCCCGCGTTGGATTCCACCAGTTCGTCGCCGAAGGTGGTGCTGGTCAAGTTCCGCGGCGAGGTGCCCGCGTGGGCCTTGGGCGCGCTGCCCAGCAGGTGATGCCGATCGTCCTCGACGCAGTACACCTGCTGGCCGGTCTGCTGGTCGAACCAGTCGTTGCCGGCCATCCCATGCTGAGCTCCGTGGCCGCCCGTGGCCAATGTCGCGTGTCCGACGGCGGTGAACGTTGTCGAGTGTTCGTAGTAGGCCTGGTTGTAGACGACTCCCTGCTCCATCAGGTAGCGGAAGCCGCCCGGCCCGAACCGCTCGCGCAGCCGCGACGGCATGTCGCCCCGCAGTTGATCGACCGTGACCAGGACGATCAACTTGGGCCTTTCGGCCCGCAACGGCCCGGCCGCGGCCAGCACGCCGAGCAGCCACAGACCAACCGCCAGCCAGCATCCGCGGCGGCTTGTATTCATACTCGTAGTCGCCTTTCGCTCCGGGAAAGTGGCGTGGAAGCGTACAAGACCGGCGCCGCTTGAACAAGTCGCGCCGCGTCAACCGCCCCGAATTGTCGCAAAGCACAGGCCGACATTCCAGGTCCCAAACAATCCCGCCGGCTTGCCCGGCGGATCGTTCGGTTTCTCGCTAACACGCGTCGGGCGGCCTGCTAAGAAAACAGGGTGGGTTTGGTCGAGTATTGAGGGTTGTCGATCAGGCTACTTATGTTCCGTATCCATGTTGGAGCCAAAGGGCCGCGTAAGCCACAGAGCCCCTTCTGGCCCCCTCCCCGCTTCGAGACCGTGCAGCTTTTAAGTTGTTGGTAAATCGGGCTTTAGGGGGTGTGGCTACCGGGAACTTGGGACGGCCTCTGCTTCCGCGAGCTCTCCCCCTTGAAATCCCTCTGGCTCCCTCCCCGCTTCGGGGAGGGCTGGGGAGGGGCCTGCGGGGTTAGAGCGGTCAACCAGGTGTTCAACGCGCAGAATGGACTGAAAGGCACGCGGATTCTTTGTAATTCGGGTTTGGAACCCGGGACCGGATATGCGTTCAGATGGTAATAGAGCGGATCTGTTTGGCGCGGGTTGAGTTTGGAAGTGCCAGAAGAGCCCCTCCCCAGCCCTCCCCGAAGCGGGGAGGGGGCCAGAAGTGATTTGTGGGGTTTCCCGCGCCAGTTGGGAAACGGGATCGAATAGTCGACCAAAATATCCTGAAACTTGCTG
>JAGFJK010000487.1 GCA_024102795.1 Pirellulaceae bacterium
GCGGCGCCGGCCGGAGCTGCCGCCGCGAGTGCCGCCGCGAGTGCCGCCACTGCGCCAACAGGCGGCGTGCGGTTCAGTCCCGATCACCGGTTCCTGGCGATCGCCCGTGGGCCCGGCGTCCAGGTGCGGGACGCGGTGGACGGCCGCCTGCTGGAGCGGTTTCGTGAATCAACGCCGATCGCCTCGGTCAGCTTTACCGCCGACACTCGCTGGCTGGTCGTCGGAGGGCCCGGACAACAGCAGCAAGCTGGACTGCGGCCGATCTCTTTCGAACGACTGATCGATGCGCACGCCGAAGGCGTCACCAGCCTGGCCATGACGCCCGATGGCGGCAGCCTGATCAGCGGAGGAGCCGACAAATTGGTCCGCTGGTGGTCGGTCGCCGACGGCCAGCTCCAACGCATCTACACCGGAGCCGAGGGCGCGATCTCCAGCGTGGCGATGACCAAGGATGCCGCGCGGATCGTGGCCGGCGGACTGGACCAGCAGGTACTTGTCTGGAATGCCAGTCCCAGTGCCGCGGACACTGCCGCCACCGCTCAGCCGCCCGTGCGGATCGCGCCGCAGTTGAATGTCAAGTTGCCGGCACCGGTTCGGAGCGTGAGCACCAGCTACGATAATCTGAAGCTGGCGGCCTGCGGCGACGACGGCGTGGTCCGCGTTCTGGACCTGGCCCGCGGCAGCGAGCTGGAGCGTTTCGCGGATGGGGACGAAGCTTGCCTGGCGGTGGCCATGGCACCAGACAACCTGACGCTGGTGTCCGCCGGGGCGGCACAGCGCGGCAGCGTCTGGAAGATGTCTCTGTTGCGGGCGTTCGTGGCGGAGCAAGGGCCGATCCGCGACGCCGTGCTGGCCGCGGGCGGAGCTCAGGTCGTCACGGCCGGCGCCAGTGGCGTGCAGCAGTGGAACCTGGCCGACGGCAACCGCGTGCGGGTGCTGCCGGAGTCGGAGAACCAGGAGTTTCTGACGGTCGCGGTCCGCAACGACAACGCTCAGGCCGTGGCCGCCGATGCCAGCGGCAACGTCTTGCTCTGGAACCTGGCCAACGGCGAGGTGGTGGCGCGATTTCGAGTGGCCGCGCTGGTGCTGCAGCTCCGTTACAGCCCGGACAACCAGAAGATCGTGGCCGTCTGCGACGACGGGCATTTGCGGTTCTTCAGCCCCGTTGACGGTGCGCCGACCTACGACCTGGTGTCGGCCAAACCGCTCGCGGCGGCCGCGTTCACCACCGACAGCCGCAACGTGCTGACCGCCGGGGAACAGTTCAGCCAGTGGTTGTTCGCTTCGCCAGACGCCATCCGCACCTTGGGCGGCCATGGGGGAGGCGTGTACGGCGTGGCCTACAGTCCCGACGGCCGCTGGATCGCCTCGGCCAGCGCCGACCAGACCGTGCGGATCTGGAACGCGGCGACCGGCGCCCAGACGCGGCAGCTAAGCGGGCATCAGGGCGCCGTCTTCGGCGTGGCGTTCAGTCCCGACGGCGCGTTGCTGGTATCGTGTGGAGCGGACAAGAGCGTCCGGCTGTGGGATACCCTCGGCGGCCGGCAGCTCAAGCAGATTCCCGTCGGCGACGGAGGCCTGTACACCGTGGCCTTCTTCGGCGACGGCAAACGGGTGGCCACCGGCGGCCTGGACCGCAAGATCCACTTGCTGGACGTGCTGACCGGCCAGATTCTCAGCCAGCTCGAACAGCATCCCGATTTTGTTTACCGGTTGCAGATGAACCGGGAGGGGACACGGATGCTGTCCTGCGGTTACGGCGGACACCTGAATTTGTGGAACACGGCCAACGGACAACCGGTGTATTCGGAAAGCACGGGCCGCGTGACCAACTTTGCCGACTTGGCGCCCGACGGCCAGCGGATCGTGACGGCGGCGGGAGACGGTCGAGCGTACTTTGTCGAGATTCCGGCGACCGCCCGTTGAGTCCGGCCCGCCCTCGGGCCATTACCGGCTTTACTGGGACCCCCGGACACAATTTCGAAAATAATTCCTTGCAAACCGCCGGCTACCTTCGCTAGAATCCCCGGACGTATCAACGTTGGTAAATATAAGCCAGCGCGAGTATGAAGCCACAGTTCAATGGAGAAGAACGATGCTCGAATTCGTTTCCAGACGCAGAAGCCGTGACTGTGAAGGCACGACGCGTCGCGACTTTATCAAGGTCGGCTCGCTGGGCTTGGGAGCGTTGACGTTGCCGCAACTGTTGCGGGCTCGCGCGGAAGCGGCCAGCAGCGGGCAGCAGGTCAAGGACACGTCGGTCATCTGGCTGTGGCTGTCGGGTGGACCGACGCACGTCGAGACGTTCGATCCCAAGATGACGGCTCCGTCGGAGTATCGCAGCGTGACGGGCGAGGTGGCGACGCCGTTGCCCGGCGTGACCATCGGCGGGACGTTCCCGCAGATTGCCTCGGTCGTCGACAAGATGGCGCTGGTGCGTTCGTTCGCTCATACCAACAGCGGACACGGCGGCGGCACGCACTACGTCATGACGGGCTACGACAACCGCGCGGTGGACAACGGCGGCCTGCCGACGCGGCCGTCGATCGGTTCGATTTTGTCGCGAGTTCGCGGCGCGAACAATCCGCGCACCGGCATGCCGACCTACGTCCGGCTGAACGGCATCCTGGCCGACGGCCCGGCGTTTCTGGGTGCGGCCTTCAATCCGTTCGATCCCAGCGGCCAGGCTCGCCGCAACATGTCGCTGGTTGTCGAGAAGGTGCGGCTGGACGATCGCCGTTCGCTGCTGACGGGTCTGGATCAGGTGAATCGGGCGGCCGACCGCAACCACCTGATGGACGGCCTGGATGCGTTCGAACAGCAGGCGTTCAACCTGGTGCTGAGCCGCTCGCAGCAGGCCTTCGATCTGAAGTACGAGGATCCGCGCGTGGTCGACCGCTACGGGCCGGGGCTGGGGCAGCAACTGCTGACCGCCCGCCGGTTGTGCGAGGCGGGCTGCGGGTTCGTGACGATCGATTACGGCGGGTGGGACATGCACGGCCAGATCAAGACCAGCATGGAACAGCGGGCGCCGCAGATGGACCAGGCGGTCGCGGCGCTGGTCGAGGACCTGACGCAGCGGTGCGTCGACAAGAACATTTTGCTGGTGATCAGCGGCGAGTTCGGGCGAACTCCCAAGGTCAACGGCAGCGCCGGCCGCGACCACTGGGCTCCGCTCAGCACGCTGGCCCTGGCGGGCGGCGGCTTGAAAATGGGGCAAGTGGTCGGCGAGTCGGCCGCCAAGGTGGATGTGCCCAAGACCACGCCCATCACGCCGCAGGACCTGATGGCCACCATCTTCCAGGTGCTGGGTATCGACGGCCGCACGCAGTTCGTCAACCAGGCTGGCCGCCCGGTCTATATGATCGAGGACGGCAAGCCGATCGCCGAACTGGTCTGAGCTGGGAGTTTGCGGCCCTGCCGAACGATGGCCCTGCCGAGCGGCAAAGCTGCTGTTCGGCGGGGCCGATTTTCACAGGAAGTGCCATGACACGCCACCCCGCGTTGTTGCTTGCTTTGACCGGTTTGTTCCTGGCGCCGCTGGCAGCCACTACAGTGGCCGCGGCGGCTGAGTTTCCCGGACTGGGGCCGGCGGGAACGCTGGTCGGCATCGAGCTGGAGAGGCCTGGACCGATCGTGCTGCAAGGTCCCAACGACCGGGCGCAACTGGTCGTCGTGGGCAAGTATTCCAGCGGTCAGTTGCACGACCTGACCCGGGACGTCACCTTTCGTGCGACCCAGCCGGGGATCGTGCAGGTCGACGCCGACGGGTTTCTGATTCCGCAGGCGGACGGCCAGGTGCAGATCATCGCCACGACCGCCGACGGCAAATCGGCAACGGTCCAGTGCGTGGTGGAGAAGCTGGGCGAACCGCGGCCGATCAACTTCGCCAACGAGATTGTGCCGATCTTCACCAAGGCCGGTTGCAACACGGGCGGCTGCCACGGCAAATCGGGCGGGCAGAACGGCTTTCGACTGTCCTTGCTGGGCTTCTACCCGGAAGAGGATTACGAGTGGCTGGTCAAGGAGCATCGGGGACGGCGGATCTTTCCCGCCTCGCCCGAATACAGCCTGCTGCTGACCAAGCCGCTGAACAAGCTGCCCCACGGCGGCGGACGGCGGCTCTCCGAGGACTCGTACGAACACGAACTGCTGGTCCGCTGGATCGAGCAGGGGATGCCCTACGGCAGCCCGGAAGATCCGACGGTGCAGCGGATCGAGGTGTTTCCCAAGCAGCGGGCGATGAACCGCAATACGCGGCAGCAGTTGCAGGTCCTGGCGCACTACAGCGACGGCACGGCCCGCGACGTGACGCGGCTGGCGGCCTACGAATCGAACGACAGCGAAATGGCCGACTCGACGACCAAGGGACTGGTCACCGTGTTTGACCGGCCGGGCGACGTGGCGGTGATGGTGCGGTTCCAAGGCCAGGTGACGGTGTTCCGAGCCAGCGTGCCGCTGGGATTGGCGGTGGGCAACCTGCCGCCGGCCAGGAATTTCATCGACCAGCGGGTCTTCGGCAAGCTGAGCAGCCTGGGGATTCCGCCGTCGCCGCTGTGCGACGACGCCACCTTCGTGCGGCGGGTGTTCATCGACATCACGGGCCAGTTGCCCACGGCGAGTCAGGCTCGGCAGTTCATCGAGGACAAGGATCCGGGCAAACGCGACAAGCTGATCGATTTCCTGCTGGACAGCCCCGGATACGGCGACTATTTCGCCGGCAAGTGGTCGATGGTGCTGCGCAATCGCCGCTTGCCGAACAACCAGGCGGCGTCGTTCCGCTTCCACGATTTCGTCCGGCGGGCGTTCCAGGAGAATGTGCCCTACGACCAGTTCGTGCGCAGCGTGCTGGCCGCCTCGGGCGACGTCGATACGAATCCGGCCGTTTCCTGGTACACGCAGGTGGACAACGCGGCGGCCCAACTGGAAGACACGGCCCAGTTGTTCCTGGGCCTGCGCATACAGTGCGCCCGCTGCCACCATCATCCGTTCGAACGCTGGTCGCAGGACGACTACTACAGCTTCGAGGCGTTCTTTTCGCAGGTGGGTCTGAAGCCCAGTCGCCGGGGGCAGCAGAACGGTTACGTGTTCCACCGGGGCGGCGAGGCCAACGCGCGGAACCCGCGCAGCCAGCAACTGCTGCGGCCGGCCGGGCTGGGCGCCGAGCCGCTGGAAGTGCCGTCGTACGAGGATCCACGGCAGCGGCTGGTCGACTGGATGGCCGCTCCCGACAACCCGTTTTTCGCCCGGGCCCTGGTGAATCGCTACTGGAAACATTTCTTCGGCCGCGGGATCGTCGATCCCGAAGACGACATGCGGGTGACCAATCCGCCGTCGAATCCGGAACTGCTGGACGCGCTGGCGCAGAGCTTTATCGACAGCAAGTTCGATCTGAAACAACTGGTCCGCACGATCTGTCGATCGAGCGCGTATCAGTTGAGCAGCGAGCCGAACGAGTACAACGCCAGCGACAAGCAGAATTTTTCCAGCTTCTATCCGCGGCGGATGAACGCCGAGCCGTTGTATGACGCCATCAACCAGGTGGCCGGCACGACGATCGGCTTCGGCGGCATGCCAGCCGGGACGCGAGCCGTGCAACTGCCGGACAGCGGTTTCAACGACTACTTTCTGACCGTGTTCGGCAAGCCGCAGGCCGAGAGCGCCTGCGAATGCGAACGCAGCAGCGAGGCCAACCTGGCTCAGTCGCTGCACCTGCTCAATTCGACCGACATCCAGGGCAAGCTGTCGGCCGGCGGCGGACTCTGCCAGCAACTGGCCGACGACACGCAAAGAACGGACGCGGAAAAAGTCGCGGAACTGTACTACTGGGCGTTCGCTCGCGCGCCGCGCGAGGGCGAACTGCAACTGGTCCTGGACTATCTGGCTCAGAAGCCCAACAAGCGCCAGGCCTACGAGGATATCATGTGGGCCGTGTTCAATACCAAGGAGTTTCTGTTCGTGCGGTAGCTTCCGTCCGCTTTGCGGGACCCGCCGGCCGCGGACCGGGTGAGTCCGCCACCAGCCCCCACCCGCTCCCGCCCAGTCGAACGGCCCGGTTCGACCCAAGGATTGCCGATGCACGCCTTTCGCACCGCCACAGTCGCCTTTCGCTCCGGCATAGTCGCCTTTCGCTCCGCGAAAGTAGCGGAATCCTCGAACCAACCTCAAACCCACTCGAGTAGCTCGGTCCAGCGCCGCCGCACGCATCTTTCGCGGAGCGAAAGGCGACTATCGCAACTTTCGCGGAGCGAAGGGCGACGATGCTGCCTGGCTCTCGGGCTGCTGCTGCTTGCCGCCAGTCCCGCGCTGGCTCAGCTTCCCGCCACGCGGCTGGGCGCCGTGTATCCGGCCGGAGGACAACCGGGTCAGACAGTCGAAGTGTCGATTGCCGGCGCGGATCTGGACGACGTCGACCAGTTGCTGTTTTCGCATCCGGGGATCAAGGCCACGCGGAAGATGGCCGAGCCGGGGCCGTTCGACAAGGGACCGCGGCCGGTTCCCAACCAGTTCGTGGTCCAGTTGGCGGGCAACGTGCCGCTGGGGCTGCACGAAGTGCGGGCCCAGGGCAAGTACGGCGTCTCGAACCCGCGCGCCTATGCAGTGGGAGACGTGCCGGAAGCGGTCGAGACGGAGCCGAACAACGACGCGGCCGCCGCGATCGAGTGCACGCTGCCGGCGCTGCTGAACGGGCTCAGCAACGCGGCGGGCGACGTGGACTACTATCGCTTTACCGCGCCGGCCGGCCAGCGGCTGATCATCGCCGCGCATTCGCGGCAGGTCGATTCTCCGCTGGATACCGTGCTCACGTTGTACGACGCCGCGGGGCGAGTGCTGGGCAGCAGCCGCGACGACCAGGCACTGGATTCGCTGCTGGACGTCACGACGCCGGCCGCGGGACAGTATGTGTTGAAAGTCCACGACGCGGCGTACCAGGGCGGTCCGGAACATGTGTACCGGGTGTCGATTGGCGTGTTGCCGCACATCGACTTTGTGTTTCCGCCGGCCGGACCAGGCGGGGGCGGACGACCATTCACGATCTACGGCCGGAATCTGCCGGGAGGGCAGCCCGCGGGCCTGGCACTGGACGGGCGTCCCTTGGAGAAAGCGGCTGTGACGATTCCCTTGCCCGCCGCGGGGGCTCCGCTGGCGGTCAGCTCGGCGCGGCTCGAACCGGCGGCCGCCGGCCTGGACCTGGCCGAGTATCGAGTGAAGGGGCCGCAGGGCTCGTCCAATCCGGTGCTGGTCGGCGTGGCGACCGCCGCGCCCGTACTGGAGGCGGCCAACAACGATTCGCCGGCGGCCGCCCAGCCGTTGACCGTGCCCTGCGAAGTCCAGGGGCAGTTCTACCCGCAGCGCGATCAGGACTGGTACCAGGTCGAATTGAAGGCCGGCCAGGTGGTGGCCATCGACGTCATCTCGCAGCGGATCGGGGCCCCGACCAATCCTCAACTGGTCGTGCAGCGAGTGGTGAAGCCGGCCGAGGGAGATCAACCGGAGCAGGTGCAGCAGTTGGCGTTTGTCTTTGAGTCCGACGTCCAGGATGGCGGCTCGCAGTTTGACGTGCGGCACGACGACCCGGCGTTCACTTTCACCGCCACGGACGATGGTTCTTATCGCCTGATGGTTCGCGACGGTTCATCGCAGGTCGTGGCCGATCCGCGACGAGTGTACCGGCTTTCCATCACCAGCGGGCAGCCGGACTTCCGCCTGGCGGCGGTCGCCGAGGATTGCCATAGCGCGGTGTTTCTGCGGAAGGGCGGCCAGGTGGGAATCCGCGTGGTGGCGTTTCGCAAGGCGGGCTTCGAGGGCGAGATCTCGGTCACGGCCACGGGGCTGCCGGCGGGAGTCACGTGCAGCAATGCGGTCATCGGACCGGCCAGCAACCACGCGATGCTGGTGCTGACCGCCGCCGAAAATGCCGCTCCGGCCGTCACGGCGGTGCAGATCGCGGGCCGAGCGAAAATCGGCACCGCGGATGTCACTCGCCAGGCGCGTCTGGGAGTGGCGCTGGCTCCAACCGTCCAGCGGGGAGACGCCAATCAGCAGGTTCCCGCCGTGGAAAGCCGGCTGGCCCGCGAGCTGGTCGTGTCGATCTCGCCGACCGAAGTTTCGCCGATCAGTTTGCAGGCGGGCGGAGGCCAGGTCTGGGAAAATTCCCGGGCCGCGCAGATCAAGATCCCGTACACTCGCGGCGGGCCGTTCAAGGGCGCTGTCAGCGTTGTTCCGCGCGGCCTGCCTCCCAATGTCAACGCGCCGGCCATCAACATCGGAGCCAACGCCACGTCGGGCGAGTTTCAGGTGAACCTGAACGCCAACACGCCACTGGGCACCTACACGTTCTACCTGGATGCCATCGCCCAGCAGGTCGATTACAACCGCAACCCGGAAGCGGCGGCCGCGGCCGCCGAACGCAAGAAGGAAGTCGATCAGATCAAGGTGCAGGCGGATGCCGAGGCGAAAGCGGCGGCCGATGCCAAGGCCGCCGCCGACCGCGCGGCGACCGAGGCAGCCAACGCGGT
>JAGFJK010000496.1 GCA_024102795.1 Pirellulaceae bacterium
CTGCTGGCTCAGATGGCCGGCGCCATGGCGGCGGCGACGGCTTTGCCCTGGGCGGTGGGTCTGGTGCTTGTTGCCGCGGCGGCACAAGTTGGGCTGACCATATGCGTCGTGATCGAGCGGCGGCGCCTGGTGTGCCTGGATCGGGCGCGGACCGATTGCCTGGAGGATCACACGCGTGTGGAGCAGGATCGGCGGATTCTGGCGCGGGCCAAGGAGGCGTCGGAGGCGGCCAATCGCGCCAAGAGCAACTTTCTGGCGCGGATGAGTCACGAGATCCGCACGCCGTTGCACGGGATCCTGGGGATCACGCGGCTGCTGTTGCGGACGGAATTGACACCCTCGCAGCGCGACGACCTGGAAGCCGTCTGGCATTCGGCCGAGTCTTTGCTGGGCGTGGTGGACGACGTGCTGGATTATTCGGCGATCGAAAACGGACGGGTGGCGTTGCAGGCGAGGCCGTTCTGCCTGCCGGATCTGGTGGCGGAGGTGATCCGGCAAGCGGCTCCGGCGGCCAGCGCCAAGCGGCTCGAGCTGACGAGCCACGTGGCCTCCACGGTTCCCGTCCAGTTGCTGGGCGACCCGGAACGCCTGCGGCAGGTGCTGGCGAATCTGCTGGACAACGCGGTGAAGTTCACCGAGCGGGGGTCGATCGAGCTGCGGGTGAGCGCCGCAACACTGGCGGCCCGGCACGTGGTCCTGCGGTTCGCGGTCCAGGACACCGGGATCGGCGTGGATGCGGAGCGACGTAGCGAGATTTTCGACGCGTTCGCACAGGCCGATACGTCGGACAGCCGCCGGCACGAGGGGGCGGGGTTGGGGCTGGCCATCTGCTGGCGGCTGGTACGCTTGATGGGCGGCGAGATTTGGGTCGAGAGCACTCCGGGCCAGGGCAGCTTGTTCGAATTCACAGTCACGCTGCAACTGCCCAGCGGCCAGGCGCCGGTTTCGAGGTCGCCCGGGGGCGGCGAGCCGCGAATCCTGCTGGTGGAGGACAATCCGGTCAATCAGCGGACGGTCGAGCATCTGCTGAGCGAATTGGGCTTGCGGGCCGAGTTGGCGACCGACGGTTGTCAGGCGGTGGAACGACTGGCCAGCGAGGAGTTCGACCTGGTGCTGATGGATGTCCAGATGCCGCATCTGGATGGGCTGGAAGCCACGCGAACGATTCGGCGGCGCGAAGGCCGGGACCGGCACGTGCCGATTGTGGCACTGACGGCCTGTGCCATGCCGGGCGATCGCCAGCGCTGCCTGCGGGCCGGAATGGACGGCTACCTGTCCAAGCCGCTCGACCAGGACCAGTTCGCTCGGACGCTGGCCGCGTTCCTGCCTGGCGACTGGCGGCCAGCGAACGGGCAGCAGGATCGTCCCCCGGTCGGCAGCCAGAAACTGGCGGTCGCGTCCCCGCTGGACTGCGAGGCGGCGCTGGCGTGTCTGGGGCAAGACCGTTCGCTGCTGCGGGAACTGGCGCAACTTTTTCTGGGCGAGTACCCCAGGCTAATCGCCGGAATCGATCTGGCAATCGAGCGGAGGGATCCCGCGGCACTGGCCAAGGCCGCTCATCGCTTCAAGAGTTCCGTCAGCAACTTTTTCGCCGCTGGCACCACGGCGGCCTTGGCGGAGCTGGAGGGCCTGGGACAGCGCGGCGACCTGGCCGGGGTCGCTGAGCGGCGCGAGCAACTTGCGGGTGAGCTGCGGTTGCTGCTGCCGGCGCTGGAGCAGCAGGGACGGGAGTGATTCCTCGCAAAATGCCCTGGTCGCCTGGGTGAGGCGAGCCGGTTGCGTTGTGCCCCCACCCCCTGGAGGCGCCCCCTGCGGGTATGCGTTGCGTAGCGGGACCGAGGGCCGTCCCGGGACGGCTGACGAAAGTCGAGCGGACGCCGAGCGAGAAGTGCAC
>JAGFJK010000515.1 GCA_024102795.1 Pirellulaceae bacterium
CAACGGCTGGTCCGCCGTGATTTCGCCCCAGACGGTCGAGGACGAGATCAAGGCGTTGAATCTGCAGGTGGCCGAAAGTGTCACCACGCCCACGATGTTCGCCGGCGCGGGGCACAAGCAGGCTCAGAAGCAGTTCACCTTGCTGGCGATGCTGTTCGGGATCATCGGCGAATACGGGGGCGAGATCCGCTGGAAGGACGATGCGCCGACGCTTCGCGATCGCTTCGCTCGTGCGGCCGCCAATACCAAGGCGGGCGGCAACATCCAGGTTTACAATGAGGCAAAGCTGCGCCGCGACGAGCTGGATTCGGTGGTGCGGGGCTCCCGGATTGAGGCGGACGCCGCCGAGCCGAAGGCGGCCTGGGAGTCGGTCGCCGCCCGCTCGCCGCTGATGCGGGTATTGGAGGACCGATCGGCCAAGTACCTGCAGCAGGCCACCGCCAGCCAGGCCGAGTTTGCGAAGGAGCCTGAGAAGATTCTGCACGAAGCGGAACTGGTGGCCGCCATGTCGGAGGTGCTGTTGAAGGAAGGCATGAACGACGCCGACGACACGGAGTACCGGGGGTTTGCCGAACGGATGAAGAAGGCAGCGCTCGACACCGTCGCCGCCGTCAAGCTTTCCAACGCCGACCAGGGGCGGATGGCCGTGGGCGAAATGACTCAAGCCTGCAGCGCCTGCCACGAGTTATACCGCTAGGCGGCGGCGTAGCATGGGCTTCCAGCCCGTGATTCTGTAGTAGCATGGGCTTCCAGCCCGTGGTTCTGCAGCCGGATGATTCACGGGGATCGGGAAGAATTGCAACACAGAGGCACAGAGAGCACAGAGAGAGTGCACGCGGGGAGTTGGTCGTCAGGTCCCACTCGGTGTCCTCTGTGCCTCCGTGTTTCCATGTCTTAGCGAAAACGCCAGCGGCCTGAAGACTGCAAACCCAAAACCAAATTCAACTTAGAAACTGCACGATCTTACGACGGGGGCAGCAGGCGCGGGTCGAGCTGCCGGCCGAAGTCGGCCAGGGCGTCGGCCGGAATCAGGTGAGCCAGTTGGGCATCGGCCAGTTCGCGGCCACTGACGTAGCGTCCGGGCCGAGTCCACGTTTCCAGCAGTTGCTGGCTGACTCCCAACAGGTCCGCCAGCAGCCCGTCCATCTGGCCTTCCAAATGCCCGAAATGCCGGGCCCATTCGGCCGCCTCGGCCAGTCCCACGTGTTCCTCGCTCTGCCACTTCATGGGGTGGAACAGCAGCACGCTGAACGGGGTCACGAACCGGTGCCGGCAGGCGGCGAACGGCCAGAGCGCGGCCGAGGAGCATTCGCCCGTCACCACGCCCACCGCCTGCAGCCGCCGCAGGCAGATCATGGTCATCAACGACAGCCCGCAGTAGGGGCTGCCGCCCGGCGAATCGAAATAGATGGTGCAATGGCCACCGGGCGGGACACCCAGCAGCTTGTCGGTCAAGTCCGCTTCATTGTCGGTCAAATCGCCGATGATGGCAATTTCCAAGGGGCCCTCGGCCTCTTCCTCCGGCTGCTGTGGCTGCGGTCGCTTCATGGTCGGCGTGCCCATGGGTGAAAAGCGGGATTGGCCGCCGCATGATATCCGGCCCCCAGGTCCGGTCGCAAGGCGCGGCCCCGTTGAGTGGGCTGCGGCCCGGAAAGCTGAAGTGGTCCCAGGGGGGCCGGGCGGCAGGCCGATTCTTCACACCTGGACCAGGGAAGGTATAATCGAGGAATCGAGTGCATTGTGGGTGGGGGCCCTGCCGCACTCCCCGCTGGCAGCGAACGATTCGCCGCGCACGGTCGCGGCGGCGGCTTGGTTCGGCGTCGGCCACCACACTTCAGAGGATCGGCAGCGGCGGTCGCATGGGAATTCGCTTCTATTGTCCCAATGGGCACCGGCTGAACGTCAAGTCGTTCCTGGCCGGCAAGCGCGGTGTCTGCCCGCACTGCAACGTGAGTGTGGAGATTCCGCTGGAAAGCCAGCTTCCGTCGCGCAAGCAGCGGCGAGAGGCTCGTGCTCAGGGCGCCGA
>JAGFJK010000018.1 GCA_024102795.1 Pirellulaceae bacterium
CCGCCGCGTGGCGGTTCGTGCTGGTGCGGCCCGCCGAATTCCGCGGGCTGGCCGGTGCCGCGGAACAAGCCGCGTTCGACCGCCTGCCGGCCGTGCCGGCGGAAGTGACGGATCAGTTGTTGGAGGAACTGTACGAGCGGATGCTGCCGGCCGCGGGCGACGCCGACTTCGAGCTGTTCAGCGAGAGCATGTTTCGTTTCAACTGGCTCGCGGGGAACTGTTTCGCCGGGAGGCAGGGTGGCGCGTACAACGGGCCGCTGCTCGAACGGTTGGTCCACCGCATTCGCGACTGGGGGATTCGTGGCGTGGGGCAGAGTTCCTGGGGGCCCACGTTGTTCGTACTGCTGCCCTGCCAGGAGGCGGCGGAGCTGTTTCGGGGGCGGGTGAGTGAACTGGTCGAGGGCGTTACGTTGGCTGCGGAGATCGGCGAACCCGACAACGAGGGCGCGAGGCTGAGCGTTGCGTCGCCCGTCTGACAGGGGCCGCGGCGAGGTGGAAAGCCGGCGACCACGCGACAATAATGCCTTGTATGGGTACGGTCCTGGATGGCGAGCGTTCCAGGCTGCCGCCGGGTCGCCAATCCGCACGAGCCAAGTCCCTGGGAGTTCACCGGATGAGTTTCTGTCCGCAGTGTCGTCGCGAGCTGCCCGGGGAATCCGCGGCCGAGTCGGCGGGTGCGGTGATCGATTGGGCGCCGGTGGCCCGGTTGTCGCACCTGGCCGAGGTGGGCTTTTTCGCGGACGGGCTGGAAGCCGCGGGGATTGCCACGAACGTGCATCAACAACAGGAGTTCAGCGCGCTGGACGGCCGCTGGACGATGCAGTTCATCCTTCGCGTTCCGCGCGGCGAGCTGCAGCGGGCGGCGCAATTGCTGCGGGACGAAGTGGCGGCCAGCGAGGACCCAGACGCCGCGTCGGAACCGCACGCCGAATTTACCGGCGCCGGCGCGTCTCGGCCGCGGAGTTGGGCTCCGCTGTTGCTGGTCCTGGTGGCGGGCAGCCTGGCGTATGTCGCCGGGCGAGGTGGCTGGGCCCAGCCGCGGCAGCATCTGGCGCCGGACCCGCTACGGCGGGCTCTGAGTGAATCCGAGGAGCCGCTGCTGGGTGGCACTGGTCCGGACGGACAGCCCGGCCGCATCTTGCGGTACGACGCCAATTCGGACAGTATTATCCTGGCGGACGACCTGGACGGAGACGGGCGCTTCGAACGCCAACGGCGCTTTCGTCTCGACAGCTTGGCGCACTGACCGCGATTTGCTCCCTCGCAGGACCGCTCACCGATGCCGGAACTCGGAGTCAACATCGATCACATCGCCACGATTCGGGAAGCCCGCAAGACCTGGGAGCCTGATCCGGTCTGGGCTGCTTCCGCGGCGGAGCTGGGGGGAGCGGATTGCATTACGGTCCATTTGCGGGAAGACCGGCGGCATATCCAGGACCGCGACGTGCGGCTGCTGCGCGAAACGGTGTCGGTCAAGCTGAATCTGGAGCTGGCCTGCTCGGAGGAGATCCTGCGGATTGCCTGCGAGCTGCGGCCGCACCAGGCGACGCTGGTTCCCGAACGGCGGGATGAAGTAACGACCGAAGGCGGACTCGACGCCGTCCTGCACCGGGCGGCGGTTCAGGAGGCGGTGGAGCGACTGCGCGAGGCGGGCATCGCGACCAGCTTGTTCCTGGACCCGGACCCTCGGCAAATCGACGTGGCGGCCGAGTTGCGGGCCGACGCCGTGGAACTGCATACCGGCACGTACGCGCTGACTCAGGGCAGCGGCCGCGACGAGGCGCTGCGGATGCTGGTCGCCGCCGGCCACCAGATTCGGCAGTCGGGCCTGGCGCTGCACGCCGGCCACGGTTTGAATTACCACAACGTGCAGCCGGTGGCCGCCCTCGAAGGGATGCGGGAGCTGAACATTGGCCACAGCATCGTGTCGCGCGCCGTGTTCGTGGGACTTGGTGAAGCGGTCCGCGAGATGAAGCGGCTGATCGACTCGGCCGTGCGGTGAGCGTCGGGCCGGAGCTGGCTCCGCGGACTTGATTTCCGCTGCGGACGCTACTTTCGCGGAGCCATAGTCGCCTTTCGCTCCGCGAAAGTCGCGAGCGTCAGGCCGGAGCTGGCTCCGCGGGCTTAATTGCCGCTGCAGACGCTACTTTCGCGGAGCGAAAGGCGACTATGCGCGAGCGCCAGGCGGCGTTGGGTCGGGGGACTTTGCCCGGCCGCCGCCAGTGGCTTATGATGAGCGGTTCGGCGGCGGACCAGACGACGTTTCCTGGAAAAAACGGCTGATATCATGCGCAAAGGCTCATCATTCGCGGGACTCTCCGTGGCCCTGATCACGCCCTTCAAGGATGGCCAGATCGACAGCCAGGCGCTGAGGCGGCAGGTCGAGTTTCAGATCGAATCGGGCACGACCTGCTTGTGCCCGGTGGGCACGACCGGCGAGTCGCCGACGCTGAGTCACGAAGAACACGAACGCGTGATTTCGGAAGTCGTGCAGGCCGCGGCCGGGCGAGTGAAAGTGATGGCGGGCACCGGCAGCAACAGCACGTCCGAAGCCTTGCGGCTGACTCGCTGGGCGGCCAGGGAAGGGGCCGACGCCGCTCTGATGGTCGCTCCCTACTATAACAAGCCCACGCAGGAAGGGTTCTACCAGCACTATCGGACCGTGGCCGAAGAAGTGGACCTGCCGATCTGCGTGTACAACATTCCAGGGCGCACCGGCAAGAATATCGAACCGCAAACCATCATCCGCCTGGCCGAGCTGCCGAACATCACCATGGTCAAGGAAGCCACCGGCTCGCTGGACCAGGCCTCCGAAGTCCTCGGTTCGACCAACCTGACGCTGCTCAGCGGCGACGACAGTCTGACGCTGCCGCTGATGTCGGTGGGTGGCGAGGGCGTGATCTCCGTCGTGGGCAACCTGGTCCCTCGGGACATGGTGGCACTGGTCGCCGCGTTTCAGCGGGGCGACTGGGCCGAGTCGCTTCGCTGGCATCGCAAGCTGTTCCCCCTGTGCCGCGACATGCTGGGTCTGGCCACCAATCCGATTCCGATCAAGGCGGCCATGAGAATGCTGGGTCGGGACACGGGCCAGTTGCGGTTGCCGATGACCGAGCTGGATGCGGCCGGCGAACTGTCGCTGCGCGGCACGTTGGCCGGCTACGGCCTGCTGTAGTCGACAACGACCTCTGGGGTCGATTTGTCAAGCCACAAAAGCTGCGCGAACTGGGTTGAGTGCAGGTCGCCGCAAGTTACCCAGGTTCGCAGATTGTCCCCAGAGGACAATTGCTCATTTCGCTCGCAATTCTTGCGTTTTTCGCGCGACCCGCCCACGCGCAAATTCTTTTCTTTTTTTCAAATGTTGAGCTAAAGTTGCGATAGACCCTGGTCCGAAGGCCACCTGAGACAGCAGCGTGGGGCGGTACGATGAAGTGCAAAGAACTGGCGGATCGCATCGAGCAGCTACAGCCCACGGCCCATCCGAGGGATGTGGCTCGGCTGTGCCTGCTGCTCAGCAATTCCACGCCCGACTTCGATCAGCTTAACGATCACCAGGCATTGACCGACGCCTGGAAAGAGATCGGCTTGCGGCTGCAGGCGGCTACCGACCAGCACGCGGCAATGACCGAGGAGCTGGAGTGTCTGGCGCGCGAGGATCCCCGCAAGTTCAGTGCCGAGCAGATTTGGGTGCTGATCCGAGCGATCAAGGTGCAAAGCCAGATCTTGAAGCTGTACGTGGGCGAACCGGTGCTGGACGTCTGAGCGGACCAGGCCCACAAGGATGGGCAGGGGGCCGCGTCCTGCCGCGGGCCGTCATGGTCCGCGGGGCGACGTGATGTCGAGCAGTGCCATGGCCACGTTCATGTAGATCACGATCCCCAGGATGTCGATGATCCCCGCCACGAACGGGTTACTCATCAGCGCCGGGTCCCATCCCAGGCGCTTGAACAGCAGCGGGAGGACGGAACCGCAGAGCGTGCCGCAGATGACCACCAGCAGCAGGGTGAACGGCACGACCAGGGCCTCCGAGATGTTGGGCCACCTCAGGACGGCCGCCGCCAGGAAGCCGATCAGCCCCAGGAAACCACCCAGCAGCAGGCCCATGGCCAGTTCGCGGAGCACCACTTGCAGCCAGTTCCGCAGCTCGACGTCGCCCGTGGCCATGGCGGTGATGATCAAGGTGGCGGTCTGGCTGCCGGAGTTGCCGCCGCTGGAAATGACCAGCGGGATGAACCAGACCAGCCACTCCCAGCTCGCGAGATTCTTTTCGTAATGCCGGAGGGCGAAGGCGGTCAGCAGGGCGGCGACGAAGAGAATCGACAGCCAGATGCCTCGCTTCCAACTAAGCGTGAACAGCGAGGTCCGCATGTAGCTGTCTTCGAGCGGATCGACGGCGGCGATCCGATGAGCGTCTTCGGTCGCCTCCTCGCGGACCACGTCGATCACGTCGTCGTGCGTGACGATTCCCACCAGGCGGCCGTCGTCATCCACGACGGGAATGGCCAGCAAGTCGTAGCGGGCGACCTTGTCGGCGACCGACTCCTGGTCCTCGTGGACATTGGCCATCAGGATGTCGGTGTCCATCAGGTCGCCCAGCGTCACCTGGGGGCGGCCCATGGCGGAGACCAGTTGCCGGGCGGAAACGACGCCCTTGAGCCGCCCCGATCCGTCGACGACATAGATGTAATAGATGGTTTCGAGCTGCTCGGCCTGGCGGCCCAGTTCGGCGAGCGCGTCCCGCACCTTGAGCGATTCACTGAGCCGCGCGATGTCGGTGGTCATCACCGCGCCGGCCGTACCTTCCTCAAACGCCTGCAAGCGCTCGATGTTCTGCCGTTCGCTGGCGGGGACCAGTTCCAGCAGTTGCTGCACGACTTCGGGCGAGACTTCCTGCAGCAGATCGACCCGGTCGTCGGGCGACATCTCGGCGATCAGTTCGGCCACCTCGTGCCGATCCTGGGATTCGAAGATGGCGACCTGATGGTCGTGGTCGAAGTAGCTGAAGATCTCCACCCGCAGGGGCATGTCGGCATGCTTGAGCACCGACCAGGCTTCGCCGGGCGACAGTCCTTCGACAAACTCGGCCGTCCGGGCCGGGTGCAGGGCCGTGCACACCTCCCGCAGCGCATGCGCGTCCCCGCTGTCCAGCAGTTCGCGGAGCTCGGGCAGGAACAGCGTGTTGATCATCCGCGGGAACTCTTGAACTCTCGTGGGGTTCTGGACCCGAGCGCAAAGTTCTTAGTTTGGCGCACGCACGGAGGGTCCGTCAATCGGCGGACCCGGCGGCAAGCCGGGCAGCAGGTCTCACCGACCGGCGGCCAGAGGCGATGGCAGGGGGCGGAAGAAGCGTTCGAGGATTTCCGGCAAGGCCGCGAAATTCAAATGGAGCAGGCTGCCCACGACTCGCTGGCAGCCCAGCACGGCACTGGCCTGATCGTACTGAAGCGGCCCGGTCGGTTCAAATTGCCAGGTTCCGGCCTGGTATCCTCGCAGCTCGGTTCCCGCCGGGCCCAGCCAGCAGGCGTGGGACAGCCTGACGGTAGCGGGGCGCGAGGGTCCGGCTTGCGGATTGCGGCGGGCGATTGCCGGCAGAACGGCGGCCATCGGGCAAGTTCGCGAATTGGGCAGCACCAGTTGCTCGCACAGATAAGCCACGCCGGAGCATTCGGCGTAGATCCGCCCGCCCCGCGCGGCGTGCCGTTGCAGGTCTTGCTTCAGGCAGCAGTTTCCGGCCAGTTCCCGCGCATGCTCGATCAGGTTGCCGCAGCCGAAATACACGACGTCTGTGGCGGGAGGCAGCCGCTCGCTGCGCAACGGCGAGAAGTCGTGGAGGCGGGCGCCGAGTCGTTCCAGCAGATCCAGCGCATCCGGGAAATAACAGTGAAATGCCTCGTCGTAGGCCACCGCGATGTTGCAGCGCCGCGGCCTGGCGGCGGTTTCCCGACCGGCCAGGCGCGGCGCCGGAAAGCCACGTGACTCGGCCAGCCGCAACAGGCGCTCCACATCAAGCGACTCGCTGAGCGCGTCGGCCAGCGCGCAGCACATGGCGTCGCCCGGCCCAGTTCCCAATGACAGCCGGTCCAACCCCGGGCGGAGGCCAGGCAGCAGGGGCAAGCGTCCGAGCACGGGTACGCCCCAGACGGTTTCCAGGTCGACCTGCAAGGCCACTCCAGCCTGGCCCGGCGCCGTCCGATCCAGCAATACCGCCTCCACCTGCCTGGGCCGCGCGGGGATACCGTGGGCACGCAGTCGCTGAGCGTCCAGGATGGCAATCCGCGGCAGTTCGAGCCACTGGCAAAGCGTTTCCAAGCGTCCCTCGCCGTCACGCGCGGTTGCCGCCGGACACGCGTCGCCGCCGCTGGCCGGCGACTCCCACAATGCACCTGGCTCCTCAGCCGGACCATCCCATGTCCCGAGGACCATGGCTAAGTCACAGTCGTGGTTGCCGCAGAGAAAAATTTCCCGGCAACTCTCCCGGGTCATCAGCCAACTGTCCAGGTGCCGTTGCAGGATGCCACCCGGCAGGGAATCTCCCGTGGGTGCATCGAACCTGGCCTGGGAGCCGAATACCTGAACCTGCAGTCCCAGCCGTTCCAGCACGCTCAGCAAGGCCCATAACACGGGCCGCTGATCGACGTCCGGCTGGATCCGCCCCAGCGCCAGTCGAGGCAAATGCATCATCCGGCGGGCTCGCTTTGGGGGGAACTCGGATCGGGGCATGGCAGCCGCTGATTGCCAGTTGGCCACCGCTGCCGCAAGAAACCTCGTCAAGCATTCTTCGTCCCGTCACGGAACGAGTCAAGCCAAGTCATACCCCCTTGGTGGAGCGATTGTCCCCAATCGCTCAGGCGCCGGGTGCGAGGCCTGCTTTCGCTCGCGACCCGATTGAGGACAATCGGGCTACAATTGGTGGAGCGATTGTCCCCAATCGCTCAGGCGCCGGGTTCGAGATCGGCTTTCGCTCGCGACCCGATTGAGGACAATCGGGCTACAATGGGTGGAGCGATTGTCCCCAATCGCTCAGGCGCCGGGTTCGAGGTCGGCTTTCGCTCGCGACCCGATTGAGGACAATCGGGCTACAATTGGTGGAGCGATTGTCCCCAATCGCTCAGGCGCCGGGTGCGAGGTCGGCTGTTGCGCGCGACCCGATTGAGGACAATCGGGCTACAATTGGTGGAGCGATTGTCCCAATCGCTCAGGCGCCGGGTGCGAGGTCGGCTGTCGCGCGCGACCCGATTGAGGGCAATCGGGCTACAATTGGTGGAGCGATTGTCCCAATCGCTCAGGCGCCGGGTGCGAGGTCGGCTGTCGCGCGCGACCCGATTGAGGACAATCGGGCTACAATGGGTGGAGCGATTGTCCCCTATCGCTCAGGCGCCGGGTTCGAGGTCGGCTTTCGCTCGCGACCCGATTGAGGACAATCGGGCTACAATGGGTGGAGCGATTGTTCCCAATCGCTCAGGCGCCGGGTTCGAGGTCGGCTTTCGCTCGCGACCCGATTGAGGACAATCGGGCTACAATTGGTGGAGCGATTGTCCCCAATCGCTCAGGCGCCGAGTGCGAGGTCGGCTGTCGCGCGCGACCCGATTGAGGACAATCGGGCTACAATTGGTGGAGCGATTGTCCCCAATCGCTCAGGCACCGGGTGCGAGGTCGGCTGTCGCGCGCGACCCGATTGAGGACAATCGGGCTACAATGGGTGGAGCGATTGTCCCCAATCGCTCAGGCGCCGGGTGCGAGGTCGGCTTTCGCTCGCGACCCGATTGAGGACAATCGGGCTACAATGGGTGGAGCGATT
>JAGFJK010000059.1 GCA_024102795.1 Pirellulaceae bacterium
ACGATATTGAAGGCGCCGTTATTCGTGTCGCCGCTGCCCGCGACCAGCGCGTAGGTGAACGTGTCGCCCGCGTCGGGGTCGGTGGTCGAGAACGTGCCGACCGGCGTGTTGGCGGGGCTGTTTTCCGGGATCGACGTGCCGCTGAGCCCGATCTCGGTTGGCGCCTCGTTCACGTCGGTCACCGTGATCGTGAACTCGCGTTCGACGGACAACCCGCCGGCGTCCGTGCTGCGAACGCGGATCGAGTAGCCGCTCTGCGCTTCGAAGTTGAACCCGGCAGTGGGCCGCGGCGGGTAGCCGTGGAGATCGCGGTGGCCGTTGTACGTTTCGACGCTGCCTGCAACCAGCGTGTAGGTGAACGTGTCGCCCGCGTCGGGGTCGGTGGTCGAGAACGTCCCGACCGGCGTGTTGGCGGGACTGTTTTCCGGAATGGACGTGCCGCTGAGCGCGATCTCGGTCGGCCCTTCGTTCACGTTGGTCACGGTGATCGTGAACTCGCGTTCGACCGACAGCCCGCCGGTGTCCGTGCTGCGAACGCGGATCGAGTAGCTGCTCTGCGCTTCGAAGTTGAACCCGGCCGTGGCCCGCAGTTCGTTGCCCACGATGTTGAAAGCGCCGTTATTCGTGTCGCCGCTGCCCGCGACCAGCGCGTAGGTGAATGTGTCGCCGGCGTCGGGGTCGGTGGTCGAGAACGTGCCGACCGGCGTGTTGGCCGGACTGTTCTCCGGGATGGTCGTGCCGCTGAGCCCGATCTCGGTTGGCCCTTCATTCACGTTGGTCACGGTGATCGTGAACTCGCGTTCGACCGCCAGCCCGCCGGCGTCCGTGCTGCGCACTCGGACCGAATAGCTGGTGCGGGTCTCGAAGTCGAAGCTGGCGTTGGCCCGCAACTGGTTGCCGCTGATGTTGAAGGCACTGTTGTCCGCGTCGCCGCTGCCGGTGGCCAGCGCGTAGGTGTACGTGTCGCCCGTGTCGACATCCACCGTCGAGAAATCGCCCACTACCGCATTGGCCCCGGCATTTTCGGGCAGCGAGGTGCTGCTGAGCGCAATGTCGGTCGGCGGATCGTTCTGCGGCTGGACCATGATGGCCACCGTGTCGGTGTCGGTCATCGCCCCGCCAGAACCGGTATTGCCCTGGTCGTTGGTCAGGATGGTCAGCGTGTCGCTGCCGTGGTAGTTCGGGTTTGGATCGTACCGCAAGCCGTTCAGCGCGTTGTTGACGTTGTCCAGGTAGCCGAGCAGGGTCATCGAGGCCTGCCCGTTGCCGCCGCCGTCGAAGTCGATGCCCACCGTGCCGCTCAGCGTGAGCGTGCCGTGCAGGACGCTCAACGTCACCCGCATCACGCCGCCGCCAACGTCGATGTCACTGGTCGAAACCTGGTTCCCGTTCGCACTGCTCAGCACCAGCGGCGTGTCCTCGTTGGTGCTCTGCGCCCCCGGCACCGTGTTTACCGGCGGGTCGTTGACGGGGTTGACCACCACCGTGAACTGCTCGATGAACTGGGCATTGTCGTTTGGCTGATTCAGCTCCAAGTCCAACCCGCTGTCCTCGACGATCACCGTGATCACGGCCGTCCCGGTGGCGTCGGGCAGGGGCGTGTAAGTCAGCGTGCCGGTCGTGTTGGGCGAGGTGTACGTGACGCCGACGGTGCTGATCAGGGCCGGGTTGTTGCTGGAGGCCATCACCCTTAGCGGCTGCTGAGGAAAATACGACGGTGGTTCGCCGTCGGTGATGCCGGTCAGGTTGATGGTCTGCTGTCCGGCCCCTTCGTTGATCGGGTCGGGATCGGCGATCGGATCGATGGTGGGCAACACGGACGACCCCCGCACGGTGACCACGAACATTCGCGAAAACGTGTTCACTCCGCCGTTGTCCGTGCCGCCGTCGTCGGTCACCGTCACGGTCACGATCGCGTCGCCGCCCAGACCGCCCAGGCCTGGCGCGGCGCGGACAATGAACGAACCGGTCGACTGCGGCGAGGTGTAGCTGAGCGTATCGACCAGGACCAGACTGGTGTTCGAACTGGAGATCTGGACGGTCAACCCCTGTGATTCGCCGCCGCCGGCCGTGATTCCGGTCAGATTGACGGTGTCGGAACCGCCGCCCGTCATCACCTCGCGGTTGGCGATCGGGTCGAGCGTGGGAGGATCATTAACCGAGTTGACCGTGATGTTGAGCGTGTCGTCGTCGGACTGGGCGCCGCCGGAACCAGTGTGGCCCAGGTCGTTGGTCAGGACCCGCAGGCTGGCCGCGCCGTGGAAGTCGTCGTGCGTGTCGAACACCATGCCCAGCAGGGCCGTGTTGATGCTGCTGACCGTCCCCGTCATCGTCAGCAGGGCGTCCTGCGTGCCGTCGCCGGCGGAGAACGTCAGGCCGGCGGTGCCGCCGAGCGTCACGGTGCCGTTGGTGGCTTCCAGCGTGACCTGGACCGGTTGCGAGCCCGCGTCCGGGTCGGTGATCGAAATCGAGTTCAGATTGACATTCGAAAACGTGAGCAGCCCGCCCTCATTCATCGTCTGGGGCGCCGGCAGACTGTTCACCGGCGGCTGATTGGGCGGCTCAATCAGCAGCCGGCCGTTGGTGATCTCGGGATAGAACGGTTCTTGGATGCCTTCGATCACAAATGACGAGTCGTCGCCGATTAGTGAGCTCGACTTCAGAAGCAGATCAAATTCCTGTGTCGCCAGAATCCCAGTCGTGTCAATGGTGAGCGTCACGAGCAAGCCGTCCGGCTCGACGTTCAATACGGGGAAGAACGTGAGCCCGTAAGTTACGTATTCGTCGCCGAATTCCCCGACGTCCGCATTCGGTCCGGCGTCCCAGATTCCACCGGTGAAATCCACGTCCTGGAATCGCGGCGCTGGAGTGTTGTCGTCGCCATCATCAAGCTGCGCGTTGAGATTGAACCCCGACACAACCGGATCGTTGTCCGGATCCGTGCTGCGGACGTAGATCTCGATCACTTGATCGGGCGTGTTGGGCAGCAGCACGTGGTCGCCCACCTCGATCTCGACGGCCAGCAACCGGCGATCTTCCAGCGACTCCAGGCGCAGGCCGCGGCCGCCGCCTGAGCCCGCGCAGGCCAGGCGGCCGCGCAGAGCGGGCGGAGCGAACCACTGAGCGGCCGCCGT
>JAGFJK010000098.1 GCA_024102795.1 Pirellulaceae bacterium
CCGGCGAGTACTTCGTGCAGGTCGTCCGCTACTACAACGACCATATCACGCCCTACACGCTGACCGTCACGCCGGGAACGATCATCGTGCCGACCACGCCGTACGACCCCGGCGACACCTTCGGCACGGCCCTGCCGCTGGGCACGCTCGTCTCGACCGCCGTTTCGTACCAGGACATGTACGGCGTGCGGGACACGGTGGACTACTACAAGTTCACGATCGACCAGCCGCGCGAGGTGCGCGTCGATCTGACCGGCCGCAGGGAAGGCGGCTACATGCGGCTGATCGCCGATTTGAACGGCAACGGAACGCTCGACGGAGGCGAGGAGCTGCGCAACGCGGGCACGCCCGGCTCGGGCGATGCCAATATCACTCAGGACCTGGAGGCCGGCGAATACTTCGTGCAGGTCGTCCGCTACTACAACGAACATATCACGCCCTACACGCTGACCGTCACTCCAGGAACCGTCATCGAGCCGACCACGCCGCAAGATCCGGGCGAGACGTTGCCAACCGCTTTGCCGCTGGGCACACTCATCGCGACGCCCGTTTCGTACGAGGACATGTACGGCGTATTGGACGGGCTGGACTATTACCGTTTCACTTTGGATCAGCCGCGCGCGGTGAGCATCGATCTGACCGGCCGTAAGGAAGGCGGCTACATGCGGCTGATCGCCGACCTCGACGGCAACGGCATGTTCGATGGGGGCGAGGAACTGCGTAACGGCGGAACCAGTGGCGCGGGCGACGCCAACATCACCCAGGATCTGGAAGCCGGCGACTATTTCGTGCAGGTGGGCTACTACTACTTTGGACACATCACGGCCTACGTGCTGACGGTGACGCCAGGAGCGGCGATCGTCCCCACCACGCCATACGATCCGGGTGAAACGCTGGCCACCGCCCTGCCCCTGGGAACACTCGGCGGAACGCCTGTTTCCTACCAGGACATGTACGGTGTATTCGATACACACGACGTATATCGGTTCACGCTCGATCAGCCCCGCGACGTCCGGTTTGATCTGACCGCCCGCGGCGAGGGCGGCTATATGCGGCTGATCGCCGATCGGAACGGTAACGGCCAGATTGATTCGGGCGAACAGATCGGGGCCCAGGGGACGTCGGGAGCCGGCGATGTGACATGGACCGAACAGTTGGAGGCGGGCGAGTACTTCCTGGTGGTCGGCTACTACTACTTTGGCCACATCACGTCGTACCTGCTGACCTTCACCGCTCTGACCTGAACTGCTTGAGGATTCAACGTCATGCAACGCCGAGAATTCCTGTCCGCGACGGCGACGCTTGCCGCCTGCGGCACGCTGAGCGCGGCCCAGTCCGGCAGCGGCAACCGCCTGATCCAATCGATCAGCCGGCAGACGCTGCGGGAGAACCGCGACGGCAAGTCCGAAACCTGGTTTCATCCCCGCGCGTGCATGCTGCCTGGCGACGACGGCCGCCCGCTGGCCCTGATGACTCTGCAGTGGATCCGCGGCTCGGATTACTTCGGGCCCGTCCAGTGGTCCACCTCGCGTGACTTGGGCCAGACCTGGACCGACCCGGAACCGATCGAGGCGCTGGGCCGAGTGCCGGTGGAGAATCACGAAGGACTGCAAGCCGGCGTCTGCGACGTGGTGCCCCAGTATCATCCGCCCACTCGAACGGTACTCGCCCTGGGCCACGTGGTGTTCTATCGCGGGCCGCGGTTTTCCAGTGGCGACCAGTTGGCTCGCTACCCGGTGTATTCGGTCCGAAGCACCGATGGCTCCTGGTCGCCGCGGCGCATTCTGCACTGGGACGATCCGCGCGGCGCCCGCATCTATACGAACAACTGCGGGCAGCGCGTGGTCCTGCCCGATGGCGACATCATCATGTCGTTCACCTTCGGACCCCGGGACACGGCCCGCATGGTGGCCGGAGTGCGGTGCAGCTTCGATGGCCGGCAGTTGGCCGTCAAGCAAGTCGGGCCCGCGCTGGAACATGCCGCCGGTCGAGGCCTGCTGGAACCCTCGGTCACGCAGTACCACGACCGCTTCTACCTGACCATCCGCGCGGAAGATGGCCAGGGGTACGTGGCGGCCAGCGATGACGGTCTGGACTACGGAACGAAACGAGCCTGGGCCTGGGACGACGGACGGCCCGTCCCCATGTCCACCACGCAGCAGCACTGGCTGACGCACGGCGACGGCCTGTTTCTGGTCTACACGCGCCAGGATCCGTCCAACACGAACGTCATTCGCTGGCGGTCGCCGCTGTGGGTGGCGCGGGTCGAAACCGAGCGGCTGTGCCTGCTGCGCGATACCGAACAGGTCGTGCTGCCGCTGGTGGGCGATGGAGTCAACGCTCCGGACGATGTCCCGCTGATGGGCAACTTTCACGTCACCAACGCCAGCGCCGACCAGTCGTGGGTGACGGTGGGCGATTGGCTTCCGCGACGCAACGCTCGCGGCAACCTGCTGCTGGCCAGGATCCACTGGTCAAGGCCTAATCCGCTGGCCGCTCATTGGACCTGAGCCGGGGCGGGCGAGTGCTCGCAAATCCCGCCGGAGCTTTCGCTTTCTCGATAACTACACGTCCGGGCAAGCGCTCGCTCGTTGCTTGTTTGAAAGCCCGCAACATTGTTGTTGCGCGAGAACCCATCACGTTCGCGACTTCCCTCGCTGACGCGTCGGGCTACATCTTACTGATAACTGACAACCGACAACTTCCCCGTCAAACCAGTTCCGGCAGCGGCGGATGGTCGTCCACCAGGTAGCGCGGCCGACCGGCCAAGTCAGGAATCGTCGTAGTGCGAGCGTCCAGGCCCAGGTTGCGATACAGGGTGGACAGGACTTCGCCAAAGTGGACGGGACGGTCGGCGATCTCGGCGCCTAGACGGTCGGTGGCGCCGATCACCTGGCCGGTGCGCATGCCGCCGCCGGCCAGCAGCCCGCCGCCAACCTGCGGCCAATGATCGCGCCCCGCGGCTTCGTTGATCCGCGGAGTGCGTCCAAACTCGCCCCAGGCCACCACGGAAACATCCTGATCCAGTCCTCGCTGGTGCAGGTCCTCGATCAGAGCCGACAAGCCCTGGTCGAACAGCGGCAGATGCGTGTTCTTCAGCCCGTTGAAGTTATCGCTGTGGAAGTCCCAGCGTCCGAAGTTCAACGTGACGACTCGGGCTCCCGCTTCGACCAGGCGGCGAGCCAGCAGGAAATGTTCCAGATTGCGCGGAGCGCCGTCGCCGAAATTCTTCGGGTCGCCCGTGCCGTATCGTTGCCGGACCGCGGGATCTTCGCGGGACAAGTCGAGCGCCTCGGCCAGCCGGTTCGAAGTCAAGATGCTCAGCGCCTGCTCGGTAATCTCGTCCATCCCGGCCATCGTGCCTTGAGCGTCCAGGTCGCGTCGCAGGCGGTCGAGTCCCGCCAGCAACTGCCGCCGGTCCGATAGCTGCTCGACGGACATCCCTTTCAGCACCATGTCATCCCGCGCGGGTCCCGACGGCCGGAACGCCGCGTGGCCGACTCCCAGGAATCCCGGCAGGCCGGGCGACCCGTACGGCGGATGCCCGGCATTGGGGGCCAGGCCAATGAACGGCGGCACGGCCTGGTTCACGGGGCCCTGCAAGGCGGAGATCGTCGCCCCGAAACTGGGCCAGTCTCCCGGCGGCTGATTCAGCGTGCTGCGTCCGGTGTAGCAGATAAATGAATCGTGAGCCCCATTGGGTGAACCGTACACCGACCGCAAAGGCACCAGCCGATCCATGATCGCGGCCAGCCGCGGCAGATGCTCACAGATCTGAATCCCCGGCACGCTGGTGGCGATCGGCCGGAATTCGCCCCGGATCTCGGCGGGCGCGTCCATTTTCAGATCGTACATGTCCTGGTGCGACGGCGCGCCGGCCATGTAGATCATGATCACGGACTTGTGCGAGCTGCGGATGCCGGCTTGGGCCTCCGCCCGCAGCAAACCGGGCAGCGTCAATCCGCCCAACCCCAACGCGCCTACTCGCAGGAAGTCGCGCCGCGAAAGCCCGTCACACAAGCGATACGCGCTGCCGGAAATCCTCAGCATGGAATACTCCAACCTGGCTGGCAATCGATCGGTGGGAATGGTGCCGGACAGCCGGGCGCGTCCAGCGGCAAGTGTCCGGATTATACGCCATCGCGACCCGGATACCAAGCCGAAAGCGGGCGAGCCCCAGCCGACTTGCCTGTGGCTTAGGGTGGCGACGGGCCGGCCATTTCAGCCGACTTCCGTTTCGCCCGCGTCCCGCTGCAGCGCGTGGCGGACTTCCAGGGCCATGCGCACGCCGACCTGGTCCTCTTCGTCGATCACCGCGTGAGCGCCGGCGCGGAGAAACTCCCAGCGATAGATGTGATAACGGCTGCGGGCGACAATCCGCACTCCGGGCGCCACGTGCCGCACATGTTCGATCAATTGCCGCATGGCGGACGGGTTAGGGACGGTGATCACCACGACGCGGCTCCGCAAGATGCCGGCGTGGTACAGAATCTCGGTCTGAGTGCCGTCGCCCAGGTAGGCGCGGAGCCCGTAGCGCTGAGCCACCTCGACATTGTGAATGTTCAGGTCGACCACCACCAGCCGCTCGCGGTGTTCGGCCAGCAGATCCTCGGCGATTCGCTGACCCGCGGGCCCGAAGCCCATGATCAGGATATTGTCGGCGATCGCGGACCCGTGCGCCTGGTGCGCTTCAGTGATCGGCGACTCGTCCGCCGACTCCCTCGTCGGCCTCGTCGTCGCTTCGTCGGTCACCTGGTCCACCGCCGCGGCCGGCGGCTCGCGGCCGCTAGTTTGGGACGCTGACCGGCGTCGCCGGGCCAGTCGCCCTTCCAGCCAACTGCCCGCTCGCGGCCCGGCCGCCACCAGGTAGGGCGTGATCAGCAGGGCCAGGATCGTGGCCGACACCACGGCCCGGAACGTCGTCTCGGACAGCACCGGCTGGCCCGCCAGGTTCTCGCGAGCAATCGTGGCCAGCACGAACGAGAACTCCCCCAATTGCGCCAGGCAGAATCCCGTCGAGACGGCGAACTGCCAGGGCAGCCCGGCGACTTTGGTCAGCACGGCGACCAGCACCGCCTTGCCCACGACAATCGCGGCGACCAGGGCCAGCACCAGACCCAGGTGCCCGAACAACCACGGGATGTCGCCGAACATGCCGATGGCGGCAAAGAACAGCGTCACCAGCACGGCCCGCAGCGGCTGAATGTCGGCCTGGATCTGCGTGGCAAAGGGCGACACGGCGACCAGCATACCGGCCACGAACGCTCCCAGAGCCGGACTGAGCTGCAGGGCCTGGGCGGACCAGGCGGCGCCGCCCGCCAGACAGACGGTCAGCAGCACCGGCAGATCGCGGTTGCGGCGCCAGGTCGGCATGATCAGCACCCGCGGGATCAGCCAGTTGAACACGACAAAGAAGGCGGCCACCAGCGCGACCGCCAGCGCCAGCGAGAGACCCATCCTGCCGAGAATCGCCAGCGGCGTGCCGCCTTCGGTCACGGCGGTGACGATCAACACCAGCGGCACCACGGCGGCATCCTGGATCAGCAGGATGCCCAGCGAGGCCCGGCCATACTGGCTGTCGATCTCGGCCCGGTCGCGCAAGATCCGCAGCACACAGGCCGTGCTGCTCAAGGCGGCCATCGCACCGATCACCAGCGCCTCGCGGACGTCGAGCCCGACCAGCCAGCCGGCGGCGGCGGCCAGGACGGTCGTCAGCACCACCTGCAGTGGACCGGCGAGTAACGGCACGCGGCCCAGCCGCAGCAGTTGCCGCGGCGAGAACTCCGAGCCGATCGTGAACAGCAGCAGCGCCACACCCAGCTCGGCGATGCCGAAAATCGTCTCCTGGCTGGCCACCCAGCCCAGCGCTCCTGGGCCCACCAGCGTGCCGGCCAGCAGATACCCGACCACCGCGCTTTGCCGCAGGCGTTCGGCCAGAAACCCCAGCAGCATGGCGACCGACAGCAGAATCAGAATGTCCCGCAGCGATTCCCACACATGGCCCTGCGCGGCCGCCGCCAAGAGCAGGTCGTGTTCCATCGACATTCAGCGGCTCCACACCCGCCTGGTGCGCGTTGTAAACTTTCCGCTTGGAGTGAAAGCGAAGAAAAGCGGACGAGGTAGGTGTTTCCACAGGCAAACTGACTTACGCCGTTCTACCTGCCGCCAGGCGAAACGTCCAGACGACGGTTGAGGCTGGTTAATCACTTTTGCAGCCACAGCGTCCAGTGCTCATGCGGCTGCTCGACGATTGTCTCCAACGATATATCCACGATATCACCTTCATAGTTGATGGCCCGCGGCGCAAAGCCATCGGCTTCCATCTGGCGGATCAGGTCCTGGACTTGCCATGGACCGCGACCCAGGTGCACTTCGAGCACCACGACCGTCTGAGGAAAGCGTCGCAAGGTCTGCCGCATTCCCTCCCAAACCAGGCCTTCAGCACCTTCCGCGTCAACTTTGATCAGATCCATCCGCGGCCAGTTGGAGCAGAGTCGATCGAGCGTCATGGACGGAACCCGCACCGTCGCACAGCGGTACGCGTAGGCCCACGGCTCAAGTGACGACGTGGCAAAGTCGCCTTCGTGCAAGACGAATTCCAGCACCTGGTCATCCACGTTCCCGATAACCTTGGGACAGATCTCCACACCATGGTGGAGTCCGTTGAGAACCAGGTTCTGCGGCAGGTACTGCTCGGCCAACAGTGGATTCGGCTCGCAGGCGACCACCCGACCATCCACACCGCAAGCTGCAGCCATCAGCAGCGTGTAGTAGCCGTAGTTCGCACCGACGTCAACACACCACATTCCCGGCTGAAGATACCGGGCAATGGCGAGGGTCACCCAGGCCTCCCAGAAGCCGTCGGTAACTAGACGTGGGCCAAGCATCAGATCCCGTGTATCCACGAACGCCAGAAACTCGCCCAACAGCCGGCACAGCAAGCGCTGCTCCCCGTAGTGTACACCGACCACTCTCTTGGAACTGTGTTGCTCCAGCGACTGGCGACTATTTCGAAGCTGATCGGGCAAGCTCATGATTGGTGGCGATCGTCGTGTTGAATGAGAGACACGGTCGTGGCCTGACCGACGAGGTCTCGAAGCTGTTCGAGCACGTGAAAACAAAACGATTCATGCGCCAGCCCCTCGTGGTACACGTTTTCGTCGCGCCCCTGATACGTCGACGCGAAGCGGCTTCCGTTCAGCTTGAACTTGTCCGACACGCGATGCTGAAATACGACGTGGCCCCGGTAGTCGTATTGCAGCAGGCAGTCCCACCGTGCCTCGCATTCGGGCCACATCCGCGCGTACTCCCGCCCGCTCCGTCGCCAGGCGAAAGGAAACGTGTCCTTGTCGCCCCAGATGTACTGGTAGACCAGATCGGCACACTCGTTGTAAAACGCCGCCAGCGCCAGCGACGGCCAGACGCGCGACCTGTCCAGCAGCAACTGGCCCGACTCGGTCAGGCGGTCCTCTGGCCGGGAGATTTGAAACAGCGACAGCACCGTGCTGCTAAGCCGTGTTGGCGAACACTCCAGGTCGGGCCAGAACACGGCCCCTCGTTGCTGGAATTCGGGCCAGTCGAACAGGTACTCCGGATCGCGGACCGGGTAGCAGTCGGCGTCCAGGTACAGCACCTGCCGGAACCGGGTGTGGCAGAGCGCGAACGACTTCAGTTGCCAGCCCTTCCACCAATGCCAGTGAAGGAAGCGGAATGCAGCACGCTCGGCCACTTCATCC
>JAGFJK010000108.1 GCA_024102795.1 Pirellulaceae bacterium
AAGCGGGGAGGTGGCCAGAAGTGATTTGTGGGGTTTCCCGCGCCGGTTGGGAAACCGGATCGAATAGTCGACCAAAATATCCTGAAACTTGCTGGCAAAGGACTTAAAAGCTGCACGATCTCCTTCCAGGAAGTGCTGGGAGGGGCCCAGAAGTGGTTTGTGGGTTTCCCAAGCCGGTTGGAGGGCCGATTTGAATGTACGAAACGCCGCGAGCGGTCGAGAGAAACAGGGGGCTGACGCCCCCCGCTCGCCTGGCCCCCCGCTCGCCTGGTTATTACTTCCCTTTCTCATCAGGAGACCTTTTCATGTCCCATTTCTCGACCGTGCGGACCGTGATTCGCGACCAGGAGCTGCTGCGGGACAGCCTGCGGCAACTGCACTACCAGTTCCAGGCCGGCGAACACGTGCCGATCCGCGGCTTCGCCAACAGCCAGCAACATGGCCAGGTGGTCGTGAACACCGGTTGCCGGTACGACATCGGTTTCCAGCGGCAGACCGACGGCACCTACAGCGTCTGCGCGGACTGGTGGGGCGTGCAGGGCAACACCCAGCTCCGCGAAGCGGCCTTCCTGCAACAGGTGAACCAGAAGTACGCCCACCTGGCCGTCCGCCGCCAGGTGCTGGAACAGGGCTACGTCATCGAGGAAGAACGGGTGCTGGACAACGGCGAAATTGAACTGGTCGTCTGCGAAAACTTCTAACCCGCGCCGGACCACCCCGGAGAGGGCCGAACCATGAAAAAAATGCGCATCCGGATCAAGACCGACGGCAAGACCACGATCCAGGTCGAGGGCGCTACGGGCGACGAGTGCCTGGACTTTACCCGCCTGGTCGAACAGGCCCTGGGCGAAGTGGAAGACCGCGTGCGGACCTGCGAACCGGCCGACCCGCTGCAAGTGGACATCCGAGAGGAGCTGACCGAAAGCGAGACGGAGAGCTTCTAAGTGGAATTCCTCAACGACCTGGCCACCTACATCCGCGCCGGCTATCCGATCATCAACATCCTGTCCAGCGAGGAGGATCGGGCGATCGATCGACTGGAGGACGTGCTGCGGCGACCGGAGCTGCAAAAGCATCCCCGCGAGCTGCTGATCTGGTCGATCTCGCGCGGCTTCACCACGCCCGATGGCCGGGTCGTGGCGGGCGACGAATCCCGCCTGCCCGAACAGTCGCTGGCCCTGGTCGCCAAGCGGAAGGGACCTGCCCTGTTTTTGTTCAAGGACTTCCACCCCTACCTGGACGAGAAGAAAAACGCCCAGAACGCCTCGCTGCTGATCCGCCTGCTCCGCGACCTGGTGCCTCACCTGAAAGGCAGCCTGAAGACGCTGGTCTGGTTGTCGCCCGTGCAGTTCATTCCGCCCGAACTGGAAAAGGACGTGACGATCGTCGACATGCCGCTGCCCGCCGAGGCGGAGTATCGCGAGATCCTGGAGAACATCATCCAGCAGGTGGGCAACAATCCGCGGGTGCTGGTCGACCTGGACGAGGACGCCAAGGACGAGATCGTGAAGGCCTGCCAGGGCCTGACGCGGTCCGAAGCGGAGAACGCGCTGGCCAAGGCGCTGGTCAGCCACGAGGGTCTGCGGCGGGAAGACGTGCGGGCGATCCTGGGCGAGAAGGAGCAGATCATCCGCAAGTCGGGCATCCTGGAGTACACGGCCTCGGTCGAAAGTTTCCTGAGTGTCGGCGGCCTGGGCAACCTGAAGCGCTGGCTCGCTCAGCGCAACGAGGCGTTCACGCAAAAGGCCCGCGACTTCGGCCTGCCCAATCCGCGCGGCGTGATGCTGGTGGGAGTGCCCGGCTGCGGCAAGAGCCTGTGCGCCAAGGCGGTGGCGGCCGAATGGGAGAAGCCGCTGTTGAAATTCGACCTGGGCCGGGTCTTTGGCAGCCTGGTCGGCGAGTCGGAGGAGCGGATGCGCAAGGCGCTGGAGGTGGCCGAGGGCGTGGCGCCGGCCGTGCTCTGGATCGACGAACTGGAGAAGGGGCTCTCCGGCATCGGCGGCGGAGGCGACGGCGGCGTGGCCACTCGCGTCTTCGGCAACCTGCTGACCTGGATGGTCGAGAAGACCAGGCCGGTGTTCGTGGTGGCCACGGCCAACGACATCAGCCGCCTGCCCCCGGAGCTGCTGCGCAAGGGCCGGATCGACGAGGTGTTCTTCGTCGACCTGCCGACGCCCCGCGAGCGGGCCGAAATCCTGATGATCCACCTGGCTCGGCGGCAGCGCGACAGTTCCGAATTCGACCTGCGGGCGATTGTCGACGCGAGTGACGGATTCAGCGGCGCCGAGCTGGAGGAGCTGATCATCGACGCCCTGCACGCGGCGTTCGCGTCGGCCGAGCGGCGGCTGACCACCGCGCACCTGGTGGATGCGGCTCGCAAGTTGATCCCCCTGTCGCGTTCCCGCCGGCGGGAAATCGAGTTGCTGCGGGAATGGGCCCGCACCAACGCTCGCCCGGCCGCGATCCCACCCGAAGAGGAAGGCGCTCAACCGCCAACCGACGACGCCAGCCGCCGCCGCCAACGCCGGATCGATTTTTGACGGGTCGCGGCCGCCGCCTACAATCCGCGTCCCATCTGCCCTAGAATCGGCAGGTGGAGAACCGCTGGCAACATTTTCAAAGCAGTGGGATTCGCGGCATGACCACCCAACCGTTCCTGCGGCGCGTGAAGCTGAGGAATTACAAGAGTATCGCCGAATGCGATATCCAGCCCGGACGATTGAACTTTCTGGTCGGGCGCAACGGGGCGGGAAAGAGCAACTTTGTCGATGCGCTGCGCTTCGTCCATGAAGGGCTCCAGACTTCGCTGGACCAGGCGATCAAACAACGTGGCGGCATCGACGACGTTCGGCGGCGGAGCACCGGACACCCGCACAATTTCAGTGTTCAGTTGGAAATGAACCTGAGCGGATTGCGGGTGGCGACGTACACCTTCGAAATCGCCTCGCGACCCAGAAACGGATTTGCCGTCAAGCGGGAGAAACTGGTCGTATCCGAGGGGGCGTTGCAATCCGGGTTCACCGTTGCGGATGGCGAGATTGTCGAGGCGTCGCTTCCGAATATGCCAGCGCCCGCCAAAGACCGCTTGTACCTGGTGACCGCATCCGGCTTCTCACAGTTCCGCGAAGCGTACGACGGCCTGTTGGCCATGGGCTTCTACAATCTGAATCCTGAACAAATGAAGGAAGTCCAGCCGCCCGACGCCGGCGAGCTGCTGCGTCGCGATGGCAGTAACCTGGCGAGCGTGCTGGCCCGCTTGTCCGAGGACAATCCAGCGCTTAAGGAACGCATCAAGCAGTACCTGGCCCGGATTGTGCCCGAGGTCGTGGACTTTGTCCGAGTGCCGTTGGGACATCGCGAAACCGTGGAATTCCGCCAACAGGTCAAGGGTGCCAGCGCTCCCTGGCGGTTCTACGCCGCGAACATGTCGGACGGAACGCTGCGAGCACTGGGCATCCTGGTGGCCACCATGCAACTTGTCGACCGCAACAACCAGGTCCGCCTGGTGGGGATCGAAGAGCCAGAGACGGCACTGCACCCCGCGGCCGCCGGAGCGCTGATGGATGCGCTCCGCGAAGCCGCTTCCAACACGCAAATCATCTTGACCAGCCACAGCCCCGACCTGCTGGACCAGTTTGACGCGGCGACCGATTCCTTGTTCGTTGTTCAGTCGCAGCAGGGGACAAGCCAAATCGGGCGGGCGGACGAAGCGAGCCTCGACGTGCTACGCAATCATTTGTATTCGGCTGGCGAATTGCTGCGGATGGATCAGTTGCAACCCGATCAGCGCGAATTGCAGAATCAGTTGACCCTGAGCTTCGACTAATCGCAGGACGCGAAATCATGGTTGGCTTACGGGTAGCTGCCATCGTGGAGGGGCACGGCGAGGTGGCTGCCGTACCGCTTCTGCTGGAGAGAATCTGGTACGACTTGTTGTCGCAGACTTCACAGCTCGAATGCTTGCGACCAATTCGACAGCCGCGCGAACGACTGGTCCGAAACAAGGACGAGGCACTGACGAGTGCGATTGAGCTGGCCGCCGCCAAACTTAAGCAAGCGGTCGCCGGGCAAGCGGCAAGGTCCGAGTTGATACTGCTGATCTTGGACGCGGACCGGGACCCGCCGTGCATCCTCGGACCCCGGTTGCAACTCCTCGCGGAAGCGGCCCGCCACGACCAGAACATTTCGTGTGTGCTCGCCAATGTCGAGTTTGAGACCTGGTTCGTCGCCGCGGCCAAATCGCTCAGCGAACTTCTCGACCTCGATCGCGCGGAACTGCCACCGGACAATCCGGAACGAGCACGCCAGGGTAAAGCCTGGGTGCAACGGCACATTCGCGGGCTGAAGTACAGCGAGTCGGTCGATCAGGTACGCTTGACCGCACGGCTTGATCTGGCAACTTGCCGAACGAACAGTCCGTCCTTCGACAAGTTGTGCCGTGAAATCGAACGCTTCGCCGGTGACGTCGAGTAACTGAATTGATCCGAACAGCCGCCCTAGATCAGCTCGCTGATCGGTTCGCGGTTGTCCAGAATGTACTGCGGACGGCCGGCGGGGTCGGTGATCTTCTGATTCAGATCGATGCCCAACTGCTGGTAGACCGTGGCGTAAATCTGCTGCAGATGCACCGGCCGATCCAGCGCTCGTTCGCCCAGCCGGTTGGTGGAACCGATCACCTGGCCCGTGCGCAAGCCGCCGCCAGCCAGGAACCAGAAGGCGGCAGAAGGCCAGTGGTCGCGGCCGGCCGACGAGTTGATCCGCGGCGTGCGGCCAAACTCGCCCGACATCAGGATGATCGTGTCCTCCAGCATGTCGTTGGCTTCCAGGTCGCGGATCAGGGCGCTCAAGCCCATGTCCAGCGCCGGCAACTGCTGCTTCATCGTGGTGAAGTTGCCGCTGTGCGTGTCCCAGCCGCCCCAGCTCAGACCCACCACCCGCACACCCGCCTGAATCAGCCGCCGGGCGAGCAACAGATTGCGATTGCCCGAATACCGGCCGCCCTGGTTCACGCCGTACTTCTCCACCACGTTCGGATCTTCCTTGGCCACGTCCAGCGCGTCGGCCAGCTTGCCCGATGTGACCAGCGTCGCCGCCCGCTCGCTGAACTGGTCCATCGCCGTCATGCTCTGCGAATGGTCCACGTCGCGGCGCATCCGGTCCAGACTGGTCAGCAACGCCTGCCGGTCGGCCAACCGGTCCTCGGTCAGCGCGCGATTCAAACGCAGGTTCGTCCGTCCCACGTTATCGGGCTGGTAGGGCCGGTACTCCGGTCCCAGGAAGCCCGCTTCGCCGAAGTTCGACAGCGTCACCGACGTGGGAGCCGCTCCCGTCACCGTCCCGTGCAGCTTCGAAACCACGGCGCCCACGCCCGGCCGCCCGCCCAGGATCGCCAGGTCGTTGGTGTTCCAGCCCGAATCGGACTGCCTGGCGGAATGTTCGTTGCGCAGGCCGGTGACCGAACGCACGATCGCGTACTTGTCGGCCATCTTCGCCAGGCTCGGCATCAGCTCGCAGATTTCGATCCCCGGCACGTTCGTGGCGATCGGATTGAACTCGCCCCGGTACTCGGCCGGCGCCGTCGGCTTCAGGTCGAACGTGTCCATGTGCGTCGGACCGCCCGCCAGATAGATGTTGATGATCGATCGCCGCTTGGCCGTGGAACCCGCCAACGCTTCGGCCCGCAGCAGGTCTGCCAGCCCGAAACCGCCCAGCGTCACGGCTCCGACCTGCAGAAAATCACGCCGAGTCACACCATCACAAAAACGCTGGCTGCGACCGAAAATCGTGAGCATCCAAGTGCTCCTTTCTTGAGGCGGGTTGGAATCTCAGGCGGGAAGCGGGCCAACCAGCGGCTTGCCCCGCTGGTTTTCGTCCACTAATGTAGCCGAAACAAGGCTTGAATCAAGAGTTGCTTATCGGTTGTCCCCCCATCTGCGGCAAGAAAAATTGCCGCGATTCGCTTCCTCACCGAGCGAAATAGCTCTTTAGGGTGGTGTGTTATGCGAAGCGTCAACTTGATGGCGGCCCATGGATGCCGTTGGGCACTGCTCGCGGCCGTACTTAGCGGGCTGCTGCCGCTTGTGGCCCAGCAGCCAGCGTCCGCCGACGAGCCGCCCGCGATTCCGCGCTGCGAAGTGCTGCCGCTGCCAGGCGACCAGGTTTCGCTGCGCATCGACGGTGTGGAACGCACTCGCTGGCACTTCGGGGGCAATTACCCGCGTCCGTTCTTCTATCCATTCCGGGGTCCCGGCGGCGAGTCGTTGACGCGCATGGGCCACCCGGGCGCTCCGAACCACGACCATCATCGTTCGATCTGGCTGGCTCACCACGACGTTCAAGGGACCGGCTTCTGGGCGGATCCAACGGAAGCTCGCGTACGGCAGAAATCCTGGTACGCCTACGAAGACGGCGACCTGGAGTGCCTGATGGCGGTGCAGTTGGGCTGGTACGACGGAGCGGGCCGCGAGCTGATCGACTCGGACCTGGTGGCCGCCTTGCGACCGGACGACGAGGGCCAGCAGCAATTGGAGCTGCAGATCACGCTGCGACCAGGTGCTCAGATGGAATCCGTCACGCTGAAAAAAACCAATTTCGGCTTGCTGGCCGTGCGAGTCGCCCGTTCGATTTCGGCTCACTTCGGCGGCGGCCAGCTATCGGACAGCGAAGGCCGGCGCGGCGAGCCGGCGATCTTCGGCCAGTCCGCTCGCTGGATGGACTACAGCGGCTCGGTGGCCGTCGGCCGCGGCCCGGACCGCCAGACAGCGGTCGAGGGGATCACGTTCTTCGACCATCCTCGAAACCCGCGCTATCCCACGGCGTGGCACGTGCGCGACGACGGCTGGATGGGCGCGTCGTTCTGCCTGCACGAGGCGTTCACGATACCGGCCGACAAGCCGCTGGTGCTGCGCTATCTGCTGGACGCTCATCGCGGCCCCTTTCAACAACAGCGGGCCGAGCTGTTGCATGCCGCGTTCGCCGAGCGGACCGGGTTCCGGATCGCCCGATCCACGCGTCCTCACCGCCAATACGACATCATGCGGGAGTAGGTCTTCAATTCCCAATTTGCAATTTGCAATTTGCATTTTGCAATCTCCAATCCCCAGACCCCAGTCCCCATTCCCCGGTCTCCAGCCGCGTCACAACCTACGCCCGCAAGCGGCCGTGTTTATCTGCCTGCCAGACCTGGTCGGTGGTGACATCCAGGGCGGTGAGCCAACCGCCGCCGAAGCAGTAGGTATCGATCAGGATCACGTGTCCGGCGCGGCGCGGCTGGCCGCTGACTTGCGGAGTGTGGCCGGCCACGACGATCTTGCCTGAACAGTGCGGCGGAGGCAGCGGCGACAGCATATGCTGCCAGAACAGCACGTGGTAAGGCTGTTCGGCCAGAGGCAGGTGGGGTTCGTAGCTGGCGTGGACGAACAGGTGCGATTCCGTTTCGTGGTAGGGGCGGCAGTTTCGCAGAAATTCCAGGTGGCGGTCGGGAATTTCGTTGATGGCTCCGCCGTAGCTGTCCAGCGTGGGGAGGCCGCCGCAGTTCAACCAGATTTCCCGTTCGTACGGCGAGCGGAGGGCGTCGAGCAGCATCAGTTCGTGGTTGCCCAGCAAGGGGATCAATCGGCACTGCGCGGAGAGTTCCAGCAGCAGGTCGATTGTCTGGCGGCTTTGTGGGCCGCGGTCGATGTAGTCACCCAGCGGAACGATGGTGTCCGTCGGTTGCGGCTGGATGGCGGCCAGCAGCGCGGCCAGGGCGGGGGCGCAGCCGTGCACGTCGCCGATGGCAATCACTCGCTCGTTCATCGTCTGGTCGGCGCTCGCTGGACAACGGGCTGGGAATCCCTATCCTACAGAAAATGGGGCGGGCGTGAACCGGCCCGCGGGTACGCACGAAAGCCGGGCGCCTGGTCTGGCTGCTTGAGGATCCTGCCACGGAGCCACCGATGACGGCCGAGTTTCCCCTTGATGCGTCGGCCTGCCGCGGCCGGCAAAACCGCTTGCTGGAAGTGATGCTGGCCCAGGATCTGGATCTGGTGGTGGTGATGCAGTCGCCGCACGTGCAGTGGCTGAGCGGCGCCTGGTTTGGCTGGCACTTCCAACCCGCGGCGGCGTTGTTTCGCGACGGGTTGTTGGCGGTGGTGATGCCCGAGCGGCGGAAAGTGGACGCGGTGGCGGACGAAGTGCTGACATACGAGGCGCAGTGGCACTCGACATTGCGCAACGACCAGCGGCAGGCCAGTTGCGAGGTGCTCGGCCGCTGGTTGTCGGGGCGCCCGGCCGCGCGGCGCGTGGGGGTGGAGTATTCCTCGTTCAGCCGCCACCTGCACCAGCTCGGTGCCTGCGAACTGGTGGATATCGAGCCGGATTTATACCGTCTGCGGCGGCGCAAGGACGCGGACGAGTTGGCGCTGATGCAGAAGGCAACGTTGGCCACCGAGCAGATGTATCTGCGGGCCCGCGAGATCCTGGAACCGGGCATCAGCGAACTGGAGATGTTCAACCAGTTGCAGGCGGCCGCGGTGGACGAACTGGGCGAGATGTTGACTGGCACGGGCAACGATTACCAGTGCGGCTCGCGGGGTGGTCCTCCGCGGCGCGACCGCGTGGCCGAGGCGGGGGAGCTGTATATCCTGGATCTGGGGCCGGCCTTTCGCGGATACTTCGCGGACAATTGCCGCACGCTGGCCGTGACTTCGGCCGATCATCGGCAACTGGAGGCCTGGTCGCTGGTGACGGCCGTGTTCGGGCTGGTGGAGCGGGAAGTCCGCCCGGGGAAGAGTGCTCGCGAGCTGTTTCAGCAGGCCCAGATGTTGCTCGACACGGCCAAGACCGGCCGATTCGACCATCATCTGGGACACGGCCTGGGCCTGTTTCCCCACGAGGCGCCCCATCTGAACCCGCACTGGGACGATCGGTTCGAGCAGGGGGACGTGTTCACCGTCGAGCCAGGGTTGTACGCGCCTGAGCTGCGGGCGGGCATGCGGATCGAAAACAACTATCGGGTAACGGAAGACGGGGTGGAATTGCTGACGGATTTTCCCCTGGAACTGTAGCCGGCCGACTTCCCGGGCAACCGATTGGCGGCCCGCCCGTCTGCCTGGTGGCCCGTCTGCCTGGAGGCCCGTCTACCTGGCGGACCAGACTTCTTTCCAGATGCAGCCGGCCCAGGACCAGCCGACGCCGAAGCCGATCAGCATGTTGCGCATGCCAGGGCGCAAGCGGCCTTCGCGGCGCAGTTGTTCGATCACGATCGGAATGGTCGACGAGACCGTGTTGCCGCAGTCTTCCAGGACGACCGGCATCTGCTCGGAGGTCAGTTCCAGTCGCTGCTGCAGTTGTTCCAGCATTTTCAACGTGGCCTGGTGCAGGATGTAGAATGACACGTCTTGCGGCCCGACGCCGGCCGCTTCCCGCACGTCGTCGATCAGCTTGGGAATCGCCCCGACGGTGAAATTGATCAGGCTGGGACCGTCCATATACAGTTCGCTCGGCCAGCGGTGCCGATGCCGGGGCTTGATGGCGTCTTGTTCGAGCCGGGCTCCGCCGCGCGCGACCAGCAGCGTATCGGCGCCGCTGCCGTCGGTTCCGAACTGGAATCCGCTCAGCGTCGGTTCTTCGGCCGCGTCGATCAGGGTCGCGGCGGCGCCGTCGCCAAAGATCGTTCGCAAGCTGCGGTCCGTGGGATGGATGTACTTCGAATACGTCTCGGCGGTGATCAGCAGCACGCGGCGACAGGCACCGGAGCGGATCAACCCATCGGCCAGGGACAGGCCGTAGACGAAGCCCGAACAACCCAGGTTAAAGTCCAGGGCGCCGGCCGTGGTCCGCAGGCCCAACCGCTGTTGCATCAGGCAGGCGGTCGTGGGCAGGGGATAGTCGGGGGTTTGCGTGCACAGCATCAGGAAGTCGACGCTGGCCGGGTCGATGTCGTACTGTTGAAACAGGCGCTGCGCGGCCCGCACACCCAGATCGGAGGCGCACTCCCCTTCAGCCGCAATGTGCCGCGCTGCGATCCCCGTCTTGGAATGGATCAACTCCAGGTCCCAGTTCGGAAACTCGGCCTGCAGTTGCTGGTTGGTCTCCACGCGCTCCGGCAGATGGATCGCGATCGGACCGACGGCGCCGTACTTCACCTGGGAATGTCCTTTCCGTAGCGGCCTGGGTGGGGAGGCCGGTTCCGAAATCGCGAATGCCGCGGGCAGCCCGTCTGGAGGCTGGCATCCCCGGATGCAGGAGGGCGGAACCAGCGGGAACCGCCAAGCTAACAACGATACTCATCGTGCGGCGGGCGGTCAATGTAGCCCGGCGCCGCCGCTGCCGTTTCCCCCCTGCTCCCAGGGTCTCCCCTGTTCCCTGGTTGCGCTGGCCGGCGGGTGCACAAATTGTCATTGACCAAGGTCCGCGAACTACTATACTCCGCCCGTCCCGGAAACCGGGCCACGCGAGCGACCAACGATGGCCGTGGGCGAAGGTGTGAAGACCGTCGTCGCCACGCCCCGGAAATTGGGGCGTAATCGCACGTCCAAGCGGACCAGGCTCCACGCCGCACCGGGTAATCCATGTCGTCCCAACCGCACAGTTTGACGCCCGTCCGTCCTGGGGCGGTGGACCGCCTGCTGGCGGCGGCGCTGCGCGATCCGGCGGATGAGGCGTTGCGGCAACTGGTCGATTCGTCCCTGATGGCGATCCTGTTTCTGGCGCCGCTGTTGATGGCCGGCGACCATCCCTGGGGACGGCTGCTGCTGGTCAGCCTGGTGATCTCGGCTTGCGGGATGTGGGCCTTTCACCAGGCGCGCCATCGGCGAGCCGAGTGGACGCGCAGCGGGGCCGAGGGCGTATTGCTGGCCGGCGGAGCGTTGCTGGTCCTGCAACTGCTGCCCTTGCCCGCCAGTTGGCTGGCGGCACTGTCGCCCAACCTGCCGGATTTGCTGCCGCTCTGGGCGACCGAAACCAGCCCGGTGGCGGCGCCTGAATCGCTGGCCGCGGCCGCGCCGTCGGCCGGGTCCGGGCTCGGCTCCTGGCGGCAACTCAGCCTGCATCCGGAGGCGACCCGCACCAGCCTGGTGATGTACGCGACCTGCTCCGCACTCTTTCTGCTGGTCGTGCAGCGGGTCCGCTCGCAGCAGGACATCGAGCGGCTGGTGCGCTGGGTGGCCATCGCCGCGTTGGGCATGGCGCTGCTGTCGATGCTGCAGGCGATGACGCGGGCCGAGGGGCTGCCCTGGTTCTTTGAGCATCCGCGGCCGGAAGCGGGCGAGGGGCTGCGAGGCCCGTTCGCCAGCTCGGACCAGTTGGCTCACTTCCTGGCTTTGGGCCTGGGGCCGATGATCTGGTGGTCCTGGCACTTGCTGCGGCCGGTTCGCCGGCGCCGCCTGGCCACCGTCCCTCGGACCGAATCGTATGAACCGCTGGTCCGCGTGCTGTTGCTCGCGACCTTTGCGGTACTGATCCTGGCCGGCACCCTGACCCGTTCCCACGCGGGATTCACGCTGTGGCTGCTGTCGGCGGCGATCTGCGGTGGCGTGTATTGGTTTCGCGGTTTGGGGAAGCTGCGCGGGGCCTGGGCCTTGCTGGTGGTCGCCAGCCTGACGGCGATGGCGGCCTGGGCGTACGGCTACGAAGGGTTGATGCGAGACGTGCGGGCGCTCGGCGGCCAGCAGCCGGCGGCCGCCGGTGACGGGCTGGAGTCGAGCCGCCTGGTCTGGCAGGCCGGGATGC
>JAGFJK010000113.1 GCA_024102795.1 Pirellulaceae bacterium
CTGCCGCGCCCGCGACACCGCGGCCCGCCAACCCGCTGCGGACCGCCTCGCACGTGCAGCCGCTGCGCTGACCCGCTGAGGCAAGTACCGCGGCTCGTCCTGGCGTCTGGCGGGAGCGACCCGTCCCGGCGCGGAGGAAACGAAACGCACCGTCGCTCCGTTGGCCTGGGACTGGCGTTCTGCTAGTTTGAAGAGCAGTGGTTCGAGAGATCCCTGGCCGCGAGGCCGCTCCGATGACCGGCTACAAACACTTTCAGGTTGAGCAGATCGGCGATGTGACCGCACTGCGTCTGGTCGACCCCAAGCTGTTTGATATGCTGCTGGTCAACGAAGTCCAGGACGAACTGCTGGGGTTTTTAGACGAGCAGCGTCCGGACAAACTGCTGGTTGACTTCGCGCACGTCAGCAGTTGTTCGACAACCATCATCAACGGGCTGTTGCGGGCCAAGATGCGGCTGGTCGCCCGCCACGGGTGCCTGAAACTCTGCTGCATGCAGCATGGCGTTCGCGTTGCCTTCTCGACCCTGAACCTGGATGGGACGGTGTTTGAAATTTACGCTACGGCGGCGGATGCTGTCGGCGCGTTTCAGGGCGACGTGGCGTGAGGCCCTCGTGTGCGGCATCGGCGCCCGGCTGAAGTCTGGGAGAATGCGGTGGTGGAGGTGAGGGACTTTCTGGGCCACGAGGAGGTCGTCGAGCAGTTTGCTCGCTGCCTGAGCGCGGGCCGGCTGGCCAGCAGTTTCCTGTTCGTGGGCCCGCCCGGCGTCGGCAAGCGGACGTTCGCCAATCGTTTGGCCCAGGCCCTGCTCTGCGAACGGTCGGCCACCCACCCGCTGGCGGCTTGCGGCCATTGTTCCAGTTGCCAGCTTGTGGCGGCCGGCACGCATCCCGACTTGGACGTGGTGGAACGTCCGCAGGACAGGGCGTTCATCCCGCTCGAACTGTTGATCGGCGACCCGCAGCACCGTCTGCAGGAGGGCCTTTGTCATCGCCTTTCGCTGCGCCCGTTCCGCGGAGGTTACAGAATCGCCATCCTGGACGACGCCGATTACCTGAACGCCGAAGGTGCCAACTGCCTGCTGAAGACCCTGGAGGAACCGCCACCCCGCAGCGTACTGATCCTGGTCGGGACCAGCCAGCACAAGCAGTTGCCGACAATCCGCTCCCGGTGCCAGTTGGTACGGTTTCGGCCCCTGCCAGAGGCGCTGCTGGAGCGGCTGCTGTTGGACTTAGGCCATGCGACCGATCCGGCCGAGGCCCGGCAGTTGGCCCGCCTGGGGCAGGGCAGCCTGGAACGAGCCTTGTTCTGGCAAGGCGAGGAAGTGGCACAATTCCGCCGGGAACTGTACGGACATTTGTCGGCCACTTGCTGGGACCCGGTCACCTTGGGCAAGGTGATCGGCGCCTTTGTGGATCGAGCGGGCAAGGAGGCCGCGGCCCGCCGCCAACGTTTCAAACTGGTCATCGACCTGGCCACGGACTACTTCCACCAGTTGCTGCGCCGACTTTGCGGAGCGGGTCTGGAGGGCGACGACGTGCTGGCGGCAGCCGTCGACCAGGGAGAGCGGACGTGGCGCGGCGACTGCGAAACGGTCAACCGCTGTATCGAACGCTGTCTGAGCGCCACGCCGCAGGTGGACTCCAATGCGAACCAGGCCACGCTGCTGGAGTGCTGGCTGGACGACCTGAGCCGCCTCTGCTGGCGACTGGCCCCGCGGGTCGAAGTTTGAACCGGCGTCTTGCCAGCCGTCTCGCACTGCTGGCGCTCCCCTTACGCCCCGGGCCCCCTGCTACTCCCCAAGCAATGTCAGCATCAGTCGACGGCGCCCGCCGTGGTTGCGGTGTTCGCACAGGTAGATCCCCTGCCAGACTCCCAGTGCCAGTTGGCCCTGTTCGACGGGGATGGTCAGGGAAGGGCCGAGCAGCGACGCCTTGACGTGGGCCGGCATGTCGTCGGGGCCCTCGAGCGTGTGGCGGAAGGGCTGATCTTCCGGGACGACGGCGTCGAGTGCCGTCTCCATGTCCAGCCGTACATCGGGGTCGGCATTCTCGTTGATTGTCAGGGACGCCGAAGTGTGCTGCAGGAACAGGTGCAGCAATCCGGTCCGCAGACCCTGCACTTCGGGGATCGCCCGGAGCACCAGCGGAGTGATCAAATGGAAGCCCCTACTGTGGGCGGGCAGCTCAATCGAACGCTGGATCCAGGCCATGGAATTTTGAAAAGCTTGACAATCTGGAGGGAACGACAATAATTACGTGCTTTGCCAGACGTTGATCACTCCCGCCACCTGCCGACCGTAGACTCTCTCCCACCATCTCGGCGCCGGCAGGCGCGTTGCTTTTTGCTGCAGAAACTACTTTTGCTCACTTACCAGTAGCCCCGAAAGCTTCGGTTCGGACTCGCCGGGATGTTCCTTGGTCGAGGTAACTGGAAGCGGACCCAGACACAAGATGGGGAAGTCGACGGGGCGGTTCTACTTCGCCGCAGGAGGAATTGCAAGACAATGAAGAAGGTACAGAATGTTTTCGAAGCCATCCTGAAGTATGGCCACGACGAGGACTTCAATCCGGAGGCCACGATGGAGTTCCTGCCCACGGAAGCTCCCGCCGGCTCCCAGGAAAAGATCGATGAACTGCGGCGCCGCGTCGAGTTGGGCCTGCCGCTGTGGCACGAAAAAGACCGGACGGACTACTCCGGTTTGACCGGCGCCGTCCGTCCCCGCGAATGAGCCGAATACCGGCTGGCGGAAGACTTCTGGCATCAAGCAAAGCGAGGACGCCCCCTGGGGACGTCCTCGCTCTACTTTTCGGCCTGGTTCAGGGCTGATCGGCCTGGTTCAGGGCTGGTCCAGGTGGTTCCAGCGTGGCCGCGTTTCGTTCCGCCGGCGCCTCAATTGACGACCGGCACCCCTTCTTCGGATTGCTCGAACCGCTCCAACTCGCCGCGCAGCACCAGAAGGTCGGGCGGCGCCTGGATGCCGATGCGCACCTTGTCTCCCGACACGCGAACCACGGTCAGAACAATCGAGTCACCCAGCTTGATCCGTTCGCTTTCTTTGCGTGACAGCACCAACATCCGACGGCCCTCCGTGTAAGTGTTTTTTTGAATACATGTGCATCTTTGTACAGCACCCTGATCCGGCGGTCAACACCGGTTTCCGATCCGGCACAAGGTCCGGTGCTGGATCAGGACGCGAGGGACGTGGGCGAGCCGAGCTGGACGGTGGCCAGACGGTCCCCCGATGAACCGTAGAACAAGACCGTGTTCCGCTGGGTGTCCCAGATCGCCGAAAGACGCACTTCGCGAGGGCCAAACAGGCAGAAGTAGATCCCGCACGGGGCGCCGCCCCGCAGCAAGACCCGTTCGGAAATGGGAAAAACTCCCACTTCCAGTTCATTTTGAGCGCAAATCGTTTCTTCCACGTATTCCCGCATCTGCTCCAGATCTTCGAATTGCTTGATCAGGTTCCTCATCGCGTATGGTTTCCCTTCCCTGGTGCATCTTTGGTAGAGGATGACACTTGATCCGCCTTGCGGCACTGCCGCGCGGCGTGGGTTGTGCTTTCCGCACACGTACTATCGGCAATCTACACAGAATGTTTTGCTTCGGTGAAGCAGGCAGGATAAACCGTTTCAGCGGCAAATCGGCTCAAGCCGTGCCGCCCTTTCCCGGCCAGCGGCCCGGCGAGCGGCGGGCGTCAGCCCGCTG